>CACJHS010000001.1 GCA_902593235.1 uncultured Pelagibacteraceae bacterium
AAACTTGGTTCTGGAAATTCTGCAGCACTTAATAGAGTTTTTGATAATCTGTTAAAAGGTGATTTTACTGGATTTAAATTTACAGCAAGTAATTCTGTAAAAGATTTAACTTATATTCAAGACTTGTTAAAAGATTTTCCTGAAGCTGAAAAAGTTGCTGAAGTAAATAAAAATTATTTTCAAAAAGCTGTTGATGACGGTTACGGTGAAAATTTTATCAGTGAATTAATAAATAAAAAATAATTTTGGAAGTAACTTAAGTTAGCGGGAATCTACTAAAGCACTAGGTTGTATTCAATAAATATATTTGCACAAAATTAAAATAAATTAATTGAAATTGTATAAATTATAATTACCTTTTTTATATAAGGAGGTTTATGTTAATACTTTCACCACCTGATACTTAGCTGAACAGCTCATATTTCAAAAATATAACGAAAAATAAATTCCTCTCGGAATTATAATGCCAAAGAGGCGATATAAGGGAGCTCTTTAGGTATACACTTAAAGAGCGAACCCTTTAAAAACTAATTTACAGATTTTAATATTTCTAGTGGAAGTGGAGCTTCTGGGTATTTTTTTTGACACAACTTTTCATAGTTTTCACAAAAACTCATAATAGTTTTTTGAACTTCTACTTTATTTTTATTTAAAAGATTAAGCTCTTTAATTAATTCACTGCAATTTTTTTCTAATTCTTTTATTTGCTCTCCTGAAAAAAATTCTCCTGTTTCTATTTCCCAATACGTGTCTTCAAGCTCATCATCAGTTAAATCATTTAATTTTTTCTGCAATAATTTAATAGTTTCGTCCTCTGTTGCCTTATCTCTCATTGGAGAATCTTTAAGTTTTCCAAGGCATTTATCTCTTAATCCATCAATGAAATGAAAATAAGGTTTACCTTCTGAAAAATCTTTAAAGTGATTTGTGTTAAAATATTTATCAATAGCTGTTTCTGTTGAAACCTTCTCTTTGCCCTTAATAATAGCTATCTGAACATAAACTTCTTGGCTAATATATTCTTCAATATGATCTTTAACTTTTTGAGGTATCATTCTTACTCAATAACTAATGTTCTTCTCTGTACCTGCTGTGACAAGCCTTACAATTACTCCACATAAATTGTTTTAGAGTGCCTCTTATATCTTCAGCATCTTCAATTACAGATGTAAGTTTTATCATATCATCAGAGGCTTTTTGCATTAATGCATTAAAATCATCTTTTTCATCCCAAATTGTCAGTAAAGCTTCAGTATCAAAACCCTCTTGAGTATTTTCAGGAAATAGATCTATTAAAACTTTATAATTTTCACTCATTTCAATCATAAGTTTTTTTGCTTTTTCAAAGTCTCCTTTTGAAGAGAAAGCCTGAACCCTTTTAGCTGTACTATAGTTTTTACTAAACAATGCCTGTCTGCTTTTAATAATATCTTCAACTGTCAACTCAGCATTAGAAGATGAGACGAAAAATACGCTTAAAATTGAGAATAAAATTATTTTAATATATTTTTTTATGTGATTAAATAAATTATGCATGTAACAAATACCTTAACAGAGTATGGAATTATCTCAAAGGTGTTACATTGGCTCAGCGCAGCTATTCTATTCATACAAATACCTTTGGGTTTTTATCTAGTTGATTTAGATTTTGGTGATCAAAGAATAACTATTGAAGATATACACGTTACGTTAGGTTTAACTGTGTTTTATATAATAATAATTAGATTAATAAATAATATACTTAATCCAACTCCAAAATTAGATCCAAGTATTTTTAAAGGACAGAGGTTTTTGGCAAAAATGAACCATGTGCTTTTATATATTGCTATTTTATCAATAACAATTTCAGGAATATTAAAAAAATTGTTTAATGGGGAAACATTAACAATATTATTTAAGGAAATTCAAATTAATGAAAATTTTGATTTAGCAGATCAGTTTTATGAAATTCATATTCTTTCGAATTATACCCTTATCGGTTTAATAGTGCTTCATATATCTGCTGTTATTGTTCACAAACTATTTTTTGGGGACAATTTATTAAAGAGAATTCTTTAATCTTAATGACAAGCAATACCAAACTTTTTTAATCTCCAATAATTATAAGGCCACGGAGTTAAAAAACCTACAATTAGCATTATTGGCACCACCCACCATGTTAAAATTGCGCCTCCAGTTAAAACATAGTCAGTTAAATTCATCATAATTTCCATACTAATCATTGAAATTAAACTCATACCACAAGCTGTTTTGAATGCGTTAACAAAATTAAAATTTTGTGTCATTAAAATTATTGTTTCTAAAATAATACTTGTGATCAATCCGTTAATGATTGCTAAAATCATTATTCCTAAAACTGGAAAAGGAATTTGAGTTAATTGAAAAAATAATATTGTTCCAAAATCTCCAATCGCACAACCTAGTACACACCAAGCTGTATTTTTTGCGCTTCTTTTCCAGGTATGTCTACAAGACCAATGAAATGTAGAGGTATTCATTATAATTTGATATTAATAATAAATGATTTTTAGGCAAGTATTCGATAACAAATCGTCGACATACACTTATTTAATTGCATCGGCAAAAGGTCGCGAGGCAGTCATAATTGATCCAGTAATTGAGAATGTTGAAAGCTACATTAAGTTACTCCAAGAATTAGATTTAAAACTAGTTAAGGTAATAGATACCCATATTCATGCTGATCATGTAACTGGTGCGAGCAAACTTAAACTAGCAACAAATTGCTCTACGCTAATGGGGGAACACACCCCTGCTGATACTGTGGAAATTAAAGTAAAAGATGATGAAATAATAAAAATTGACCAAATAGAAATCAAAGCCATGTATACACCTGGTCATACTTCTGACAGTTATAGTTTCTTAATGGATAACTATTTATTTTCAGGAGATACTCTTTTAATTAACGGTACTGGTAGAACAGATTTTCAAAATGGTAGCTCAAAAGATGCTTATAATTCGATCTTTTATAGATTGTTAAAATTACCTGAGGATACAATTTTGTATCCTGGTCATGATTATAACGGCAAAGAATCTAGTACAATTGGTAACGAAAAAAAATTTAATCCAAGATTGCAGGTTAAAAATGTTGATGAGTATGTCGAACTTATGTCAAATCTTAATTTAGCAAAACCAAAATTAATAGATATCAATGTAAGTAGAAATATAAAATTAGGCGCTAATTAAAGACAACAAATATTAAAAACCAATAAGAAACTAATCCAGCTGAAATTGTTGCAATAATATTTTTTGAAAAATAACCTACAATTACAGCAACTAACGCCCCAAAAATTTTGGGATCATTCATATCTATAAAAGTTCCAAAATCATTTATAAATATTCCTGGAAATATTATTGCTGGAAATACTGCAGAAGGAACATATTCCAAAACTGCTTTAATTTTATCTCCCAACATATCTCTACTTATTAAAGCGATCATAGTCATTCTAGTAAAGTAAGTTAATATTCCAGCAAAAATTATTGCAGTGAGGGTCATTTTTTTAACCTCAACAGTAGTGCAGCTACAAATAAAGCAATTATCGGTGAAATAATTATGTAAGATTTAAATGGAGCATCAAAAAATAACAGTGAACTTAAACCACAAGTAATCATTACAATTACATGATCTAATTTTTTTAAATCCTGAACAACAATTGCTATAAATGTTAAAGGAATTGCAAATTTTAACCCAAGTTCTTCTGGAACAAATGATCCTAAAACAATACCTGATAAGGTTGCAATTTGCCAACAAACCCACATTGTGCAACCCGTACCAATTAAATGATAATGTAAAAATTCTTCACTTCTATTTTTTTTGAAAAATTTATTAGACTCAGCAAATCCTTGATCTACAACAACATAAGAAATTAATAATTTTTTTATAAAAGATAATTTTTCTAAATATTCAGATAAAACAGCTCCATATAATAAATGTCTGGAATTTATAATTCCAACAGAAGCAACTGCAACTAAACTAGATGCACCCCCTGATAACAATTGTAAGAATACTATCTGTGAAGCTCCTCCAAAAATTATGAAAGACATTGCGTAAACTAAATATGGGTGAAATCCGAGTTCAACACCGATTGCTCCACAAATTATTCCAAATGGAATAACAGAGAGCATGTGTGGAGAAATATCCAACATCCCTCGAGTAAATAATTGTTTTTTGGTAAGCATTTGCTTGTTTTATTAAAAACAAACTATGTGATCAATATTAATCGGTCTTTTAATTCCAAACTTTTCGTCAGCTTCATGTTGATGTTCGTGATGGGAATGAACAAAAACTGGTATTAATAAATCGCTGTTGGTTTTTAAAGTATAGATAAAGTTTGTTCCTCTAAATTTTCGATCTACTACTTCTAGCTTTAGGTTGCTTTTATCATCGTGCTCAAGGTCTTCTGGTTGTAATAATAATTGTACATTTGAACCTTTTGGATAATGTTTGGTGAAGTTACCTTTAATTGTTCCTAAATCGTCATTTTCCAATGTGTTTTCGTCAGTAACTTTTGCAGGAATTAAAATACCTCTATTTAAGAAATTAACAACATCCACAGAATTTGGGAAATGATAAACATTATATGGATCATCAAATTGTTTGAGCTCACCATCTAAAATAATTCCACATTTAGTTCCTAAATAAAAAGCTTCATAAGAGTCATGTGTAACAATTATTGTTGTAATTTTTAAATCTTTTAAGATTTGTTTTAATTTAACTTGTATTTCCTCTTTAAAACTCTGATCAATATTTGATAAAGGTTCATCCAAAAGTAATAGATCAGGATTTGACATTAAAGATCTTGCTAAAGATGCTCTTTGTGCTTCTCCAGAACTTATTTCATGAGGAAATTTATCTAGAATATTTTCTAGATGAAGAAATTTCACTATATCTTTAAGGTTCAATCCTTTCTTTTTTTTCCTATTTCTTTCAACTCCAAAGTTAATATTTTCTAAAACATTATAATGTGGAAAAAGTGAATTATCTTGAAATGCCAAAGATATATTTCTATCTTCTGGCTCAACATGATTTTCTTTAGAAGAAATTGTTTTATTTTTTAAAATAATTTTTCCTGAATGTATTTTTTCTAATCCAGCTATTGTTCTTAAAATTGTAGTTTTTCCAATACCAGATGGTCCTAGAAGACATACAATATCACCTTCATTTTCTATATTAAAAGAAACATTGTTCACTTTATTTTTTGAACTTGCTGCAAAAGTAACGTTTTCAATTTCTAAAAAATTATTTTTCATATTTATTTATCTTTAAGAATATATCTTGATGTAATCAAAATGAAAACACTTGCTATAAGTATAAGTATCAAAGATGGTGCTGCGGCAGCTTCTAATAAGTCTTGAGAAGCAAATATATAAGCTTGAGTAGCAAATGTTTCAAAATTAAATGGTCTCATGATTAATGTAATTGGTAGCTCCTTAATTATTTCAATTGATAATAAGATACCAATTAATAAAACAGAATTTTTTAGATATGGGATATGAATATTTATAAATGTTTTCAATTTAGAATATCCTAACAAATATGCGCTTTCATCTATTGAGTAATTAATTTTAAGATAACCAGATTTAAGACCATTATTCGCTAAAGAATAAAATCTAACAAAATATACAATTACAAGTCCAGCAATTGATCCAATAAAAATTGGTTTAATATCAAAAAAATAAATTATATTTTTATCAAACCATGAAACAAAAGATATAAAAGCTACAGCTAAAATTATTCCTGGAATAGCGTAACCAGTAATTGAAAAAGTAGTTAAAATATCTAAAAGTTTATTTTTATTAATTCTATTTCCATAATTAGATATGAAAGATAATGAAATTAAAAGAAAGCTTGATAGAAAAACTAAAATTATTGTATTTGATAATAAATCAATAATATTTAGGTCTATAAAATGTTTTGGAAAAATTAATGTCCAATAAAGCATTTGTGTTACAGGAAATAAAAAGCTTAAAAAAAATATTATTGAACAAAATAAAATTGCAAAAAATGATTTCCAACCAGTTAATTTTTTTAAAGATTTTGATTTAAAATTACCTCTAGTATGTGAATGATATTGAGCTTTTTTTCTAGAAAAATTTTCTAAGACAAATAAACCTAAAATAAATATTAATAAAAAAAATGATATTCTATTTGCTAATGCTAAATCATCAAAAGCTATCCATGCATCATAAATACCTGTAGTCAGAGTTGAAATTCCAAAAAAAGAAACGGCACCAAAATCTGAAAGAGTTTCCATAGCTACCAAGGATAATCCAGCCACAATTGCTGGTCTGGATGCTGGTAAAATAATATTTAAAAATGTCTTTTTATTTGAAAAACCAAGGTTTTTACCTAGTTCAAGTAAATTCTGTGATTGGTAGTGGAATGATGCTCTTGTCAAAACATAAACATATCCAAATAATGAAAATGAAATTGAAATTATTGCTCCAAACATCCCATCAAATTTTGGAATATAATTATTATAATCCCCCTCACCGAATAAACTTTTCATAATTGAAAATGCTGTACCATAATTTTCAAAGAATGCTGTTAATGAATAAGCATAAATATAAGCAGGTACAGCAAATGATAAAATTAAAGCTCCTTTAAAAAATGATGAGCCTGGAAATTTATAAAATGAAACTAAATAAGCACATCCTACTCCAATAATAAAGGTAGCTGATAAAACACCTATAAGGAGAGTTACCGAATTAAAAATATATTCAAATAAAAAAGTATTTTTAATTATTGATAAATATTCTCCTGTAGGTTCGAAAAAACTACTAAATACAGTTACTATCGGTATAGCAACTATAATTGATATAAGCAAAGAGCTTAAAAACCATATATTTAATTTATTACCCATTTTAACGAAGCACTGATGATGTAAAGTAGGGTAATTAACTTTATACCAAAAGTGCTTAGTGTTAACCTCTTTTATTTCCAACCAGCAAGCAACATTACTTCTAATGCATCAGCTTGGTTTTTTTTATAGTCACCAACTTTTGTTTTTAAATCCTGTTTAAAATCTTTACTCATTTTTTTTACCAAATCATGTGGTTCAACATCTTCAATCATTGGATATTCAAATGTGTTGTTGACTATATGTTGTTGTGCTTCTTTTGTTAAAAGAAACTCTAATAATTTTTTTGCATTTTCTGGATTAGGAGAATTTTTTAAAATGCCTCCTCCACTTATATTCATATGAGTTCCTCTATCATTTTGATTTGGAAAGAAAGGCATTACTTTTAAAGCAGCTTCTTGTTGCTCCTTACCTTTTTGACCTGATAACATCAATGCATAATAATAAGTATTGGCCACTGCTAAGTCAGCTTCACCTGCAGCTACTGCTAAAATTTGAGCTCTATCATTTCCTTTAGGACTTCTTGCAAAATTTGAAACTAATTTCTTTGCCCATTTTAATGTTTCTTCTTTTCCATTATTTTTTATCAGTGAAGCAACAAGAGATTGATTGTAAATATTATTTGACTTTCTAATAACAATCTTTCCTTTCCACTTTGAATTGGCTAAATCTTCATATGTCATTCCGCTTAGATCACTCAAACTTACTCTATCAGGTGAATAATAAATAATTCTTGCTCTCTTTGCGATACCTGTCCAATTATCTGATCTAAAATTTGAAGGGACAGTAGCTTCAATAATTGGTGTCATTGAGTTTTGAAACATTCCTTTTGCATCAAAAGCTCCTAATCTTCCAGCATCAGCAGTAATATATAAATCTGCCTTTGAGTCTTGCCCTTCCTCACTTATTCTTTTTTGTAAAGCTTTGTCTTTTCCTGATACTATGTTTACTTTAATTCCTGTCTTTGCAGTAAATTTTTTATACAACTGAATATCAGAGTCATAATGTCTTGCGCTAAAAACGTTTACTTCATTTGCAAAACTAAACTTGGCAAAGAAAACCAAAACTATTCCTATTAAACTTATTTTTTTCATTATTGTCCTATTCTTTACCCTAATTAATTTGAGAATGAGAATTATTCTCAATGCGAATGATTATCAATCGCATAGATTGTCGCAGAAAGCAAGGTCTATTTAATATTATTTATAGAGGAGATTTCTATTTCCAGTCGCCAATTTTACTGAATAAGAAGTTTCTAAAAGCTTGGACCCTAGCTGTGTTTTTTAAGGATTGTGGGTACACAAAGTGAGCTTCTGTTATTGGTCCTTCTACTTTTGGAAGCACTTTAATTACATTATTAGAATTAGATACCAAATATTCTGGAAGAGCTGCTAATCCTACTCCAGACTCAACTGCTAACAACAATCCCATAACGCTATTTACTTTCATGATTGATTTTCTTTTCTTTCCATCATGCATTCCAATTTTTAAAGCCCAATCTGGATTATAAACTGGAGAAGGAGCACCTTTTCCAAAAGAAATAAATTTATGTTTATTTAAATCACCTATTGTTTTTGGCATTCCATTTTTTTCTAAGTACTTGTTTGATCCATAAATATAGTACTTAATATCAACTAATTTTTTCTGAATATAATTAAGCTGTTTTGGTCTTCTCATGAAAATTCCAATATCAGCTTGTCGGGTGCTTAAATCTAATTCTTTATCATCAAAAACTAGCTCAATTTCAATCTCTGGATTAAGCCGCATAAATTCTTGAATTCTTGGTGTTAACCAGTGAGTTCCAAAGCTTCTAACAGTAGTAATTGTTAATTTACCTGTTGGCTTACTTTTTTGATCTCCTAATGAGGTTTCAACTTCTTTTAGTTTACTTATTACTTCATGGGCAGTTTTAAAGACATATTCACCATTTTCTGTAAGTGTTAATCCTCTTGCGTGTCTTTCAAATAATTGTACTTTTAAATCTTGTTCTAATGATTGAATTTGTCTGCTAATTGCTGATTGACTGAGATTTAAGTTAACAGTAGCATTCGTAAAACTACCTGCTTCTGCTACAGCATGAAAAATTTTTAATTTATCCCAATCCATTATTTATTTAAATCAACTAATACTCTTCCAGCAATTTCACCTTTTAAAATTTTTGGATAAGTTTCAACTAATTCCTCCAAACTAACAGTTAAAACTGATTTTTCAATTAAATCAAAATCGATTAATTTAGATGCTTCTCCCCATATAAATTCTCTTCTCTTTATACTGCAGTTAGCAGAGTCCATTCCCCAAACTTTAATACCTCTTAACATAAACGGAAGTAAATTTGTATTAAGCTCATTACTGTTTGCATTTCCACAAACTGCTATAATTCCATTTGATTTTGTTTGAGCTATTGCGTTTGCTAAAATTTTTCCACCTACAGTATCAACTACTCCATCCCATAAACCTTTATCTATTGGTCTTGGATCTTTATCAAATTCTGCTCTATTTATAATGTTTTTAGCACCTAATGATTTTAAATAGTCTGACTTAGAATCTTTTCCTGTTACTGCAGTAACGTTGTAGCCTAATTTAGTTAAAGCCATAACTGCCAAACTACCAACTCCACCTGTAGCGCCAGTTACCAAAACATCAGTAACTTTTTCTCCTAATAAAATGCTTTCTCTTGCTTGAATAGCAAAAGCACTCATTAAAGATGTTAAACCTGCTGTTCCTAAGATCATTGCTTGTTTGCTGGTTAAACTATCTGGTTTTTTTACTAAAAAATCTCCACTTACTTTTGCAATTTGTGAAAACCCTCCAAAAAAAACTTCACCCACTCTAAAACCAGTAAGAATTACTTCATCACCTTCTTTAAATTTAGGATTATCACTTCCAATAACCTTTCCTGAAAAATCTATTCCTGGGATATGAGGATATTCTTTAACTAATCTTCCCCCATTCTTTAGAATCATTCCATCTTTAAAGTTTAAATCTGAATAATCTACTTTTACAGTTACATCACCATGTTTTAAGAAACTTTTATCTAAAGATTTTACTTCACGCGAAAAGTTTTCGCCTTCTTGGTTAAGGACTATTGCTTTGAATTGATCCGACACACTAATCTTTTAACGTAGTGCTGATAAATCGTAAATATCTATTTTGATAACTTAAATCTTCTTTGAATTGGCCCAAGTAGTAATTTGTAACCGTGGTTGCTTGTTCTTTTTTAATACCTCTCATTGTCATACACTGATGAGTTGAATCAATAGTTACTGCAACCCCTTTAGCATCTAATGATTCCATTAAAGTGTTTGCTATCTGCATTGTAAGTCTCTCTTGTGTTTGTAATCTTTTTGAGAAAACTTCAACTACTCTTGCTAACTTACTTAATCCTACAACTCTTTCTTTTGGAATATAAGCTACGTGTGCTTTTCCAATAATTGGAGCCATATGATGTTCACAATGACTTTGCACTGAAATATTTTTTTGAACAACCATGTCATCATAACCTTCAACATCACCAAAAGTTTTGTCTAAGATTTTATTTGGATCTTCTTTGTAACCTTTGAAATATTCTTTAAAAGCTTTTACCACTCTCTTAGGAGTTTCTAATAAACCTTCTCTACTTGGATCTTCGCCCATCCAAGAAAGGATAGTTCTAAAAGCGTCTTCAGCTTCTTTGTCTGAAACCTGCTTTGTATCTAAACTTTTGTCATCTGTGTCTTTTACTAATTTCATAGCGCTTTTTTATACAGTAATTACTTCAATTTAAAAATATTTAATATATTCATATATGTGCTACATAGTCACCGCATATGTTCAAAAAAAGAGAAAATATCTACGATATTGAAGAGGGAAATCTTCTATCACCAAAATTTGATAATGATGGGTTAATCCCAGTTATTACTATGTGTTCAAAAACAAAGGATATTTTAATGCATGGATATATGAATGTAGAAGCTCTTAAAAAGACAATTGAAACTAAAGAGGCTCACTATTTTAGTAGATCGAGAAAAGCTATCTGGCATAAAGGTAAAACAAGTGGTTTTACACAAAAGGTTACTGAAATAAGAATTGATGATGATCAAGACTCAATATGGTTAACAGTTGATATCGGTGATGGAGCTAGTTGTCATGTTGGTTATAGATCATGTTTTTATAGATCAGTTCCTATGGGACCAATAGAAAACGGAAGAAAAATTGAAATGGAATTTCTTGAGAAAGAAAAAAAATTCGACCCAGAAGAAGTTTATAAAGGTCAACCAAATCCTACTAAAATTTAATGAGTGAAAAACAAAAAAATGTTCTAGGTGAAGACCTGGAAGAATGTTCAAATGATCCTTTAACAGGTTGGTTTCGCGATGGTTGCTGTAATACTGACGAGAATGATCATGGACTTCATACAGTTTGTGCAAAAGTTACTACCGAATGCTTAGAGTGGATGAAAGAAGCAGGTAACGATTTAATAACTCCACATCCTGAATTTGGGTTTCCAGGTTTAAAAGATGGAGATGGATGGTGTTTGTGTGCTAGTTGGTATGCAAGAGCAGTTGAAGCCGGTAAAGGATGTCCAATATTTTTGAAAAGAACCCATGAAAACACTCTTAAATATGTACCTATTGAAACTTTAAAAAAGTTTGCAATAGATTTATCCTAATTTACATATTTCCATATCTTGGACCGCCGCTACCCTCTGGAGTGACCCAAGTAATATTTTGAGATGGCTCTTTAATATCACAAGTTTTACAATGGATACAATTTTGAGAATTAATTACAAATTTATTTACATCATTTTCTTTTTGAACTTCATACACACCTGCAGGACAATATCTTTGAGCAGGTTCATCAAATTTTTCTAAAGTATAATTTATTGGTAAATCAGGATCCTTAAGTTTTAGATGAACTGGTTGATTGTCTGCATGATTGGTTCCTGTTAGATAAACTGAACTCGTTTTATCAAAAGTTATTACATTATCGTATTTTGGATAATCTATTTTTGGCATTTGATTTGCAGGTTTTAATGTTTCATGATCAGCATGTTTATGTTTAAGTGTAAAAGGAAGTTTTCCTCTAAATAAAATTTGATCAATACCTGTGAAAATTATTCCTAAAATTAATCCCCAACTAAAACTAGGTTTCACGTTCCGAGCTTCATAAAGTTCTTTATGTAACCAACTATTTTTAAATTTATCTTCATAAATAGATAAATCTCTGTTTTCTTTTAAATGTTCATTAATAGTTTCGGCTGCAATAATCCCACTCTTCATAGCTGTATGAGAGCCTTTAATTTTTGGCATATTTAAAGTTCCAGCATCACAACCAACCAACAAAGCTCCGGGCATGAACATTTTTGGCAAACTTTGAAATCCACCTTCAATTAAAGCTCTTGCGCCGTAAGAAATTCTTTTTCCACCTTCTATAATTTTTTTAATTGCTGGATGTGTTTTAAACCTCTGAAATTCATCATAAGGTGATAAATGTGGATTTTTGTAATCTAAACCAATTACATAGCCCAGAAAAACTTGTTTATTTTCTGCATGATACACAAAACTACCACCATATGTATTGTTATCTAATGGCCATCCAGCTGTATGCATAACTAAGCCTTCTTCATGATTTTTATCCTCTATTTCCCAAATTTCTTTAAAACCAATTCCATATTGTTGAGGATCTTTACCTTTGTTTAATTCAAATTTTTCAATAAGTTGTTTGCCTAAGTGGCCTCTGCAACCTTCTGCAAAAACAGTTACTTTACCTAAAAGTTCAATACCAGGTTCAAAACTATCTTTTTTATTACCATCCTTGTCTATACCCATATCTTGAGTTGCAACACCTTTAACAGATCCATCTTCGTTATATAAAATTTCACTTGCTGGAAATCCTGGAAAGATTTCTACACCTAAATTTTCGGCTTGTTCAGCAAGCCATCTACATAAATTTGCAAGACTAATAATATAATTTTTATGATTTTGTTGCACCGCAGGTAGGAGCCAAGTTGGCCAACTTAAAGATTTGGTTTTTCCTAAAAATAAAAATTTTTCTTTAGTTACTTTTGTTTTGATTGGAGAATTTAATTCTCTCCAATTTGGTAGTAATTCATCTAGAGCACGTGTTTCAAATACATTTCCACTTAAAATATGAGCTCCGATTTCTGATGCCTTTTCTAATAAACAAACATTTAGATTTGGATCTAGTTGTTTTAACTTTATTGCAGTTGATAATCCTGATGGTCCTCCACCAATTATTACAACATCATATTCCATTGATTCTCTAGACATACTCTAGTTTTTAACTGTAAGGATTATTTTTGTATAGTGTTTAATTTGTTCAGCTCTTCCATGAACTGAGGCAGTGCCTCAAATAAATCAGCTTCAAGTCCATAATCTGCAACACTAAATATTGGAGCTTCACCATCTTTATTAATTGCAACTATAACTTTACTTTCCTTCATTCCTGCTAAATGTTGAATAGCACCTGAAATTCCAACAGCGATATATAGATCTGGTACTACCACTTTTCCTGTTTGACCTACTTGATGATCATTACTTATGTATCCAGCATCTACTGCTGCTCTTGATGCTCCAATTGCTGCACCTAGTTTGTCAGCAATTTCTGTAATTAATTTAAAATTGTCACCACTTTGCATTCCTCTGCCACCTGATACAACAATTCTTGCTGTTCCAAGCTCAGGTCGATCAGATTTAATTTCTTCTCTTTTAATAAATTTTGTATTTGAAAACTCTTCACTAGCATCCACTTTTTCAATTGGGGCTGATCCACCTGTACTCTCACAGGGATCGAAAGAAGTGGGTCTGATTGTAACGCACTTTTTAGCATCATTACTCTTAATTGTTGCAAAAGCGTTACCGGCATAAATTGGCCTTAAAAAAGTATCTGGTGATATTACTTTAATAATGTCGCTTACTTGTGATGTATCAAGATGAGCTGCAATTCGCGGCATCAAATTTTTTCCAAATGTATTTGCTGAACAAACAATGTGAGAATAATTTTCTGCTAGTTTAACAATCACTGGAGAGAAATTTTCTGCTGTGAAGTTTTCATAGTGAGCTCCTTCTACACTCAATACTTTTTTTACTACTGGAAGTTCAGATAATTGTTTTGCAGCATCAGCAGAATTTTGACCAATAATTACAGCATGAACATCTGAGTCAATTTGAGATGCTGCTGTAGCTGCATTAAGAGTAAATGGTCTTAACTCTTTATTGTTGTGTTCTGCTATAAGTAAAACTGCCATTAAATTACCTTCGCCTCATTTTTTAATTTTTGAACTAATTCTGCAACATTTGCTACTTTTATGCCTGCTTTTCTTTTTGGAGGTTCCTCTACTTTTAATTGCTCTAATCTTGGCGATACATCTACGCCTAAATCAGAAGCTACAATTTCCTCTATAGGTTTTTTCTTAGCCTTCATTATATTTGGTAGTGATGCATATCTTGGTTCATTCAGCCTAAGATCGCAAGTTACAATAGCTGGAACATTTATTTCGATTGTTTCTAGACCTTCGTCTATTTCTCTAGTTACTTCTAATTTATTATCTTTAACATCAATCTTTGAGGCAAATGTTGCTTGTGGCCAATTTAATAAAGCGCTTAACATTTGGCCTGTTTGATTACAATCATCGTCTATTGCTTGTTTGCCCATAAATACTAAATCTGGTTTTTCTTTATCTACTATTTTTTGTAAAATTTTTGAAACAGCGAGTGGTTCTAAAATTCCATCGACTTTCACATGAATGCCTCTGTCCGCACCAACCGCTAAAGCTTTCCTAACAGTTTCTTGAGCTTTTTCTTCACCTACAGTTACTGCAACTACTTCTGTAGCTTTGCCTGCCTCTTTAATTTTTACAGCCTCTTCTATTGCATTATCATCAGGAGGATTGGTTGACATTTTAACATTGTCAGTAACTACACCAGTTCCATCTTCTTTAACTCTGATTTGAACATTGTAATCAATAACCCTTTTTACAGCTACTAAAATTTTCATTAAGCTCTTAATAAATTATTTTCTGAATCATATGGACTCTCATCTAAAACAGTAGCGTCGTACATTTCACCCAATATATCAACTTGTAATTTGTCGCCCACATTTGAACAATCTGGCTTAACCATTGCAAGAGCTATTGATTTATCTAATCTAAAACCGAATTCACCTCCGGTTGCTCTTCCAACAACTTTTCCGTCTTTAAAAATTGGATTATTTCCAAGCACATCTGCATCTTTAGTATTATGAACCTCTAAAGTGACCAATTTATTATCAAACCCTTTTTCTCTCCATTTGTTAAGTGCTTCTAAACCAATAAAGTTTCCTTTATTAGGATGAACAAATCTATCAAGACCAGACTCATATGGTGAGTATTCAATTGATAATTCTGTACCAACTAGTTTATAAGATTTTTCTACTCTCAAACTATTCATTGCTCTAATCCCAAAAGGTTTAATTCCTAAATCTTTTCCCGCTTCCATTAATTTATCAAAAATATGGTTTTGATATTCAATTGGATGATGTAGTTCCCAACCAAGCTCACCCACAAAGTTAACTCTCATTGCATTTACTGGAGCATATCCAACATTTACATTTTTAGCAGTCAACCATTTGAAATTTTCATTAGAAAAATCGTCTGTTGAAACCTTTTGCATTAATTGTCTGGCTTTTGGACCAGCTACAACTAAAACTCCTGTGCTGTTAGTTAAATCTTCAAAAATAACAGATCCATCATCTGGCATCCATTTTTGTATCCAATCATGGTCCAATCTTAAATTTGCTCCAGCAGAAACTAGATAATAACTATTTTCCGCTTCTTTCATTATTGTAAATTCTGAATGCACTCCACCTTTAGTGTTCAAAGCATGACATAAATTTATTCTTCCAATTTTTTTAGGAAGTTTGTTTGCAACTAAATAATCTAAAAATTCCTCTGCTTTAGGTCCCCTAATTCTACATTTTGCAAACGCAGTCATATCTAAAAGACCTACGTTTTCTTTAACATTTTGACATTCTTTTTTAATAGCATCAAACCATTTCGATCTTCTAAATGACCAATCATCTTTTTGTTCCATTCCGTCTGTTGCAAAAAAATTAGGTCTTTCCCATCCAAACTTCTGACCAAACACAGCGCCTAAATTTTTCATTCGTTCATAACAAGGAGCTGTTCTTAATGGTCTTGCCGCTGGTCTTTCTTCATCTGGGTAGTGAACAATAAATACATGGCTGTATGCTTCTTCATTTTTTGCTTTCAAATAAGATTTAGTCGCGTAGTTCCCGTAACGTCTTGGTTCAACTCCTAACATATCAATTGTAGGTTCGCCATCAACGATCCACTCTGCTAACTGCCAACCTGCACCACCTGCTGCTGTTATTCCAAAACTATGTCCTTCATTTATCCAAAAATTTTTAAGTCCCCAAGCAGGACCAACAATTGGATTTCCATCAGGAGTATAACAAATTGCTCCATTATAAACTTTCTTTACTCCAACCTCTCCAAATGCAGGAACTCTATGAATTGCTCCTTCAATGTGTGGAGCTAGTCTGTCTAAGTCTTCTTGAAATAATTCATATTCTGAATTTTTTGATGGACCTTCTACATAACAAGCTGGTGCACCATCTTCATAAGGACCCAAAATTAATCCTCCAGCTTCTTCTCTCATATACCATCTACTATCACTGTCTCTTAAGACTCCCATTTCTGGTAATCCATCTTTTTTTCTTTTTTGAATTGCAGGGTGAGGTTCTGTAACAATGTATTGATGTTCAACAGGTATTACTGGAATATCTAATCCTACCATTTCACCTGTTTGTCGTGCAAAATTTCCTGAGCAAGAAATAACATGCTCACATTCTATTGATCCCTTATCTGTTTCTACAACCCATCCATCTTTAGTTTGTCTCATCGATAGTACAGTTGTATTTCTATAAATTTCAGCTCCTCTGTTTCTTGCACCTGTTGCTAATGCTTGTGTTAAATCTGCTGGTTGAATATATCCATCTTCAGGGTGTTGTATTGCACCAACTAAATCATCAGTATGACATAACGGCCAAATTTCTTTTACTTGTTCTGGTTTCAAAAATTTAACATCTACTCCGATAGTTCGAGCGACACCTGCGTATTGATGGTATTCATCCATTCTATCTTTTGTACTTGCTAGACGAATATTTGAAACAACACTAAAGCCAACATTTTTTCCAGTTTCTTCCTCTAATGTTTTATAAAGATTAACTGCATACTTATGAAGTTGTCCAACTGAATAACTCATATTAAATAAAGGTAGTAGTCCTGCTGCATGCCAAGTTGATCCTGAGGTTAATTCTTTTCTTTCAACTAGAACGACATCAGACCAACCCTTTTTTGCTAAATGATACAGGGCACTTACCCCTACAACTCCTCCACCAACTACTACAACTTTAGTTTTTGTTTTCATTCAGCGATTCCTACTAAATTTTTAATTGTTACGAAACAAAAATGTATATGTGAACAATCAAATTGAGCTTCCAAGAGGGATTGGACTGGATACCATTGTGGTTAACCAACAGTCTTTCAAAGTTCCCTCAGAAGTGTACTTTTCGACTTGCCAATTGAATTTGTGATAAATTTTGTCCTTATCAAGAATGATAACTTCAAATTGAGCCCATTTGTCACTACTTCCAAGCTCAGTTATTGTGTGACTTAGGTGGTTAATCATCATCCCATAAGAGTCGCTTTTTATCATCATCTTAAAGTTGCTTAATGGTCCTGTTACTCTCTTATTATTTGGGTGAGCAAATTTCCAAGTTTGTTCTATGCCGCTATCTTTATATTCAAGATCATTTTGTTGAAGCCCACTCAATTGAATTTTAATAACTTCTTTCGGGCTTATAGTGCTATTGGGGCTTAATAATTCAGCGTAAGAAAATGAAATAAAGAAAAAAAATAAAATTACAGCTTTAAAGATTATTAGCGGTTTTTCTAACATCATCTAAAAATTCTTGTCTCTTTGCATCACTAACAAAGGGTACTGCAAAATATCTTCTATAGACAATGTTATATATGCCACACATATGGAATACCCCTCTTTTCAATCTTCTAATTGGTAAGTTTAAAAAAAAAGTTGTAATTGCTAATCTTGGTGAACCATATGTGCAGAATATTATAGCTTTTTTATCTCTTAAGTTTCCAATTGGATAACCGTAATTTCCAACCAACTGTTTAAATCTAAATGCCCAAGGTGGAGCTAAAACTTTATCAATCCAACCTTCTACTATTGCTGGCATCCTAAAATTCCAAATTGGAGCAATTAAAACAATTGTATCACTTTCTTCGATTCTTTTTCTATGATCTAAAACTTCGTGATCAGGTTCCTCTCCAGCAAAAACAGGATCAAATTTCTCTTTATATAAATCAACAACATCAACTTGATTTCCATTTACTTTTGATTGTTTAACAAACTCATCTCGAATTGCTGCATTAAATGAATTGTCATTGTAGTGCCCATACACTAAGAAAATTTTTTTCATTGTATTAAATTTTATTCAGTAGTTTTGTATTTACTATTATTAATTATAAATACAAATAAAATTGGAAGAATTAATGTTAAAAGTGTTACAAAAATTAACAGTATTCCAAGTTCAGAATAATCTGCTGTTGTTTGTATTTCCCCAGAAACTTTATCTTTTACTTCTCTGGTAACTGTAAATATTTCATTTAAATACTTTGTGCCTAATGCACTTGCTGATAATGCAAGATTTGTAAACGATGCAAAAACTGCAAAAAAGGTTGCCTTTAAATGTGCTGGAGCATTTTTTGCTATCCAAGCTAATAGAGGTATCATTGATACTTGGCCAAGCGGAGACTCTAATGCAGTATTAATTAATGCAATAAACTTAGCATCAACAACTCCACCTGTTAACGAGGCTGTCCAGTTATGAAAACCATAATACATTCCAACACTTGGTAAAAACAAAATCGCACCCGCAATACTTAGAACTACAATTATTTTTGCAATTGAATTATTTGCCATAAAAGGTCTTAATAAAACAATACCAGCTAATGTTAAAATTGATGCCAATAATGATAGAACAGAAAAAAACTGTTCATTAAATCCAAGCTCATCAATTTCAAACCAAGTTAATCCTGGCCCAGGACCTGGCATGGCTCTAAATACAAAAATAATTACTGCTGTACCTACAATTGTTAATCTTAGTTCCTGAGGTAATTCCTTAATAAGTTTAAACATTAAAAACAAAATGATTATGACTGAGCCAATAAACACAATTTCTTGTGCAAACGGAACCTTAAAGGAACCAATAGACAATGTGAAAATAACAAAAACTAAACTTCCTCCTAATATCCACCAGTTTATTTTTGTTTTTTCGTTACCTCTTTCATCTTTAAATTCTAGACCTTTAGATTTTAAAGTTTGTATTTTTTTATGTCTTAAATAATTTGCTAAAATTACACCTAGTATAGAAACTAAAGGTATTACAAGAGCATAAATGTAGATAGTTCCATATAAATTTATCTTATCGACCTGCTCAAGACTTTCCACATCTCTAAACAATATTACATTAACTAATGCAACAAGTACTGTACCGCCAATAATAGCAAACCTTCCAAGTGTCTGCATTGTTGTATGCATTATTTTTATTTGATCTTTAGAATAATCATTTCCTGTTTCATCAACCAAAGGAACTGCCTCAACTGTCATTGCATCGGCTACAACGTCCTGAACCACATAACCAACTGGAGCTAAAATTACACTTATCACAAACCATGTTTCTACCGAAAATACCTGAGACATATTTTCAGTATGAATAATCAATCCATACATAATTAGTAAACTAAGAGCTATCAATGAAGCTCCGAAATAGACCATGTAATTTTTTCTCTCCCAGATTAGATCTACTAAATGTCCTAACGGCATTTTTAATGCCCATGGAATTCCAGCCCAAAAACCTAGGCCTGCTAAAAATGCTGCTGATAAATTTAAATAATCTTTAACAAAAAATGTACCAACAATACCTGTTAAACCAGAAATACCCGCAGCCATATAAACCATTAATGGAGGTAGATAAGTCCATTTAAATTGACGACCCAAATCTAAAAATGTGCTGTCTAAAAATTTAATTATTTTGCTCATTAGTCACTTAAAACTGGAAAAGCTTGTCTAACTTTTAAAAAATATTTTTGATATTCCATTTTAGTACACTTGTTTTCAATATACTTGATATCATTTTTTTCCATCAATTCTTTTGCCTTTTCGTCTCGTATACCGAGCTGTAACCATAAAACTTTAGCACCAATTTTAACTGTATCTTCTGCAATAGCATAAACTTCTTTTGATGGTCTAAAAACATCTACAATATCAACCTGATCATTAATATCAGATATTTTAGCAAAAACTTCTTCTCCTAGAATTTTTTGACCCTCAGCTCTAGGATTGACAGGATAAACTTTAAATCCATATTTTTGCATATATTTCATAACTATAGTTGATGCTTTTGTTGTGTCGTTACTAACTCCTACCATTGCAATTGATTTATATTTAGAAAGAACTTCTTTGATATCACTCATTTATTATTTTTAATTTGTTCCTCACAAAATATTTTAGCTTCAGGAACTGTCATTGGTTTTTCTAGTTTTTGGCTACCAGCAATACATGCATCTATTGCTCTTTTTTGATTATGATCTTTAAAATTATAAATTACAAACATTCCAACAACTATAAAAAGAACTATTAAAACATTCTTTATCATTATTTATTTTTCCATTTTGGTTTTCGTTTTTCGAGGAATGCAGATATTCCTTCTTTTGCATCCATTGCCATCATATTAAGAGTCATCATTTTACTTGTATAAGTGTAAGCTTTACTTAATGGCATTTCTAATTGTTTGTAAAAAGCTTGCTTTCCAATTTTTATTGTTAAATTAGATTTAGAAGCAATTTTATTTGCTACTTTTAATACTTCGTTGTTTAATTTGGCTTTTGAAAAATTATCATTTATCAACCCTATTTCTTTTGCATAATTTGCATTGATAGGTTCTCCAGTTAATAACATTTTCATCATAGGTTTTCGATTTATCTTTCTACTGACAGCAACCATAGGTGTGCTACAAAACAAACCAATGTTTACTCCGGGTGTAGCAAATAATGCATCTTTAGTGCTGTATGCTAAATCACAACTTGCAACCAATTGACAGCCAGCTGCAAATGCTGCTCCATGAACTTTGGCAATTACAGGTTTTCTACCTTCAACAATTTGAAGCATTACTTTTGAACAAAGATTAAATAATTTTAAATATTTATCTCTCTTTTTTAGACCTCTAACTTCTTTTAAATTATGACCTGCACTAAATCCTTTACCAGCACCCTCTAATATTATTACTTTAACTTTTTTATCAGCATCTAATTTTTTTAATACCTTTAATAAATCTGAAAGATTTTTGAATGATAAAGAGTTATAAGTTTTTGGTTCATCAATAATAATTGATGAAACTTCGTTGTTATTTTTTTTAATTTTAATGTTACTAGTCATTTAATCAGTTAATCCATCGGATCTAGCCTGATTTCTTTCTATATGAATTGGTAAAACTTTACCATAAATAGCTTTGGAATGTTCTGGAGTGTTTACTCTCCATGGATCTAAAACATAAGCTGGAATACACATATATCTTGATTTTTGGCCTTCAACTTTTGTTACCCTATGCAAAGTAAATCTACCTTTAAATATTTGTAAATCTCCTGGCTCTAATTTCAATTGTCTCACTCTAGTTCTATCTCCTGCTATAACTTTTTGAACTTCCTCGAAATTTTCATTTCCTGGTTCTCTAATATTTGGACAGTACTCAAATACTCCTCCCTTCTCAGGTTTTTGTATCATTAAACTAAGTGTAAATTCACAACTATCAAAATGCCATGGAAGTACTCCATCTGGTTTCATAACATTATATGCATGACATGCTAAAGGATCTGCCCATCTATAAATAGGAGAAACACCTAAGCAAGCAGATACAAATTTTAAAAGCTCCTCTGTTTCATAAAGATATTTCATCTCAGAATCTTTTGGAAAACAATCTGAATTTAAATATCCATTGTATCTATTCATAAAAGTTCTTTTTGGATGTTCTTTTGGTAATGAGGGATCATCCTTTGCATACAAATAAGCATTTATACTCTCTTTAGACATATAAACTTCGTCTAATTGTTTTTCTAACTCAGAAATCATTACCTTAAGTGATTTAGGTAAAATAAAATTTGGAATTGTTGAACAACTATGTTGATCCAGTTCTTCTTTACATTTTTTAACTAGATTTTTAATTATTGGTGAATTTAAATCGTTTATTGGATATTTTTCTAAATCTACAATAGTCTTAAGTCTATCGTTCATTTAATTTTATTTTAACTTTCCTTCTTCTCTCATTTTTGCTCTTATCTTAGTTGCTGAGATTTTTTGAGTTTCTTCATCCAAAACTATTTCCTCAATCTTATATCCAACTCCCCTACCATAACAAATGTTTGTAATATTAGGTACTAACATTATTTTAAATTGTCCTTCAAATTCAGGATTTAATCTGTCTTCAATATTTTTTTTTACTGTTTCAAAATCAAAAGGATTATCATCTACACCTTGTACATCTCTAATTTGAATACAAACTTGTCCAGTTTTTTTAATAATTTCTTTAAACAAAGTATAATGTCCATCGTGAAAAGGTTGCCATCTTCCTAACATTTGTGCTGTTGGTTTTTTGTTATCCCATTGGTGTGTCATTTTTTTATCTCCTCTACTATTTTTGGTGCCCAATTTTTTGCATCCTGAGTTGTTACGTGAAAATCAAAATTCTTAGGATTAACAAACATTTGATTTGTGTCTTCAAATCTTCCTTTTTTAATTGTATCTACCCACACTCTAAAATCTGCTGGAAACAAACCTCTTGCTTCGGGAGTTGGTGCAATAAAATCTGCAATTACATAATGACCTTCTGCTTTTAATTTTAAAGCTGCCTCAGCCATTCTTTTTGCCTGTCTTACCCTTCCTTCTTCAGAAAAATCCCAATCGTTTGCAGCTTTTCTAACTTCATCTGCATTTAATCTTTTGGCATTTAAAAGTGGAGCCATTTCATTAGCTAAAGTAGTTTTGCCTGCACCAGGCAAACCCATTACCAATATAATTTTCATTAAATATCTTCTAACGGATGATGGGACATTAATTCAAGTCCATTTTCACCAATTAGGTATTGTTGCTCAAGCTTAACACCTTCTTTGCCACCTACTTTACCTATATAGCTTTCAACAGTAATCGTCATATTCTTTTGAAAAGTTCCACTTCTTTCACCACCATCAGTTGGATATCTAATTGCTGGCCATTCATCACATAAGCCAATCCCATGTACCATTACAGAATATCTATTAGGATAATAATCTTCCGGTAAGTTCCATGACTTTTCAGTAAATTCTTTAAATGATAATCCATCTTTTATTAATCTTGAATTATAATCAATCTGCTCCATTGCCATTGAATATAATTTTTTTTGTTCATCATTAAATTTATTGCCTACAACAAAAGCTCTAGAAATATCAGCACAATACCCGTACGGACCAACCATATCTGTATCAAAAGAAACAATTTCACCATGCTGAATAACTTTATTACTGCACTCTTGCATCCACGGATTTGTTCTTTCTCCAGATGATAAAATTCTACATTCAATCCACTCACCATAATTTTCAATATTTGTTTGATGTAAAATAGACCACAATTCATTTTCGGTCATTCCAGGTTTTAATTGTTCTCTCATTTTAACAATCCCCATTTCAGCAACATCAATTGCTGATCGCATACATTTAATTTCCTCTGGAGATTTTATTACTCTTGCTTGTTCAAGAATTAATTTTGCATCTACAACGCTGATGCCTTCTTTGTTTAAAGCTGAAACAGCAGGACCGTTTAAAACATCGATTGCTATCTTTTTTGATTTGAAATAAGAATTAGATAAATCTTTTACTTCACTAATCCATTTTTTAAGCTGAGCCTCTGATTGATCGCCGTTACTAAAATAATCCCAGGTTATTGCTGGTCTAATTTCATCAATAAGATTTAATCCTTCAGATAAATTTTCACAATTGAAATATTCATAGAGAATTACTGGACCGTTAACTGGAACAAAACAATATCTAGTAAGATTATGCATATTATAAACACTCATATTTAAAGTGTCTAAAGCATAACGAACATTTACTGGATCAAATAATATACAAGCTTCTAAATTATTTTTTTCTAGTTCTTTTTTTACTCGGTCTAAACGATAAGATCTTAATTTATCAAAATCTATTTCATCTTCTCTTAGTCTTTTTTTAATTATAAAGTTTTGTTTTGGTTTTGTATCTGGAGCTATTTTTCTACTAAATTTCATTTTATTCTATACAATCCTAACCATGCATTTACATCTTTACTTGCAATATAATCAGATTTAAAAAATTCAATTTTTTCCCATTTGTTATTTGACTTTAGTATATCAATTTTTTTATCAAAACCATACTCTTCATGTATTCCCTCATTAATAGTAAAGCAAATTAAACCTCCTGGTTTGGTAATTCTTACAAATTCATCTAAAGCATCAGGTTTTACATGCCCAAAAGTAAAGGTTCCAACGCACATAACAGCATCGTAAGTATTATCCTCTGATTTGATAGTTTGATTTAGATCCACTTTTGTGAGCTTTAGATAGAGATCTTTTGGAATTGTGTCTAATAAAGTTTGAGATAAATCTGCACCGTGGAAATTTTTAAATCCATATTTCTTTAATTCCAATCCAACTAGTCCAGTCCCACATCCTGCATCAAAGATTAAAATATCTTTATTTTTCTCGTGTTTATTAAAGGTTGCTACAGTTTCCTTTGGTCCAGTGTAATTCCAGTCAACCATATCTTTATTATACTTATCTTTTTCTCCCCACTCATCGTAGTACTTCATAACTTCATCAGTAGTTTTAAGTTTATAAATTGGAATTTTGTTTCCTACATCTTTTTGAGCCATTAGCTTCTCATTTTTTGACCACTTGGATCATAAAGTGGTTCTTTAATAATTGAACAATTAAATAAATCTCCATTTATCTCTACTTGAATTTTATTTTCAGATTTAATGTTTTTTTGATCAACAAAAGTGAACGCTACACTTTTATTTACAAAATGCGCAAAACCACCTGAAGTTACATAACCAATGCTTTGATCTCCATTCATAACAGCTTCATTATTTGTTACATCAATATCATTGGTTTCAACAATTAAAGGTATAAGTTTGTTTGAAGAATTTTCCTTTTGCGCACTCTCTTTACCTATAAATTCTTTATCCCAATTTATAAAAACATCTAATCCTGTTTCTTTAGCAGTAAAATCTGGTCTATAATCTAATGTCCAGGCTCCCCAATTTTTCTCAAGCCTCATCGACATTAATGCTCTTCCACCAAAGGGTTTGATATTAAATTCTTTTCCAGCTTCCATTAATTCTTCATAAAGTTTTAATTGATAATGAGGTGCTACATAAATTTCGTAACCAAGCTCTCCTGTAAATGAAATTCTATTTACTAATGCAGGAACTCCCCCAACAAACATTCTTCTAGAATCTCTAAATTTAAATTTTTCATTTGAAACATTATCTCTTACTATTTTTTCTAAAACCTTTCTTGAGTTAGGTCCTGCAATTGATAATCCATGAAACTCATCAGATCTATTTTTATAATTTATATTAAATTTATCTATGTGACTTTCAAACCAACGTCTGTGCATTTCTTGAGCAGCTCCAGAACCAAATACCATGAATTCATTTTCATCTAAACATGCCACAGTTAGATCACCACATAATTTTCCTCTGTATGATAACATTGGTGATAAAGATATTCTTCCTGGTTTTGGAAGTCTTCCAGCCATTATGTGATCTAAAAATTTTCTAGCATCTGGTCCTTTAAACTCATGCTTTGAAAAATTTGCAACTTCGATTAAACCAACATTTTCTCTTACATTAATAACTTCTTTTGATACATAATCATGAGATCTTGATCTTTTTATTGTTGGTTCCTCATGAGCATCTTCTTTATTATTTGCAAACCACAAAACATTTTCCAATCCAAAGCTATCTCCCATAACGGCACCTTGATTTACAAAACGATCATACAGCGCAGTAGTTTTTTGCTTTCTTCCTTTTGGTAAAGTTTCATTAGGAAATGTCATAATAAATCTTCGTTCATAGTTTTCTGAAGATTTTATTGTTCCATATTGAGGGGATGCATAATCTCCAAATCTTGCAACATCCATTGCCCAAACATCAATGGAAGGTTCTCCGTCAATAATCCATTCAGCAATACATTTTCCAACACCTCCTCCTTGACAAAAACCTGCCATCACACCAACTGCAACCCAATAATTTTTCATACCTGGGACAGGTCCAATCAGAGGACTTCCATCTGGACCAAAAGTAAAAGGTCCATTAACTATATTTTTTATACCTGCACGCTCTAATGCTGGCATTCTTTCAAAACCGATTGCTAGTCTATCTTCAATATTATCTAACTTTGGCTCAAGTAACTCATGACCGAAATTCATTGGTGTACCTTCTACTTTCCAAGGTGTTGATTTTGGCTCATAGGTTCCAAGCAACATCCCTTTTCCTTCTTGTCTAAAGTAAATATTTCCCTCAAAATCAGTTCCTATTGGCAATCTTTGATCACCCATTGCTTCAATTTCAGGAATGGATTCAGTGATTAGATAATGGTGCTCCATTGGTTGAACTGGAAGATTAAGCCCAGCTAGTTGACCAACTTCTCTTGCCCAAAGTCCTCCTGCATTAATTACTATTTCAGCATTGATGTTTCCTTTTTCAGTAAAGACATCCCAAGTTCCGTCCTCTTTTTGTTTCGTGTCTTTTACAACAGTGTGGGTGTAATATTTTCCACCATGAACTTTTGCTGCTTTTGCAAAAGCATAAGTAACTCCTGATGGATCAACTTCACCATCTATAGGATCCCATAAGGCCAACAAATATCTAGATGGATCAATTAGAGGATTTTTCTTTTTAACTTCCTCTAAAGAAATAAATTCTTGGTCAAGTCCCATGTATCTTGCTTTTGATCTTTCTCTCTTTAAATAATCAGCTCACACTTCATTTGAAGCTAAATAAAAACCTCCACTAGGTTTAAAGCCTACAGAATGACCTGACTCTTTTTCTATTTCTTTATATAAGCCTATTGTATAAGCCATCATCCGAGAAATATTTGGATCAGATGAAATCACGTGAACATTTCCCGCTGCGTGCCAAGACGATCCTGAGGTAAGTTCGTTTCTCTCAAGTAAAATGCAATCCTTTAACCCAAATTTAGATAAATGGTAAAGAATAGAACAACCCACCACACCACCACCTATGATTACAACTTTAGCATTTTTCTCCATAAATTTATTTTAACCTTTCTTTTTCAAAATTTAAAATATTGTCTTCAAAATAAATATTTTTTAATTTGGACAATCTCTTTTGAAGAATATTTATATTTTTTTTAGTAAATGAAGCTTTTTTTTGCTCTATTTCAGAAACTTGACCCACATAGTTTATTGCATTCCAGACAGAAAAAATATTATTTAGTGAGAATTCCTTCAAATTGATAGATAAATTATTGAAGGTATATTTTAGTTTTTCTAGTTTAATTTTAAATTTATCTTTTTCTATATTTTTTTTTATTTGAGATATTAATTTTTTGGGTTCTGAATTTTTATAAAAACCATTCCTTGGATAGTAGTATTTGAGAAATGATCCTGTAAAATCCTTTCCTGATGAGTATATAAGGAACATTTTTCCCTTAAAATTTAACAAAGATAAAAGAGGTTTAATAACATTATTTACAGTCTGAATTAAAGGAGACCGAAGCTTAAAACATTGAGATGCAATAATAAAATCATATTTTTTTGGAATTTCACTTATATTTCTAGGTATGAAGTCTTTTAATTTTTTTTTTTGATCTTTTCTGTAAATAGTCAAAAAAATTTTTGACTTGGGCTTAATTGAACCATTTTTGTTATTAAAAGATAATTTCCAATTTTTTCTAACATAAGGACTTAAACTCATTAAGATCTTAGTAAAATCAATACCTTTTTTTCCAACTAATTCTAATTTTTCAAATTTTATATTGTCAGATGTAGAGTTATTTAAATCTTTATAACTACAATTAGTAATATTAAAAATTAAAGTTTTATGTTCAGCAAATCTATCCCCTAAAAAACTTAGAAGCACATTAATATCATCGATACTTATTTCTTTACCTACAACAAATATAGGTTTATTTGGCAAATATTTATGCAGACCTGACAAAAAAGTAGATATAATTGTTCCCTCACCAGTACCCGCGTCTAAAACGTTAAAAATTGGTGACCGAGTACTGATTTTTTCTATTTTTTTAAATAAATAAAAAGCAATTTTTGATTTTTCATTAGTAGAGTTTACAAATGATAAATATTTGTCTCTAGAGTCAAAAAAAGTTTTTCTCTTCATATTTATTATTAGTATTTGATCTCCTTATTTACTTTTTTAAGAGATTTATCTGTTCCATGGTGAAAATGTTTACTCATATCTGGCATGTATTTCATTGAAATTGGTTTTTTGCCAATTGCAACAGACATTTCTCTAACATGATGAGCTTCTGCTCCACAACATATACCAATAAAATTTATTTTATTCTGAACACAATCTTTTGCAAATTCTGCCATTTCAAATCTGTTACAAAATAAATTATCTAAAGCTATTGGGAATGCATTTCCACCTGGAATACAGTCGCAACCATGATCAGTAATATTTAAGAAACCAGGTTCTTCCTCTGTTGTTCTATAAGGTACTGGAAGTCCAGCAACATGACATGAAACTTTTTCTCTAACCTTTTTTAATAATTTCATTGTCATTTCAGGTCCTCGATAACAATTTAAACCAACTACATCTGCACCTAAATCTTCCATCATTTTGCACGCATCTTCTGCAGTATGACCTTCTCTAGTTTTATCCCCTCTAGGAATTGCAAAATTACAAACTGCAATAAGTCCTGCATCCTTAATTGCTTTTAATGCTATTTTCATTTCTTCTGTCCAATTTATTGTTTCTGCTATTACAAAATCAACACCAGCCTCTTTTGCCCAAGCTACTTGTTCTTCATACATTTGTTGACATTGTTTGTGAGTATTAGGATCCCCTGGATCAAATACATTTGTATTAGCCACGTCTCCGCAAACCATAAGATCTAAATCTTTAAACTCAGCAGCAGCATCTTTTGCAATTTTAAGAGCACCTTTTTGCATTGGTTCTAACAAATGTTCTTTACCAATTATTCTGAGCTTTTCTCTATGACCGTAATAAGTAAATGCTTGAACAACATCAGATCCCGCTCTAATAAATTCTCTATGTAACTGAGTTACTACTTCCGGATGTTCTAAAACTACTTCTGGAACAAATGGACCTGCTGATAAATATCCTCTTCTTTCCATTGCAAAAAGATATCCTTCAGCACACATTATTGGGCCTTCATTTAATCTAGTAATAAGATCTTTTTTCATAATTTATCCTTTCATTTCATTATATTGTTTGCAACCCATTTGTGGAAATGATGGGTGGGATTATCCATCACAGGTGAAAAGTTTCCCCCATTATAAGATGGTGATTTTCTCCCATCCTGCATTCCCTCAATTATATTTAAATCTTCACTTTGAACTCCTTTCCAAAGTTCAAAGTTTTGTTTTCTAAGTGATTTAAATTTTTTCGAATTTGCCGCTTCGTTACCAACATAAAAAATTTCCATATGTTCTTTTGTATATTCATTATTTACTGGTTCTAGCCAGTAGGCATAAAAATGGTCTTTATGAATCCCAAGCATTACATTTGGGAAAAGAGCAACGTATTCAGCGATATGCTCTTGATCTTTAGGCCAGTTTGGGAATGTTGGAAATTTTAAGTTACTTTTAAACCTTGGATTATAAACCATAGTGCCTTGCCCAGCAAAACGATTAGGTAATCCTTGAATATGATAATGATCATCAATTTTTGAGTAAGAGTTTAATCCAGGATGAACCCAAGGTAGATGATAACTTTCACAATAATTTTCTATTGCAAATTTCCAATTACATTTAGCATTTAAATTAAAATAACCATAATCTTTTGAATAAACAATTAAGTCTCTATCTTTTATAGGCCAAAATTTTTTCCATCTATCACTTAAAGGTTTAATATATTTTTCAAAATCAATTTCATTATTATTTAAATTAACAAAAATTAAATCTAACCAAACATGAGATCTAACTTCCTTAAGTCCACTTTTTGATTTGCTAAATTTATTACAATTATGTTTATTCATTCCACCAATATGAGGTGTGGCTATTAACTTGCCACTCATATCGTAGGACCAAGAGTGATAAGGACATCTTATTACATTTTTAATCTTACATTTTTCTTGAAGAATTTTGTATCCTCTATGACTACAAACATTATGAAAAACTCTAATTTTATTATTTTTATCTCTTAATATAATTAATGGAATTCCTAGGAGATCAAATGGTTTCGCGTCTCCAACATTAGGAATTGAACTCCCAACACCAATTACAACCCATTTATTTTCAAATATTTTTTTTCTCTCAATGGATAAATAATCTAAATCAGTATAGCACTCATTTGGTAAGCCATGAGCTTTATCAATATTTTTATTTACAACTTTTATTTTTTTTAAATCGAGTATTTGAGATAACTTTTTCATTTCAACTTTTATTAAACCTCCTTGTTTAAGTTGGAATTAATTAAAGCTAAATTTTACGATTCTCTTATAATGATTTGTTGAAATACAGTCTTACAATTTAAGATATAAACAAATTCTTTGAAAAAAAAATTTGCAGAAAGTTTCATTGCTAAACTTTATCTTTAAATAATTATAATTTAAAGACAATTTAGCTTCAACCTATGGTTGAAATAAGTTTGCAATCTTTTTTTTGATATGTTGTAGTGTCTAAAAGAAAATAATTAACGGAGATATAATGAAAAAATTAAAAACAATTCTATTTTCCGCTCTTTTAGCATTTGGTATGAATTCTTTTGCAAATGCATGTGGAAAATTAGTTATAGCCGAACAAAACTGGGCATCTGCCGAGTTAATGGCAAACGTTGATAAAATCATTCTCGAAGAAGGATATGGATGTGAGGTAGAATTAGTACCTGGTGCTACTATGCCTACATTTACTTCTATGAATGACAAAGGAACACCTGACATGAACCCTGAACAATGGGCAAATGCGGTTTATACTCCTTTGAAAAAAGCAGTAAGTGAAAAAAGATTAATTATTGCAAATAAAGCTCCAATTACTGGTCTTGGAGAAGGTTGGTGGTTAAATCCAGCAGCTTTAGAAAAACACCCAGAGCTTAAAGGAATGACAGCAGTTCAAATTTTAGAACGTCCAGATTTATTTCCTGACAAAGAGGACCCATCAAAAGGTGCTTTCATGGGATGTCCAGCAGGATGGGGATGCCAATTAGCTAATGCAAATTTATACAGAGCATTTGAAATGGAAAAAAAAGGTTGGAAACTTATTGATCCAGGTTCAGCTGCAGGTTTAGATGGTTCTATTGCTAAAGCATCAGATTCTAATGAGCCATGGTTTGGCTATTATTGGAATCCTACATCAATGGTTGGAAAATATAATTTACAACCAGTTGATTTTGGTGTTCCTTTTGCAGGTAGAGATAATTGGGATAATTGTATTACACTTGCAGAACAAGATTGTGCAGATCCAAAACCAACAGCTTGGACAAAATCTGAGGTTAACTCAATTGTAAGTGCTAACTTTGCTAAAACTGGTGGAAAAGATGTTCTTAAATATGTTGAAAGTAGAACTTTTCCAGGCACAGTTATGAATGGAATGTTAGTTTATATGGCTGACAACCAAGCAAAAGGTTCTGATGCTGCAGTTGAGTTTTTAATTAAGCATGAAGATATTTGGACTAAATGGGTATCTTCTGATGCTGCAAAAAAAATCAAAAAAAGTTTATAATTAACTTTTAATTACGAGCCTATTTATTATAGGCTCGTAAAGTTTAATATTTATGGAATTTTTTACTGAATTTCCAGAACTGGGAAGAAGATCCCAAATGGAGCTAAGAAAAGGTATAGACTTAGCTTTTAGAAATTTTTCTAAAGAATATGGAGACAGTATAGAAGCATTTTTCGATCCATTATTATTTTTTTTAGTATCATTAGAAAAATTATTATTATCCACACCATGGATAATAATTATTGGAATAATTTGTGGATTAGCCTGGTTAGGTTCAAGAAGTTGGAAATTAGTTGTAGGAAGTGCAATTGCTTTTTTATTAATTGGTTATTTTGGAATGTGGGAAGATTGTATGGCAACAGTTGCTATTATTACTGTATGCACAATCATTTGTATTGTTGTTGGTATCCCAATAGGAATTGTGATGGCTAGATCTTCTAGAGCTGAAAAAGCAATACTTCCTGTATTGGATATGATGCAAACAATTCCTAGTTTTGTTTATTTGATCCCAATTTTGATGTTATTAGGAATTGGAAAAGTCCCAGGATTAATTGCTGTTTGTGTCTATGCAGTTCCTCCAATAATTAGATTAACCAATCTAGGTATAAGAGAAGTAGATAAAGAGACTTTGGAAGCTAGCGAGGCTTTTGGAGCAACTACAGCACAAAAATTAAAATCTGTTCAAATTCCACTTGCTTTACCTACTGTTTTTGCTGGTGTGAACCAAACCATAATGATGGCTTTAGCTATGGTAGTTATTGCTTCTATGATAGGAGTAAAAGGCCTTGGTGTACCAATATTAAGAGCTGTTTCTAACCAATATTTAGCGCTTGGAATGATGAATGGATTAGCAATAGTTGCTCTCGCAATTGTCTTTGACAGGGTCACCCAAGAATATGGAAGAAGGATCCAAAAGCATAGAGGTCAGATAAAATAGTAGATACTTTGTTGCATCGAATTTTCTAGACTCATATTTCAAAATAAATAAAGATCTCTCCCATGAATTTTTCATTGGAAATAGGACCTAAAACAGAAGTTGATACAGTTCCAGCATTGTCTGACATATATATTACAATGCTACCTGGAGGTGATTACAGAGAAACTGCTGATAAAGCAGTAGAGCTTGTAAAAAAAGGATTTAATCCTGTACCTCATTTTCCTGCTAGATCAATGCATGATGAAAAAGAACTTAAAGATTATGTTTCTAGATGCAAAGATGGAGGCGTAAAGCAAGCCTTAATAATTGGAGGTGGGAGAGAACCAGCAGGTAAATTTGATAGTTCATTTCAACTTTTAGAGACAGGTTATTTTGAAAAAATGAAAATAGGAATTGCTGGACATCCTGAGGGGAGTCCTGATATATCCGACTCAGATTTAGAAAAAGCTATGATAGATAAAAAGCCTTACGCTGATTATATTGTAACACAGTGGTTGCTAGATCCTCAGCCTATTATAGATTTTATTTCTAAGCAAAGTGTACCAGTGCATGTGGGAATTACTGGGCCATTAAAAATATCTAGCTTAATCAAATTTGCTAATATTGTAGGGGCAAAAAATTCCTTAAACTTTCTTAAATCTAATTTTAGTAAGGCATTGGATTTATTGAAACCTAAAGACCCTAATGATTTAATTGGGAAAGTTAAATCGCATACTGATAACTTCCACATTTATACATTCGGCGGCTTGAAGGAAACTAACAAGTGGTTGAAGGAGAATAGTTATGTCTAAAGAATTTGACTATACTAAAGTACAACATGTTACTTCTGTTGATCAATCAGATAGAGAAGTACCATACAATTTAAGACAGAGTGGGCCAACTAAAGTTGAATTATTAATTTCAACAAGGGTAAGAAAGTCACCTTATTGGCATTTATCAATGCAGGCCGGTTGTTGGAGAGCAACTGTATACAATCGAATTTATCATCCAAGAGGTTATGTAAAACCTGAAGATGGTGGAGCAATGATTGAATATGATGCAATCGTAAACCATGTAACAATGTGGAATGTAGCTGTTGAAAGACAAATAAGAGTTAAAGGTCCAGATGCAGAAAAATTTACTGATTACGTTATAACTAGAGATGCAACAAAAATTTCTCCTATGAGAGCAAGATATGTAATCTTATGTAATGCTTATGGAGGAGTTTTAAATGATCCTATTCTTTTAAGAATTTCAAAAGATGAATTTTGGTTTTCATTGTCAGACTCTGATATTGGAATGTATTTACAAGGTGTAAATGCGGATGGAAGATTTAACTGTACAATTGAAGAAATTGATGCATGTCCTGTACAAATTCAAGGTCCTAAATCAAAAGCTTTAATGAAAGATCTTTGTGGAGACCAAGTTGATTTTGATAATATGCCTTTCTATGGATTAGCAGAAGCAACAATCGGTGGAAGAAGTTGTGTAATTTCTCAATCTGGTTTTTCAGGAGAAGCTGGTTATGAGATATATTTAAGAAATGCAACTTTATATGCTGAAGATATGTGGAATGCAGTATTGGATGCAGGAAAAAAACATAACTTAATGGTTATTGCGCCTGCGCACCACAGAAGAATACAAGCTGGCATTCTTTCTTGGGGGCAAGACATGGATCAACAACATAATCCGTTTCAATGTAATTTAGGTTATCAAGTTTCATTATCTGGTAAGGGTGAATGGAATAAAAAAGCTGACTATGTTGGTAAAGCTGCTTTAGAGAAAATGAAAGCAGACATAAAAGCTGGTCAAAAACCATACAAACTTCAATTAGTTGGGATGGAATTGGGTGGTAAGCCTATTGACGATTATGCGCCAGACTTTTGGTTAGTATCACCAGAAAGTGGTGGAGATCCAGTTGGATTTTTAACATCACCATGGTGGCATCCTGAGAAGAAAACTAATATTGCTATGGGTTATGTTCCATTTGATGGAACTTTAAACCCTAATGGATTTCCAAAAGGTAAAGTTGGAACTAAGTTTAAAGTTCATCTTCCAGAAAAATACTCAGACACTCCAGGAACACCTGTAGATGCTGTGGTTGTGGATATTCCATTCAAAGAGTCTTTCAACGCAAATACAAGAGAAGTTGTAAAAGGCTAAAAATTAATAAGGGGGAGCTAATTTCAGCTCCCCTTTTCAATTCCAATGACCAAAAGTTTTCTAATAGCAGTTTGCATTATCATTGCTATTGCTTTAATAATATTTCCATTAATTGTTTCATATAAAGCTCAAAGAAATAAAAACAAAAAAAATTAATGTTTGCTGAATTTTTAAATATAATTTTTAAGTCAATCAAATTAGACAAAACTCTTTATTCAGATAATAAAAATTTTGGAGAAGCATCAATATACTTTGCTGGGATTATAATGATCCTAGATGGTATCGCTGGAGCAGTAGCAGCGAATACTATTATTAAAACAGCTATTGCAATGTCTGGTCTAACTGCAATAGTTACTTGGCTAATATGGGCGATTTTTATTTTTGTTATTGGAGTTAAATTATTTCCTGACAAACAAACCAAAGTATCGTTCAAAAAAGTTTTAACAGCTGTTGGATTTGCACATGCTCCTGGTTTATTAAGATTTTTTGCTGTCACACCAGATTTAATGATACCAATAATTTTTCTTACACAGTTTTGGATTTTTGCAGGTTTAATAATTTCGACTAAACAAATATTGAGTTTAAAATCCAATTTTAAATCTTTTGGGATTGTGCTTTTATCATTTTTAATTATTGCATTTTTATCTATCTCATTTGTGATGAGTAGAATGAATATGCTTCCGGTAAGTCAAATAAGTTAAAGTGGAAATATAGTCTTAGATACTCTACAAGATTTACATAATTTAAACCCGGTAAGAATTAAATTTTGAGTAACACTCTCGTCTTCCTCTTTGCATTCATCACAAATATTATTTAATTCTTCGGTATCTACCTTTAGATTTTTTTCATCAATTTTATCAATCATTATCTGTCAAACCAGCACCTGCCGCACCCTCTTTTAAACTGTCACTCTCTTCAACAAAAGTTTCTTCGGATAACTTGTATAAATTATTCCATTCTTTGTCTGTAAAGTTATCTTCATTTTCAAGTAGATTGACCTCAATTGTATTCGCTATCTTTGGAAATTCTTGATCAATAAAATTTGAAAAAATATTTACATTAAGATTTAGTAGCATTTTTTTTTCATCTATTTTTACATTAATTTTTTTTCCTATAATTTCTGATGAACGACTTATGAAGGAAATAAAAATTATTGGATAAGCAACATTTTTAAACTCAATTTTTTTTAAATTTTCTAAAACATTTATTTGATCTAAAAAACTAACACCTAAAGTAATTGGACAGTAAGGATTATTCGATGAAGAGTTATTTTCACTAATTAAATTTAAATTTTCAAATTTACTTTTATTTTTTTGATTAAAATATTCATTAAGGTGCTTAATACCCGGTAAACTAAATAGCTCTAACAATCTTATACTTTTTCCTGTTTCCTCGGAAACTCCCCAAGAATATCCTGCCGCCTTTGAAGCTCTTTTAACAGTAGTTTCAATTTCACTTAGTGATTTCATTATTAAATATTGGTTTTATATACCCACTGCTCGTCATAACTTTTTAACTCATTTGGAAGTGGGGCTCCTTGGAACATACAAATTCTTAACCATTTGTCAGATCGTGGATCAAATTTTAATGCCCCAAAAAAAGATAATTTTAATCTTAGCATATCAATTGGCATTAAATCTTTACCAATTGTATTATCTTGTATTTCTGAATAAGGAAATTTTTCTACAATGAACGCTCTTCTTACAACATGTCTTAATTCAGAATTTGATGTTAAAAATTCAGCAATAGTTAAACTATTTTTTGAGACTAATAATTTTTCATAAAGTTTTTTTATATCTCTTGCTATTGCTAAAGGCTGTTCTAATTCTGATCCATGCTCCTCAAAACGATCAGCTAATCTAGGTTCCTCTTTATTTTTTGATATAAACCAAAAGTTTTTATTGTTTTCTTTTTCTTCAAAATTAATATCTAAAATGTTTGGATACTTTTCTTCAATGATATTACGCAATTCTTCAACTTTTCTATGAGTTGGAATATTAAAATATTTTTCCTCATCTGAGCTCATTTCTTTTACCAAAGGATTTACAATATTATTATAAGGTTCCATCATTATTGAAACAATGTACTCAATACATTCTTCGCAAGTATTATCCTCCAACCACTGATATATTTTGTTAAAAGGATATTCGATCTCAAAATTAAAATCTTTGTTTATAAAGTTTAAAAATTTTTCAACATCTTTTAGTAATGATGTGATTTTTGTTTGCTGATATTCACTATCAGTATTCCAGCTTGTAATATTTTTTAAAGATTTTTTTACACAATCTATAAACAAATCACTATCTTGACTTTCTACATCTTTGATTTCTCTTATTTTCTTAAGTGCTTTTTCTCTACTTAAAATCCAATTATTTAATAAAGTTGGGTGATTGACTATAAATGGGGCCATACCCAAGCCTGTGGAATTGCCTATTCCCAAGTTTTTACAAATATCATCATCTAGCTTAACGGCTGTTTTTGGATTTTTATGATAAGCAACATGATTAACTTGATCAAAAGTAAATTGTCTTACCAAATATACCAACATCATTTCTAATCTGAATGGACCATTAATTTCTTCACGATTTTTAATTCTAAATCGATCTGCAAGACCAAATTTACCCGAGCCATATACTGCTGTAGTCCTATATAAATAGCCTACTTTTGATAATAAGTTTAAATCTGGCTGCTGACCTTTACTCAAACTTTCAACTACGTGATTATAAATTCTTACTGATTTGTTTGCTCTCGATAAGGTTAATTCTTTATAAGAAAGTCTACCAACTTCTTGTTTTGGAACTTCATTTTTTAATCTTTCAATGTCTTTTTTTTTAGGAACTCCATCATGTAATGTAAAAGCTGCATCCCATTTTGTTGCAATAACTCTGTCTGATCTTTCTTCATCTTTGATTTCATTTGCAAAACAAACTAAAGAATAAACTCTTTTATTTTTTTTAAATGAATAAACTGCTTCTCCAAAACCATTTTCATTTAAATTAAATAAATCTCTTTTATACTCCCACTCTTTAAATTCATTAAGAAAACTTCTTAAAAAAGATAATTTTGATTGATGAAAAGATCCTAGCCTTGATAATTTCATTATCTTATTCGGGTCTCTTAATTCAACTTTCATAATTAAATTGATTTATAAAAATTGTACCAGTTATTTCCAAGTATTCCATGTGTCTCGGTATCTGAAAAACCTGCTTTTTTGAGACCTTTTTCAATATTTGAGAACCCTCTTGCATCAAGAAACCAGTCGGGTTGTTTTGGAAAACCTGGTTTATTTTTCGAACCCTCACCATAATTTTTACTTTTAGACCAAGAACCATTTCTCATCCATTCAACAACAGAATCTGGATGATCTAAACAAAGATCTGATCCTATTCCTATATTTTTTACATCCATTATTTCAGCTGTTTTTGCCACCATTTCACAAAAACTATCTAGAGTACAATTTGTATTATCTTTTAAGTGATGAGGGTATAATGATAAACCCAACATACCGCCACTATCACTCAAAATTTTTAATAAATCTGAAGATTTATTTCTTTTTGCTGGGTGCCAAAAAGAGGGATTAGCATGTGTAATTGCTATTGGTTTTTCACTGAATTCAATTGCATCAAGAGTGCTTTTTTCTGCAGAATGTGACATGTCAACCACAAGACCAACTCTATTCATTTCTCTTATAACTTCACGTCCAAAATTTGTAACTCCGCTATCTACTTTTTCATAACAACCTGTTGCTAGCAAAGATTGGTTATTATAAGTAAGTTGCATAAATCTACATCCTAATTCATGAACCTTTTCAACAAGATTTATGTCATCTTCAATTGGTGAACAGTTTTGAAAACCAAAAAATATTGCAGTTTTGTTTTCTTTATTAGCTTTATCAATATCGTTAAAGTTCTTACCAGGAAAAATTAAATCTGAGTTTTCATGAAATAATTTTTCCCATTTTTTAATTTCAAGTTGTAATTCATCAAAATCTTCATGGTAAACAATGGTAACATGGACAGCATCTAATCCAGCAGATCTATTGATCTCAAAGATTTTCCTAGACCAATTACAATATTGAAGATTATCAATTTTATAATTCATAGTATGCTTAACTCTAATCAATATGCATTTTAAATACTATTAATTTTATTGAAATTTTAAGTTAATTTTGAAATAAACAGATTGATCAATTTTCATGAAAAAAAATAGTAAATTAAAAGTTTCAATCATAATGGGAAGTCAATCTGACTATAAGGTAATGAAACTAGCCGAAAAAACCCTAAAAAAAATTGGAGTTTCATTTGAAACAAAAATTATATCTGCTCACAGAACACCACAAAGAATGTATGAATATGCTGCAAAAGTTGAGCAAGATAATATAGGAGTAATAATTGCAGGTGCTGGTGGATCTGCTCATCTTCCAGGTATGATATCAGCGCTTACACATGTGCCAGTACTTGGTGTTCCTGTTGAAAGTAAAAAACTTAAAGGTTTAGATAGTTTGTTATCAATTGCACAAATGCCTAAAGGAATACCTGTAGGAACACTTGCTATAGGAGAGGATGGCGCCATTAATGCCGCTTTATTAGCTGCAGCAATACTTGCTAATAATAATTCAAATGTTCGAAAAAAACTTAAAAATTTTAGAACAACACAAACTAAATCTGTAAAGAAATCTCCAAAATAAAATGTCTGAAATTACTCTTGGTATCATTGGAGGTGGTCAACTTGGAAGCATGCTTGCAATAGCAGCTAAAAAATTAAATGTTAAAACTGTAGTTTTTTGTGATGACATAGATGCGCCAGCACAAAATTTTTGCAATCAATTTGTTACTGGAAGTTATGATAATAAAGAAAAAATAGCAGAATTTATAAATCAGGTTGATTTAGTTACTTATGAATTTGAAAATATTCCATATGAAACATTAAATGAAATTAATAAATCTAAAACTGTTTTACCCAAGCCTTCTGTTAACAGATTAATTCAACATCGATTAGCTGAAAAAGATTTTGTTAATAAATTAAATATTAGAACAACCAGATATGTTTCAATTGAAAAAAAATCTGACATTGATGCCTTAGAAGATTTTTTGCCTGGAATATTAAAAACAACAACACTTGGCTATGATGGCAAAGGTCAATATCCAATTAAATCAAGCGATAAACTTAATTCATTAAATATTGATTTTTCAAAAGGATATATTCTTGAAAAACTTGTTAAACTAAAAAAAGAAATTTCAATTATCATTACGAGATTTAGTAACAATAAATATGAAATATATGAACCAATAGAAAACACTCATGAAGATCAAATTTTAAAATATTCAAAAATACCTGCTGAAATTAATGAAAAGATTTTTAATCAATCTAAAGAGTGGGCAATGCTAATCGCTGAAGAACTTAAATATGTAGGAACTTTATGTGTAGAATTTTTTATAGATAGAAATGATAATCTTTATGTCAATGAGATTGCACCTAGAGTACATAACTCAGGACATCTAACAATAAATGCTTTTAATGTAAGTCAATTTGAAAATCATGTAAGAGCTGTGTGTGGTTTAGAACAAATTCCTTTGAAAAAAATATCTAATGCTAAAATGATGAATTTACTCGGTGGTCAAATTACTCATTATCGAAACATACAAAAGTTTAATGATAACGAATTTTTCTTTGATTATTTAAAAAAAGATATAAAAGAAAAAAGAAAAATGGGCCATATCACAACTTTAGTATAATGTTAAAATCAATAGAAGGTAATTTTGATAATTTAGAAGTTAATGAACTTCTAACCAAACATTTTGTTGAACTTAGAGCTGCCTCCCCAGAAGGAAGTGCTCACGTTCTAGATATTCCTGGTTTAAAAGTACCATCAATTAAATTTTGGAGTTTATGGGATGATGAAAAATTAATTGGATGTGGTGCTCTAAAATTTTTAGATAAAGAACATGGAGAATTTAAATCTATAAGAATTCATGATGATTTTAGAAATAAAGGCCAAGGGATTAATGTAATCAATCATTTAATTAATGAAGCTAAAAAGCTTAAAATTAAAAGATTAAGCATCGAAACAGGTGCGGGCGATTTTTTTATACCAGCAAGAAAACTTTTCAAAAAGACTGGATTTACTGTATGCGAACCTTTCGCGCATTATAAAGAAGACATTAATTCTGTTTATTTAACTAAGCTTATTGAAGATATTTAAAAAATTATTTTTAATCACTAATCTATTTTGTTGACAAAACCCAATAAAATCTAAAGAAAGCCAATATTACTTAATTATAAGTAATAATTAAATATAACAAAAAGTAAGAAGATAAATATGAGTCTACAAGGTAAAGTAAAGTGGTTCAATCCAACCAAAGGTTTTGGTTTTATTGAAAGAGAAGATAAAGAAAAAGATGTGTTTGTACATGTTTCAGCAGTAAGAGATGCTGGTATGAACGGTTTAGATGAGGGTCAAGCTTTGACTTTCGATGTTGAAGATGGTCCTAAAGGTCCTTCAGCAGTTAACTTAAAAACTGCATAATTTCACACTTCCTATTGGCTGAAAAATTTTATTTGTAAATACAAATTTAGTATTCAGCCAATACCTTAATAATTAACAACCTTTAAACACAATTATTAATTATAGATTTAAATTAAAAAATTAATAAATTAATCAGAATTATGATTGGAATTTTAGGAGGAATGGGAACTCAAGCTGGTCTTGATTTTTGTAACAAGCTTGCAGTTCTGAATAGAGGAAAAATTGATCAAGAGTATCCTTTATTTTTACTTTATAACAAATCCAATATTCCAGGAAGACCTGAATCTATAGGCTCTCAAACTAAAAAACTTTCAAACAAATCTACAAATAAAACAAGTAGAGAAAAATATAACAAAGTTCTAAAGAGTTTGCTCAAAGGCTGTAAGCTTCTAGAAAAAAATAAATGTAGATTTATAGTTATACCTTGCAATACAGCTCATTATTGGTTCGAGGATTTACAAAATAAAATCAATATTCCAATAATCAATATGCCAAAAGAAGTTTTCAAATTTACAAAAAAAAAATGTAAGAAAAACTCTAAAGTTGGCCTTTTAGCAACTGAGGGTACTCTTAAAACTGGAGTTTATAAAAAATTTTTTGAAAAGGATTATCAATTAATAGAACCATCTCAAAAAATACAAAAATTATCAGTCAATAAAGCTATTAAATTAGTTAAAATGGGTAATGTTAAAGCGGCAGCAAAAGTTATTAAACCTGCAATTGATTCCTTAATTAAAATGAAGTGCAAAAAAATTATATTAGGTTGTACAGAGCTACCTATTGCGATTTTTGCATTTAAATCATTTAAAAATGTTAAATCCTCAAAAGTTTTCTTAGATCCTAATTTAATTTTGGCTCATTCGGCTATGATTAAGCATAAAAATTAGCTTATGACTACCAAGAGTGAAAAGCCATATGTATTAAGAGCTGCTGAATTTGTTTATTCAAATATAATTGAAATTAAAAAACAAAATCCTGAAATAAATAATATACAAGCATTTGAAATTTTTATGACTTCTAAAGAGTATGACATTTTAAGTTCTGGAGAATTTCATGATAAATGGTTTTTAGAACTTAAGAATAATAAATTTATTGATTCTATTACCAAAAAAAAAATCAATGGAGAAACTTTAAGGCTTTTGGAACTTCAAAAAGATTCTATGGTTAAATTTTTAATGAAAATACCTAAGCTTTATTATACAAAAAGTCATTTTCCACTAGAGATTTCACAAAGAGCCTTTGATCATTTATGGAGAGTTTGTGAAAGCTATGAAATGTGGTGCAGAGAAACCAAACAGGAAAATCTGATATATCTTAATATTATTGAGTAGTATTATTTAAATTAATAATTGATCTAGTAATATGTATTCTTTTTTTAACTAATTTTCTTAATTCTTGTTCTTCAAGTTTTTTTCGTGTCATATTTATTCTTCTTTCTACAAGATTTCTTAATTCTTCATTAAATTCATTTTTATTTTTTTTCTTATCTAATTCTTCTTTAACTAAAGTTAAAGAATTTTTACCAGTTTTCTTTTTTATGCTTTGATCAATTATAAATTGAGCAGTTGCTTTATAAACATTACCAGAAGTAAGAACTGTAACACCCGGACCAAGAATTGAGATAAAAGGTGTAAAACCATTCAAAAACAGAAATGACACTAAAATTGTAAAAATTTTAAACGATCTAAAGTTCATAAACAAAACCTAAGTGATTTGGTAAATAATATCTATAGTTAATTAGTTCATTTTAGGCGTTGATTTATTTGATTTTATTAAATTTATTTGGTTATTAAATATTATGCTTAGAATATTTCCTTTTATATTTGTACTTCTGTGGTCTTCTGCATTTATAACAACAAAACCTATAATAGATAATAGTGATCCATTTGCTGCACTTGCTTTTAGATTTGCTTTAGTTGCTTTTGGTTTTTTTTTATTTTCTATTTATTCAAAACAAAAAATTTTAGTTAGTAAAAAAAACTTTTTCGAATCTTTTTTTAGTGGAGTTCTTTTTCATGGTTTTTATCTAGGAGGTGTCTTTTATTCTATTTCAATAGGTATGCCCACAGGAATTGCGGCATTAATAGTAACTCTTCAACCAATTCTTACAAATGCATTAAGCGGTCCAATCTTGAATGAAAAAGTATCTAGCAAACAGTGGATAGGTGTCTTATTAGGATTTACTGGTGCAGGGCTTGTATTGGGTTTTGACATTGGCTCTAAAATACCTGCAGCAGGATTGATCGCAACAATAATAGCCTTATTAGCAATTACATTTTCAACTTTATGGCAAAAAAAATTGAGTAACAACTTGCCTTTGTCTACGAGTAATATGAATCAAGCTCTTGGTGGTTGTTTATTTCATTTGTTAATAATAATCTTATTTGTTGATCCATATATTGATTTCTCACAAACATTTATTATTGCAATGAGTCATCAAATATTTTTAGTATCATTCGGTGCATTTACTATTTTGATGTATTTAATTAAACACAATTCAGCTAGCAAAACTGTTTCTATATTTTTTTTAATCCCTGCTACATCTGCTTTTATGGCATGGCTTTTCTTAAATGAAAGTTTAACTAACTTAGACTTAATTGGATTTCTAATAACCTCTATAGGTGTTTATATTGCAACAAGAGATTGAAAATTAACCTTATAAAGATTCAAAACCAAACTCTAGAGATGCATCTGTAATAGAATGATATAAAGATTCTCCAAAACTTCTTAGAGCAAATAACCTTACTTTATTTGGATTTTCACCCAACTTATCAACAGTAAAAGCTATTCCATTATAAGTTGAGTTAATTGAATTATTTTTATCTAATGTATCAAAATTAAAAGGGCATCCCTTTTTTAAAACTTCTAACGTATCATTACCTTCAATTTCAATAATAACTCTTGAATGTGATAAATCTGTTACAGCAAAGTCTGTATATTTAAATTTATCTGCTATATCTTTTATTAAATCTTTTTTAGTTGAAACTAAAAACCAGTTTTTTGGTCCATTCCACATAATCCTTGTAGTGTCATTAAATACTACAGTTAAAGGTTCGTTTTTTAATTTTAAACCATCAATATCAATACCCTCAAATGAAACTGAAGAATTTTTGTACTGAACTATTTGAACAATTAATAAATTTTTGATTTCAGATATTTTAAGTATTTCATTTTTATTTTTACCCTCATAATCTCCGAATTGACCTTTTGTATGAACATTTGATAAAGCTGAAATTAATATCATGATCTAACTCTCTCACCTTTTGGGTCTACATAATGTGATGAAACTATTTCAACTGGTATTACTTTGTTTTTAAGTGGCGACATCGCAAAAAGCTTTTGACCGATCATATTTTTTCCATCTTTCAAAATTGCCAATGAAAAAGGATTATCATATTCAACACTCCAACAAGATGCAGAGATATGACCTAATTTTGGATTTGGTAACGGTGCTTTATCATCTTTAACTAAGTGAGATCCTTCTGGTATACTTGTTTGTTTATCTAATGGAACTACGCCCACTATTCTTTGTCTATCTTCAGCTATAAATGCAGATCTTTGTAATGATCTTTTTCCAATAAAATCTTTCTTTTTGCTAACAAGACCTTCTAAGGCGTTGTCGAATGGAATTGTTCTACCATCAAGTTCTGATCCAGCAACATGTCCCATTTCAATTCTAAGAGTTGATAATGCTTCTGTTCCATACGGTTGAATGTTAAATTCCTCACCAACTTCCATTATTTTTTCCCACATGAAATTTCCATAATCAGATTCAACATTTACTTCATAAGCAAGCTCGCCTGAGAACGAAATTCTAAAAATTCTTGCTTTAACACCAGATAAATCTCCCTCCATGTATCCCATGAAAGGCAAACCTTCATTTGATACATCTGAATTTGGAAATAATTTTTGTAATAAATCTCTAGATTTAGGTCCAGCGATAGCTGCTCCTGCCCACTGTTCTGTAGTTGAAACTACATTCACATTTAATTCAGGCCAAACTAGTTGCAAATAATATTCTAAATGCGAAAGAACGTTTGCTGCTTGAGCTGTTGTTGTCGTCATATGGTAATGATTTTCAGAAATTCTTGTAGTTGTTCCGTCATCCATTACAATTCCATCTTCTCTTAACATTACGCCATATCTAGCTTTACCGACTGGTAGCTTCAACCATGCATTAGTATAGACCCTATTTAATAACTCCGCTGCATCTGGTCCCTTAATATCTATTTTACCTAATGTAGTTACATCACAAACACCCACGTTTGTTCTTACATTTTTTGCTTCTCTTTTTGATCCCTCAAATAAATTTTCATTCCCTCTTTTATAATACCTTGGTCTTAACCAAACACCCGCATCAACAAAAACTGCATTATTTTTTTCATGCCATGAATGCATTGGAGATTTTCTTGTTGGTTTTGAGTGTTTTCCAACTTCCCTTCCTACTATTGCTCCAATAGAAACTGGAGTATATGGGGGTCTAAAAGTTGTATGACCTACTGCAGGAACAACTTTATTTTCAATTTCGGATACTAATTGCAATCCATTTAAATTACTTGTTTTTCCTTGATCTGTTGCCATTCCTAAAGTGGTATATCTTTTAACGTGTTCAATTGATCGATACCCTTCTCTTAAAGCTATTTCTATATCAGATACTGCTACATCATTTTGGAAATCTAAAAACCTTTTATAATTTTTACCTTTCGGCAATGGAACGCACCAGAACTTATCATGTTGAGAAGATTTCTTTTCAACAACATTTGGAATAGCTATCTCGTTATCATTTTCAGTAATTTTTTTTGATAATTCACTTCCTGCTTCAAATGAAGTTTTTAAAGTTTCCTCCAGTGTAAATACTCCATTAGCTGCACCTAGAGTAATTTCATTTTGTTTTGATTGCCCTGGGACAAATGCATCAATTTCCTCTTTAAACTTCGTTTTATTTCCTGATTGTGAGGCTAAATGAATGGTTGGTGTCCAAAAACCTGAAACACAAATACAGTCACATTCTATATTTTCTATTTTACCAAGTTGTTTTTTGTCTTCAGAAATAGATGCAATATCTGCGGATTTTACTTTTTTATATCCTTGTGCTGCAACAACAACATATGAATTTTTAATGTTAATTCCTAAATTTTTTGCTTCGTCAATTATTTCTGACTCAGGATTTTTTCTTGAATCTAAAACAACTGGATCTACTCCATGCTTTTTAAATTCAATTGCTGTTTCGTATCCACTGTCATTATTTGTAAACACTAGTGGTTTTCTTCCAACTAAAACACCATACACTTTTAAATATTCTTTAGCAGCTGAAGAGAGCATAACTCCTGGTGTATCATTATTTCCAAAAACTATTGGTCTTTCAATTGATCCTGAAGAAATCAAAACTTCTTTTGCACGAATGTACCATAGTCTTTTATTAGGGTGATATTTTCTAGTTGTAGGTAAATGATCGCTAACTTTTTCCGACATAACAAGCATGTTGTGATCATAATATCCAAAAATTTGAGATCTATTTTTAACAACAACATTTGGCATTGTTTTAAGTTCTGCAATTATCCCCTCAGCCCAATCTTTTCCTGATTGATTGCCAATATTGACATCACTGGTTAGTAAAGATCCGCCAAATCTTGGTTTATCTTCAGCCAGAATAACTTTGGCTCCATTTTTTGCTGCAGCATATGCACTAGCTAATCCTGAGGGTCCTGAGCCTGCAATTAATAAATCACAATATTCATATTTATGTTCATATCTTTCTTTATCGTGTTTAATTGAAGCTACACCTAAACCAGCTGCTTTTCTAATAAATGGCTCATAAATTCGATACCAAAAACTTTTAGGCCACATAAAAGTCTTGTAATAAAAACCTGCTGGTAAAAAAATTCTCAAAAAATTATTGATTGCACCTATATCAAAATTAACACTTGGCCAACAATTAACACTTTTTGCCTCTAAACCCTCAAATAGCTCCTGCTCAGTGGCTTTAATATTAGGTTCTGTTTCACCATTTCTATAAAGTTGTACAACTGCATAGGGTTCATCTACCCCAGCTCCAAAGAAGCCTCTGGGTCTGTGATATTTAAAACTTCTTCCTACTAAATGAACTCCATTTGCTAATAAAGCTGAAGCTAATGTGTCACCCTCATAACCAAAGTAAGTTTTACCATTAAACTTAAAAGATAATTTTTTATCTCTATTTATTAACCCGCTATTTTCAATTCTAAAAGCTTGATTCATTAAGCAACTTCCTCATCAGCTTTAAAAGTTCTGAAAATTTCATGGGTTGCTGTATCTCTCTCAACTTTAATCCATTGCCTACATCCAGAAATATGTTGCCATAGCTCTAAATGCTTACCTCTTAAACTTTTTCTATTATAAACAAAATTATCCCATTCTTGATCAGAAACTTCTTTATTAAGTTCTGGTCTTTTAACACTTGCATCGCCACCATATGAAAATTCATTTTGAGATCTCATTCCACAGTGTGGGCAATTTATGTAAAGCATTTAAGATATCCAGGTTTTTGTTCCTAGTCCCTTTTCATCAATTAGATGGCCTGTATTAAATCTATTTAAACTATAACCAGCGTTTAATTCGTGAACTCTATCTTGTGCAATTGTGTGTGCAAACGTCCAACCTGAAGCAGGTGTAGCTTTAAATCCTCCATAACACCATCCACAATTTAAATACAATCCTTCAATATGAGTTTTGTCAATAATTGGAGAACCGTCCATTGACATATCCATAATACCACCCCAGGTTCTCAACATTTTTAATTTGCTTAAAAATGGCATCATTGCAATTCCTTCTGTCAATACATGTTGTAGAGTTGGTAAGTTTCCTCTTTGTGCATAACTATTGTATCCATCTAAATCTCCACCCATTACCATTTCACCTTTATCTGACTGACTCACATAAAAATGACCAGCGCCAAATGTAACTACATTATCCAGAACTGGTTTAATTGGTTCAGAAACGCATGCTTGAAGCAAATGAGTTTCAATTGGTAAATTCATATTTAATTTTTCAGCTAATATGTTTGTGCTTCCTGCAACACATAAACCAACTTTTTTTGCTTTGATATTTCCACGTGAAGTTCTAATGCCATTTATTTTTCCAGCTGAAACATCAAATCCAATTACTTCACAATTCTGAATAATATCTACCCCCATTGAGTCTGCCTGACGAGCATAACCCCATGCAACAGCGTCATGTCTTGCTGTGCCTGCACTTGGTTGCATCAAACCACCAAAAATTGGAAATCTTACGTTGTCAGAAAAATCTGCCATTGGAATAATTTCTTTAACTTGCTCTCTATTTAAAAGAACTGCATCTATTCCGTTTAATCTCATAGAATTTCCTCTTCTTGCATAAGCATTCATTTGGGCATCCGAATGAGCAAGATTAATAATTCCTCTTGGAGAAAACATCACATTGTAGTTTAGGTCCTGACTCATCTTTCTCCATAAATCCATTCCAAACTCACTGAATAAACCATTTTCGTCATGCATATAATTAGATCTAATAATTGTAGTGTTACGTCCTACATTTCCTCCTCCAATCCATCCTTTTTCTATGATTGCAACTTTTGTAATGTTATGTTCTTTAGCAAGATAATACGCTGTAGCTAAACCATGGCCTCCACCACCTATAATTACAACATCATATTCTTCCTTGGGTGTTGGATCTTTCCAAGCCAAATCCCAATTTTCATGGTTTGAAAAAGCGTTTTTAACAAGATTAAATATAGAATACTTTTGCATCAGTTAATTTTATAACAATCAATTTAAATAGTGCTTATTTTTTTTATATATATTTTTTAGAAGTTTCCAAATATCTCAAAAAAGGATAAGAAGTCACAGATAAAAAACTTTTAATTTATTTGGATTATTTATGGCCGAAGTAAAATCTGACATTCAAATAGCTCGAGAAGCTAAGATGCAACCAATAAAAGATATTCTTTCCAAGGTTGGTGTCCCCGATGAAAATTTTGCTTTTAGTCCTATGGGTAGACATATAGCAAAAATAAATTTGGAATATTTAAATACTCTTAAAAAAGAAAATGGTAAATTAATTTTAGTTACAGCAATCACTCCCACTCCTGCTGGGGAGGGTAAAACAACAACTTCGGTTGGTTTAAATGACGGTTTAAATAAAATTGGAAAAAAATCTATTGTTTGTTTAAGAGAACCAAGTCTTGGTCCATCATTTGGAATGAAGGGCGGAGCTGCTGGTGGTGGCTATGCCCAAGTGGTACCAATGGAACAAATTAATCTTCATTTTACAGGTGACTTTCATGCAATTACATCTGCACATAATTTACTATCTGCATTAATTGATAATCATATTTATTGGGGCAACAAACTTAACATTGATGTTAGAAGAATTGTTTGGAGAAGAGTAATGGATATGAATGATAGATCGTTAAGATCTATTATTGTTGATCTAGGAGGGGTAGCTAATGGTTACCCAAGGCAAGATAGTTTCGATATTACAGTTGCATCTGAGCTTATGGCTATTTTTTGTTTAGCAACAGACTTAAAAGATTTGGAAAACAGAATTGGAAATATTACAATTGGTTATACCAGAGATAAGCAAGCAATTTATGCAAAAGATTTAAATGCACAAGGACCGATGACTGTTTTGCTTAAGGAAGCAATAAGACCCAATGTAACTCAAACTCTAGAAAACAATCCTGCAATAATTCATGGTGGCCCTTTTGCAAATATTGCTCATGGATGTAATTCAGTTATTGCAACTAAAGCTGGACTTAAATTAGCTGACTACGTTGTAACAGAGGCAGGATTCGGAGCTGATTTGGGAGCTGAAAAATTTCTGGATATTAAGTGTAGAAAATCTGGTCTAAAGCCAGATTGTGTTGTCATTGTTGCAACTATAAGAGCACTGAAAATGCATGGTGGAGTTGCTAAAGAAGATTTAAAAAAAGAAAATGTATCAGCACTTAAAGAGGGAATGGTAAATTTACGTAGACATATTAATAATATTAGAAAATTTGGATTACCTGTTACTGTTGCAGTTAATCATTTTATTACTGATACTGAAGATGAAATGAAAACTTTGTTAGATTTTTGTGAAACGCAAGGAGTAAAAGCCTCTAAATGTACTCATTGGTCAAATGGAAGTGAAGGAACTATTGAACTGGCTAAAAATGTTACAGAAATTTGTGAGGATAAAAAAGATACATTTAAATTTTTATATGAGGATGATCTTCCGTTATTCAAAAAAATAGAAAAAATTGCACAAGAAATTTATAGCGCCTCTGAAGTGGTAGCTGACACAAAAGTTAGACAACAATTAAAAGATTTTGAAGAAAAAGGTTACGGTAAGTTACCTGTTTGTATTGCAAAAACTCAATATAGTTTTTCAACAGATCCAAATTTAAAAGGTGCACCCACAGGTCATGTTTTGCCTGTAAGAGAGGTAAGACTTTCTTCAGGTGCTGAATTTATAGTTGTTGTGTGTGGAGAAATTATGACAATGCCAGGTCTTCCAAGAGTTCCTGCAGCCGATTCAATAAAATTAAATGATAAGGGTGAAATAGAAGGTTTATTCTAAATTTAGATAGTCTAACCAATTCTCTAATTCTCTCATTCTAGAAACTTTATCTAATTTATTATTCTCAGTTTCTATATATTTAATATGATTATCGATTTCATCCTCATCTTTAAAAGCACCTTTTTCTAAAAGTCTCTTTTTTCTGAAAATAATCAAATTGATCATTTTATTGTAAGTAATTTCAGGATGGTATTGAAGTCCCCATACATTACTGTTTCCAATTTTAAAATTTATCCCTTGAACGTTATTTATTGGGTTTGAGGCTAATAAAATTGAATCTTCTGGCATTGTTACGACTTCATCAAAATTAAATGCTGGTGTATTAAATTTTTTATCTTTATTTTTATAAAGTGGATGATTTAGACCATTTTCATTAATTTCTATATTTGAGGCAATCCCTCTATGGGATCCTTTTGTTGCTTTTTTTACCTCCCCTCCTGCTGCAGTCACAGCTACTTGCATACCCCAACATATTGCTAGAATTTTTTTAATTTTTTTCTGACACTCTTTCATAAATTCAATTTGTCTTTTTATTTCTGGAGTATTGTTATAAATATTTAAGCTACTTCCGCCCCAAATAAGACCATCATAGCTTTCAAGTGAATCAATATTTTTGTCAATATTTTCATCTGAGGAAGGATTAACCACGTGAGTTTCTAATTTATCTGTGAAATAAGCTAAACTATCTTTAAGGCTTTCTGTATGTGTTTGAATTCCCGCCTCAGAAAAACTTTGATTTTCTTCTCGTAAGTTTCCTTCTACTATCAATATTTTTTTCATTAAAATAATTCTCCAGAAATACTTTTTATATACATTTGTTTTAGATCATTTTGACTTAATTTTTTAGGATTTCCTCCTGTTGATGGGTCTTCAAATGCCATTAAAGAAAGTTCATCTAGATCAATATTATTACAATCCATTACATCTGATAATTTGTGTGGAATATTTAAATTTTTTCTTAATTCCAAAATCCAATTTAAAAAACTATCAAAATTTTTATTTAAATTAAGATAATCACAAATCGATATTATTTTATTTTCGATTGAAGATTTATTAAATGTTAAAACATAAGGCATAAATATTGCGTTTGATAAGCCGTGGTGAACATTAAATTTACCGTTTACTGGGTGACTTAATGAATGAATTGCTCCTAGTCCTTTTTGAAACGCAGTCGAGCCCATTGAAGCTGCTGAAAGTAAATCCATTCTAGCGTTAACATCTTTTCCATTTGTAAATGCTTTAAATAAAGAATTTTTAATTAACTTCATTCCTTCCATTGCCATACCATCAGCCATTGGATGATATCCTGGTGCACAAAACGCTTCTAAATTATGAGCTAGTGCATCCATTCCTGTTGCTGCTGTTAATCTTGGAGATAAATCTAGTGTAAGTAAAGGATCTAAAATAACAATCGAAGGTAACATTTTTGGGTGAAAAATAATTTTTTTTGCACCTGTTTCTTTATTTATAATTGCAGATGCTCTACCAGTTTCGGATCCAGTCCCAGCAGTGGTTGGAACTGCAATAATTTTTGAAATTTTAGAACTATCAGCTCTTGTCCAGTAATCGCCAATATCTTCGAAATCCCATAATGGTCTAGATTGATTACACATAAATGCTATGGCTTTTCCAACATCTAAACCACTTCCGCCTCCTAAAGCTATTACACCATCACAACCAGAAGTATTATAAACTTTAACACCTTCTCCTACATTTTCTCCAATTGGATTTCCCGTAAAATTAGAAAAAATTGCTAAATTTTCAAAACTTTTTTTTAATCTTAATATTATATTTTTTGTTAAATCTAAGTTAATTAAATCCTTGTCTGTTACAAATAATGGATTTGAAATATTTAACTCTTTGCAGGCTAAAGATAAATCTTCAATTCTATTTTCTCCTATCCACATAGTGGTTGGATAATTCCAATTAATACCCATAACAAAATATAATTTTATTTTTTTTAAAATTCTTAGTAAGATATATTTATAAATTTATTAATGATAGGAAAAATTCTATGTCAAAAGTAGCAATCATTGGCGCTGGTCCATGTGGACTTTCAATTTTAAGAGCATTTGAACATTTAGAAAAAAAGGGAGAAAAAATTCCTGAAATAGTTTGCTTTGAAAAACAAGAAAGTTGGGGTGGTCTGTGGAACTACAACTGGAGAACTGGTTCAGATCAATATGGAGATCCTGTACCTAACAGTATGTACAGATACTTATGGTCAAATGGACCTAAAGAGTGTTTAGAATTTGCTGATTATTCTTTTGATGAACATTTTGGAAAACCAATTCCCTCTTTCCCTCCAAGAGAAGTACTGCAAGATTATATTTTAGGAAGAGTGAGCAAGGGAAATATAAAAAGTAAGATTAAATTTAATACAAGAGTCACAAACACTGTTTATAAAAATGATAAGTTTGAAATTAGCTACCAGGACAAAGTAAATAATAAAGTTTTAAATGATACATTCGATTATGTGGTAGTCTCTACAGGTCATTTTTCTGTGCCTTTTATTCCTGAGTACGAAGGAATGAATTCTTTCCCAGGAAGGATAATGCACTCACATGATTTTAGAGATGCAGAAGAGTTTAGAGGAAAAGATGTAATTGTTTTGGGGAGCAGTTATTCAGCTGAAGATGTAGCCCTGCAATGTAATAAATATGGCGCTAAAAGTGTAACAATCGGTTACAGGCATAACCCAATGGGCTTTAAATGGCCAAAAGGCATGAAAGAAGTTCATTACTTAGATAGGTTAGATGGAAAAAAAGCTATATTTAAAGACGGAACAGAACAAAATGCCGATGTAGTTATCTTATGCACTGGATATCTTCATCATTTCCCATTTTTAGATGAAAGTTTAAAATTAAAAACACATAACAGATTGTATCCACCAAAACTTTACAAAGGAGTTGTGTGGCAAGATAATCATAAACTTTTATATTTAGGTATGCAGGATCAGTTTCACACATTTAATATGTTTGATTGTCAAGGATGGTATGCGAGAGATGTGATCATGGGGAAAATCAAAATGCCTAGCGATGAAGAAATAGATAAAGACATAAATAAATGGGTTTCAATGGAAGAAAAATTAGAAAATCCTGATCAAATGATTGATTTTCAAACAGAATATACCAAAGAGCTTCATGATATGTCTGATTATCCAAAAATAGATTTTGAATTAATTAGAAAACATTTTAAAGAATGGGAACATCATAAAGTAGAAGACATTCTAACTTATAGAAATAAATCGTTTTCATCTCCTGTAACTGGATCTGTAGCACCAATCCATCACACACCTTGGGAAAAAGCGATGGATGACTCAATGAAAACTTTTTTAAATAAATAAAAAAATTAATAATTTATTTTTAATTTTTTATTTTTAGTAATTGCATTTAATAATGCAATCATTAGTGGGATTTTTTTCTTATTAATTTTTTTTAAAACATAGGGTGCAATTTCATTGGCTAAATCAGCTCCTTCAATGGTGTCATTTCTCATAAATTTGTTTTTAGCGTTTTTAAAAGAAAATCCTTTACCTAAATATTCTCCCATTTTGCTGTTTCTGCCTCCTACAGCACTCACATAGAGATCTCCGATACCAGCTAAACCGTAAACTGTTTCTTCTTTTCCTCTAAAAAATTTAATTAAATATTTCATTTCATCTATAGATTTTCTGAATAAAGCAGAGGAGGTGTTATTTCCTTGACCCGATCCAATTATCATTGAATAAACATTCTTAATAGCAGAGGAAAACTCAACACCTTTTACATCTGATGAATATTCTGTTTTGTAATAATGAGTTGAAATCATTTTTCCAATTTTTTTAGCAATACTTATATTTTTATTTGCTATTACAGTATAACTCTTTACCTTCCTCGCTAATTCTTTTGCTAAACAAGGTCCTTTTAATATTGAAATGTTTAAATTTTTTTTATTTAAATTTAATTGCTCAGACATGCTAATTAATTTTTTACTTTTTTTTTGAAATTTCAAACCTTTTGTTAAAACAAGTATTAAAGTTTTTTGTTTAAGATCTTTTAGATAATTTTTTATCATATCTATACCTACTGAGCTTACAGCAACGACTATTAAATCCCATTTATCATTCAAAAGTTCAGGACTAAATTTTTTAAGATTGAGTTTATTTGATAAGTTAATTTTTAGAGCTGGATGAAATTTTTTTTTACTTTTTAATTTTTTTAGTAAATTTAGGTTATATGGTTCAGTCAAAGTTACTTTTTGATTATTGTCAATTAAAGGAACAGAAAAAGCTGCACCCATTGCTCCTGCTCCAATTATTAAAACTTTTTTCATAAATATTATGCTAAAGTTTTTTTAATTGCTTGCTGCCAACCTTGCAATAAGTGATTTCTCAATTTTTTATCAATTTTTGGTATAAATTCCTTATCTTTTCTCCATGTATTTTTAATATGATTTAATGATTTAAATTCTCCTATTTGATAACCTGCTAACATTGCGGCTCCGAGAGCAGTTGTTTCTAAAATTTTAGGTCGAATTACTTTTAAATTAATTGCATCTGCCAAAAATTGTGAAAACCAATTATTAGCTACCATACCCCCATCAATCTTTACTATCCTGGGCTTTAAACCATCTTTATTCATTGAATTAAATAAATCATAACTTTGATACGCAACTGACTCAACTGTTGCTCTAACCAAAGTTTTCCAATCACTATCTCTTGTAAGCCCTGTTATCAAACCTCTTGCATCAGGTCTCCAGTAAGGTGCGCCTATTCCACTAAAAGCTGGGACAACATAAACTTCATTATTGCTTTTTGTTGATTTAGCTATTTTTTCAGTTTCATAAGCATTGTTTATTAATTTAATTTTATCCCTTAACCATTGTACGCCTGCTCCTGCTATGAAAATAGATCCTTCAAGAGCATAGGTGGTCTTATTATTCAATCGATAACAAATTGTCGTTAATAACTTATTTTTTGAATTAATTTTTTTTGATCCAGTGTTCATTATTATAAATGCACCAGTACCATAAGTACTTTTTATAGATCCTTTTTCAAAACAAGCTTGTCCTACAGCAGCTGCTTGTTGATCTCCTAAAACAGCTGAAATGGTTATTTCTTTTCCTGTAACTCTCTTGTCTGTTTTTCCAAAATTATCTGCGGAATTTTTTATCTCTGGCAATATACCCTTTGGAATTTTTAATTTCTGTAATATTTCATTATCCCATTTATTGTTATTAATATTAAACAACATTGTTCTACTTGCATTGGTAGCTTCGGTTAAATGCTGTTTTCCTTTGGTTAATTTCCAGATTAAGAAGGTATCCACCGTACCAAATAATAAATCATTAGTTTTGAGTAACTTTTTTGAAACTTTTACATTATCTAAAATCCATTTTATTTTAGTGGCAGAAAAATAAGGATCTATAAATAATCCAGTTTTTTTTCTGAAAGTTTTTTCATAATTTTTATTCTTTAGAGATTTACAATATTCCTGCGTTCTTCTATCTTGCCAAACGATCGCATTATAAATAGGTTTTCCAGTTTTTTTATTCCACAAAATTGTAGTTTCTCTTTGATTTGTAATTCCAATTGTAAGTATATGACCTTTCAAACTTATAGTTTTTTTAATTACTTGTTTTAATGCTTTAAGTGTTGTTGACCAAATTTCATTTGGATTATGCTCTACCCAACCATTTTTAGGAAAGTATTGTTTAAATTCATATTGAGATATAAATTGAATATTGCCTTTAATATCAAATAACACTACCCTCGAGGAAGTTGTCCCCTGGTCAATCGAGATAATAAATTTTTTCAAAATACTAAGCTATGCCAAGATGTTTTTTTCTTTTTCCAACCCAAGTTCTAATCAAATTATCAAAGATCAATCCTATAAACGCAACACAGATACCTAAAGTTAAACCAATTCCTGCTCCATTTTTATCTGAAAGTGCTTTTAAAATGTATTGACCAAGATCTTCTGTTCCAATGAAGGCACCAATTATCACCATAAATAGAGCAAAAACTATTGTTTGATTTAAACCAAGCATCATGTGCGGAAATGCTAACGGAAACTCAATTTTTGTTAATCTTTGAAATTTATTTACACCAGACATCGTTGCAGCTTCATGTAAGCCAACAGGAACACTTCTAAGTCCTTCTATTGTATATCTAGTTGCAGGAATTGTTGCATAGACAATTACAGCAATTAAAACAGATGTATCTGTTATTCCAAAAAGCATCATTACAGGAATTAAATATACAAATGATGGGAATGTTTGAAATATATCGCAAACACCTAGCATAAATGCTGCAGATTTTTTGTTTTGAAAACATAATGTTCCAACTGTAAATCCTATTAAACAAGAAATAACTACACCAAAAGTTGCCATGTATAACGTTACTAGTGCTCTATCCCACCATGGACTTAATGCTATAAATAAAGTCAAAGCAGCAACAACTAATGCTGATCGAACTCCTCCAATTAAATATCCTGCACCAACTGCTAGCACTAATGTAGCAACTGCAGGCATTCTTAAATACAACGCTCTCATCGGCTGAAGCACATCTTGAATTAACCATGTATTGAATGCTTTAATATAAACGAAGAAAGTATCAAAAATCCAATCAACTCCTTTATTCCAAAAATCTGCTGTTGATATTCCTTTATTATGAGGAATTTCAAACAAGTAATTAAAACTACCTTTGAAAATAAAAGTCCCAACATATGCAAGAATTATTCCAATTACGAATGAAGCTGCAAAAAATATTACGTTTTTATTTCTTTGGAAAAATGAAAGATTACCAAAATAATCTTGTTGCTGATTTGCCCATGCCAAAGACATTTTATCAAGTAAAATTGCAATTAAACTAATACATAAACCAGCCTCTAGTGCTAAACCTATATTGAGTTGATTGAGTGCTAACAGCAAATTAAATCCTAATCCTTTGGCTCCAATGAACGCAGATATAACTGCCATTGAAAAACAAACCATAATAACTTGGTTAACTCCAATTAAAATATCTCGTCTTGCTGTAGGAATTAGTACCTTGAACATTAATTGCCAATTGGTACAACCACTCATTCTTCCAGCTTCAATAACTTCTGGAGGTATAGCTCTTAATCCCAATATTGTTAATAATATCATTGGTGGGACCGCAACAACCATCGTAATAATTACAGCAGCATGATCACCAACTCCAAATAGAACAAGCGCAGGAACTAATACAGCGTATTGTGGCATGGTCTGCATCACTAGAAGAATTGGGTATAATGCTTTTTCAACACGTTTGCTTTTGTAAGCTGCAATACCAAGGCCTAAACCAAAAATAAATGATAGTGGAGCTGCAACTAGTATAAAAGAAAGTGTTTGCATTGAAGGTTTCCATTGACCAAATATAGAAATATAGATCATTGTTAAACCTGCAAACAAAGCTAGTCCTTTTCCACTTAATTTGTAAGAAAGTATCGCTGCTCCAGCTGCAACAATAGTCCAAGGCAAACCTGGTAACTCTAACCAAGGATAAGCATCGATAAAATCCCAGCTAGTAAATGCAACAATAGTTTCTAAACCTCCAAGTAAAATCTCTCTAATTAATTCAATTAAAAAGGTCATAAAAGAAGTTAAATTTCTACTTATCTCTAATAGTAATGGTCGAGTTTTAAATTCTTGAGTATCTTCGTTCCAAAACTCCATCGGCATCCACTCATTCATCAAGAAAAATAAAGAGTCGTTTATCCAAATAGGCAGCCAACCAAGTAAGGGGGGCAATCTCCAAAATACATCAAAGGCATAATACCTAACCTCTTTGCCTAGAAAAAAGTAAACACTTTGATTTGGATCTTTAACAAATTCAGCCTGACCTCTTATAAATTTATAAGTTTCTGGAACATCGATAGCAAAGCATAAAGCAAAAAATACAATTAACAAAAATAACCATTGGAATAATTTTGGATATTTTTTTAAATACTCCATATTTTAACTACCATTTTTTCTTCCTCCAAAAACTGTATCGATTATTTTTGAAGGTTTAATTGAACCTACAACATTATTATTTTTATCAACTACACCTACTATATTTTCTTGAGTAAGAATTTTTTCTGCAACATTTTCTATAATTTCATCTTTTGAAACCTTCAAATCACCCAAGTTATCTTTATTTGAAGAATCCATTACATCTTCTATGACTAAAACTTTCTCCCTTGGGACTTCTTCAGTAAACTTTCTTACATATTCAGTTGCAGGATTTAGTACAATGTTCGCAGGTGTATCTAATTGTTCAATTATCCCATCTTTCATAATTGCTATACGATCAGCTAACTTTAATGCCTCATCAAAATCATGAGTGATAAACATAATTGTTTTTTGTAATTTTTCTTGAAGTCTTAGAAACTCATCTTGCATTTCCTTTCTTATTAATGGATCTAATGCAGAAAAGGGTTCATCTAAAAACCAAATATCTGGTTCCACAGCTAATGATCTTGCGATCCCTACTCTTTGTTGTTGTCCGCCTGAAAGCTCTCTTGGAAAATAGTTTTCTCTTCCATCAAGTCCAACTAGTTTTACCATTTCCATTGCTCTATTAATGCTATCTTCAGTATTAGTACCTTTGATCTGCAGTGGGAAAGCAATGTTTTCAACAACTGTTTTATGAGGTAACAAAGCAAAGCTTTGAAAAACCATCCCCATTTTATTTCTTCTAAGTTCGATTAATTCTTTATTGTTTAGTTGAAGCAGATCTTGACCTTCTATAAAAATTTTTCCACCTGTAGCATCTGTTAATCTTGAAATACATCTAAGAAGTGTTGATTTACCTGAACCAGATAAACCCATTACTACTAACATTTCTCCTTTTGCAACTTCAAAAGAAGCATTATTAACTCCAACTATACATCCTTTTTCCTGAAAGGTTTTTGCATCAACATTGCCGTTGGATTCTTCAAGCATTTTTTTGGCGTTTTCACCAAAAATTTTATAAACCGACTCGCATTTGATTACAGTCTCAGACATAAATTGTTTTAAAGTTATATTAAATTCTATAAAATTAAAATGTTAATAATTGTTGCCTTTCCTAATTAAAAATTTTTAATAAAATAAACCCTTGTATCAATTCCAGTACTTAAAAAACTTAAAGCTTCACCACTTATAGTAATACTTTCATCAACACCTACATTATTTCCGCTAACTGTAAAGCCCGCAAAACATTTACTTTTTTCTTCATCCCATTTAACAAAAGTCTCATCAATTTTATTTCCATTGATTGTATAAAGCTCATGAGCTCTAAAATTTAAAAAATTAGCACCCATTATTGCTCTTTGTGGAATTAGTTTAGTAGCCTTACATACTTGCTCATATACCTCATCAGTCAGTTTATAATGATCTGTGCCATCAAATGAGACCAATATACCAGAAGGTAATTTAGATATTAGTTCGCTAAGTTTTTTTTCTTCAGCAATTCTCTCCTCCTCTAACTTCATTCTTTTTACTAAATCATCACCTTGTCCAAAAATTCCATTTAAAATGCTAAAAGACATAATTACTACAAGAGTAATAATTATGAGACCAATAAATTGCCTTAGAGACTCAGGTAAATCTTTTATTTTATTAATATAATTTTCTTTTGACATTATTCTTGTAACTTACCGTTTTTCCAAATACCTGATTTTTGTTTTCCATCTGCCCAAGTAAATGTTCCTTGGCCATTCATAAAACCTTTAGACCACTCTCCTTCATAGGTAGACCCATCAGGAAAAACTAAAGTTCCCTGTCCGCTCCATTCACTATTTTTAAATTCCCCTTTATAGATATAACCATTAGGCCAAGTTTCGACGCCTTGACCTTGTTTTTTAGTATTAACCCACTCCCCTTCATAAGTAGTTTTGTCGGTGTAAACCCATTTACCAAAACCATTTTCACAGTTACCTTCTTTACAGCCAGTGCTTCTTGCTAAAACTGATGAGCAGATCAAAAAACTAAAAAATATTATAAGAGAATATTTTTTCATTGATACATTTTACACATATTGCTTTAAAAAAAAATCCCCCCCAACGGAGTTGGGGGAGATCTTTAATTTTTAACTATAATCCTTATTTAGTAAATGCTTGCCAAACTGACTTGTTATCAGCTAACCATTTTTTAGCTGCATCTTCGTGAGTCATTTTGTCAATGTCAACTAAAGCTGCCATTGCACCAATTTGACTTGTTGAGAATGACATTTTTTTGAATGCTGCTGCTGCATCAGGATGAGTTTTTGGGAAATCCTCATGAACTGCTTTTTTCAAGTATCCATCAGGAGAACCACATTTACCATCTCCACCATCTTCTGGTCTGCAACCAGCTGTGTATGGAGGGAAGTCAATAAATGTAAAACCAGCACCATCTGTAAAGTTAGGCGTCCAGTTGAAGATAATTGTTCCTCTTCCTTCTTTTTCAGCTGCAGCTAACTCTGCCCAAAGTGCATCAGCACTTCCAGCAAATTTAACCCACCAAAGATCACCTAAACCTAAAGCGTCAACTCTTTGAGGAATTAAGTCACCGTGCCAAGTTTGTGGACCTTCCAACATTCTTCCTTTTCCATCTGGAGAGTCAGGTGTTGTAAAGTTTTTAGCACAATCAGGGTTTTTTAAAGCTGTCCAATCTGGTAGACCTGGGCATAATCCTTTTTCAGCAACCCAGTTTGGATATCCCATATCCTCAAGAGTTCTTGCCTCATGATCACCCCAATCTAATAAACCACCTTTGTCTAAAGCAGTTGTAAATGACTTACCGAATGCAGACTCCCATACTTCGTGAGAAATAGTTACGTCTCCAATTCTAATTGACTCATAAACTGCTTGAGAGTCAGCGTTCACGTATTTTACGTTATTACCCATACTTTCAAAAATTCCACCAATAACATATGCCATTACAATTTGAGATGACCAGTTATGTGTTGGGATTACGATGGGCTTCTTGCTATCAGCATTAGAAATTCCTGCAAAACTTACAACAGAAATCACTAGAGCAGATAGTAATGATATTATTTTTTTCATGTATACCCCTCTATTAATATTAATATCTAACAGTCTATGACAAAAGGAATAGATAGGTAAAGAATAATTAGTTCTAAAAAATATATATATATTTAAACAATAAAATTGGTGATAATAAATATAACAATATAAAAAATTTAAAAATGTTTGGAACAAGTAAAGACATTAAATATCCTGGTTTAAATATTTTACCACCTGGAGTTGAAAGACATGTTGTTAATGGTGGTGCTCTTACAGCTTTTCAAATTTTTCCAGATGATGAATTAGAAATTATTAATAATGAAGGTAATCAAATTTGTGAAATAATCTGTTTTAATAAGGATGGTAAATCTGATGTTGGAATTTTAAATTTAAAATCAAACAATGAAAAAAATTTCATTAGAAATATTCTTAATGGTAAAGATGAAACAATATTAGCAACAAATCATCAATTAAAAAAAAGAAACTTAAATATTTCAGATTCAAAATCTTCAATCATATTTGATCCAGATTCTAAAGCAGGAGAAAGTATCAAATTTAAATCAAAAGATAAGTGTTATGCTATTTTTGCAGCACCTGGTGAGGATATGGATGTCACAAATCAAAATCCTCCAACTGATTTAACAATTTTTATTAAAAGATCTAAAATCGTTAATGATAAAGAATTAAATGTAATACCAGATCCAGTCTTTGAACCTTTGTATGAAGAAAATATAAATAAAGAAACTTCTATATCTTACCAAGTAAAAGAAGGTGATTATATTCAGGTAATCAGTCCAACTGGAAGACAGTGCTCAGACTTCGTAGCATTTGATACAAGAAAATTAGAAAAAGGAATTGAGAAAGGATTGGACTGGCAAACTACAAGAACATTTATGGGAAATACTTTTCCTGGACCTGGATTACATTCAAAATTTTATGATACAGACCATGAACCTCTCGTTGAAGTTATAAGAGATACAGTGGGAAAACATGATACTTTTAACCTAGCATGTACTTCAAAATATTATGAAGATGCGGGATATTTTGGTCACCCAAACTGTTCAGATAATTTGACTGAAAGCATGTCAAAATTTGGAGTACAAAAACAAAAAGGTTGGCATGCGATTAACCTTTTTTTTAATACTTCTGCTGCGGGTTTAAATTCTGTGATATCCGATGAATCTTATTCCAGACCAGGAGATTATGTAATGTTTAGAGCTTTAAAAGATTTAACAATTGGAACAACAGCTTGTCCTAGTGATATTGATGCATGTAATTCGTGGAATCCTACAGATATTTTTGTTAGAACTTATGATAAAAATAAAGAATTTAGTAAATCATTTGCTTTTCGAATGAAAACAGACTCAGAAAAAAAATTAACAAGAAATTCTGGATTTTACGAAAGAACTTCAAAGCTTACTAGAAACTTTGTTGATGCAAGAGGTTTTTGGTTACCAAATGATTACACTAAACATGGTTTAGTTAATGAATACAACGCTTGCAGAAACGATGCCGTATTAATTGATTTATCTTCATTAAGAAAATTTGAAATAATAGGTCCTGATGCAGAAGATTTAATGAACTACACACTTACAAGAAATATAAAAAAACTTTCTGTGGGTCAGGTGGTTTATTCAGCGATGTGTTATGAAAATGGAATGATGTTTGATGATGGAACTCTCCTAAGATTAAGCGAAACAGGTTTTAGATGGATTTGTGGTGATGAATATGCTGGAGAATGGTTAAAAGAAATTGCTAAGAAAAAAAATTTCAATGCCAATGTTAAAAATTCAACAGATCAAATAAGTAACGTTTCTTTACAGGGACCGAAAAGTAGAGAAATTTTAAAAAAAATTATTTTTACACCACCTACTCAACCATCGATCGATGAATTAGGATGGTTTAGGTTTACTATTTGCAGAATAGAAGAATTACAGGGAATTCCTTTAATAGTTTCAAGAACTGGTTACACCGGAGAATTAGGTTATGAAATATGGTGTCATCCAAAACATGCTCCTGAAGTTTGGGATAAATTAATGGAAGCTGGCAAAGATGATGGCTTGATACCAGCTGGATTTGCTGCATTAGACAAACTTAGAATTGAAGCAGGGTTAATTTTATTTGGAAATGAATTTGATGGACAACAGGATCCTTTTGAAGCTGGTATAGGCTTTGCAGTGCCATTAAAAACGAAAGAAGAGGATTTTATTGGTAAAGAAGAATTAATTAAAAGAAAAGCCAATCCACAAAAAAAACTTGTAGGTTTAGAACTTGTAGGAAAAGAAATTGCAGGCCATGGAGACTGTGTGCATATAGGGAGATCACAAGTAGGTATTGTTACTAGCGGATGTTTATCGTCAACCTTAAATAAAAATGTTGCTCTGTGTAGAATTGATTTACAGTATTCTGAAATAGGCACAGAAGTAGAGGTAGGAAAAATAGATGGACACCAAAAACGAATTAGTGCAAAGGTGGTTGGGTTTCCATTCTATGACCCAACAAAATCTAGGGTTAGAGCATAAGGAAAAATCATGCCCAAAGAAAAAAAAACACTCTTAGATTTTTGGGAAGATCAAATGAGACAATCTCATACATCAAGCAATTATTTTTTTAGAAAATCACCATCGCACTATCATATGATGTTGCTGGTAATGTCTGCATATAAAGAAGGTAAAAAATTATCAGTAGAAGAATTAAAAACGAAATTATTCAAGACCTCCAGACCTAAATCAGCTTTAATAATTACAGAAGCTTGTGAAAAAGGATTCTTTAGACTTGAAAAAACTTCAACTGATCAGCGAATTAAAAATATAATGCCTAGCGATTCTTTTATTCAAGAATTCAACGATTATTTGCTTACTTTAAAAAACATAAGTTATTAGCCAAATTTTTTAAATAAATTCGAAGTATCTATTTTTTATATATAATTTTTAGTTCTATAAAAAATTATATTAATTACCCCTACCAAAAAATAATGTTTTGGCATGACGACATTACCTTCGAAAGCAAAAGTAGTTATCATCGGTGGTGGAATTCACGGACTAAGTACTGCATGGAAACTTTCTGAAACATATAAAAATCCTGGTGACATAATTGTATTAGAAAAAAAAGATACTGCAGCAGGTGCAAGCGGAATTGCTTGTGGTGTTGTAAGAAATAATTATTTCCAACCAGCAATGAGAGAGTTAATGGCTCACTCAGTTTCAGTTTGGGAGAGTGATCCTAAAGCATTTAAATATAATCCAGTAGGTTATTTACAAATTTCTCCTGAAGTAATGCATGAGGATGTTGCAAGTATTTATGAACAACAAAAAGCAATTGGTTACGAGTCAGTTTTTATTGAAGGTGAAAAAGATTGTTCAAATTATATGAAGGGTATTTTTGATGATTGGCAAGCACAAGGCATCACTTCAATACTTCATGAAAAAAAAGGTGGATACGCATTTAATAAAGATTCAATTAAAGCACTTGAAAGTAAATCTACATCAAACGGTGTTCAGGTTATGAAAGGTGTAAAAGTAACAGGATTTAAAAGAGGAAGTAACAGTCAAGCTGTTACAGGAGTAGAAACAGATAAAGGTACAATTGAGTGCGAACAGGTTGTTATCGGCGCAGGTCCATGGGCGAGAGATTTTTGGAATATGTTAGAGTTACCTAAAACGGCTAACATAAAAGGCAAAGACGGTAAAATGCATGTGACAGATATGTGGACTTACTGGATGTTACAAGAGGGTGTTATTGGCGTTGAGCCAGATTTTCTAAAAACAAATGACGGAAAACAACCTCCTGTGGTTCATGTAGACTCGACTGCTCCGTTATATTCAGACAAAACTAAAAAATTATTAACAGATAAAATTTGGGGAATTTATTATAAACCTGATATTGAAGGTTTGGGTGTACAAGGAGGAACTTCTCCTTACATAGTTAAAAAACATTTTGATGAAGTAAATGTTGATCCTTATGGAATTGAGTCACCTGAATATCAAACAACAGACGCATTTAGTGAAATGTGGTGTTCAGCTTTAGCGCATTGTCAAAAAAGATTTGAAGGTAAATCAGATTTATATAGAAAAGGACCATCGGGTGGACTTGGATGTATGACACCAGACTCGTTTCCAATCTTTGATAGATTTTTTGAAAACGTTTACATGATTGCAGATGCCAATCACGGTTACAAAATGATTGGAGTTGGAGAACTTGTTGCAAAAGAAATTCTTGGTACTGAGAGTGATTTATTGAAGCCGTTTAGATTCAACCGTTACGAGAAGGGTGAACTTCATCCTACTTCGAACAGTCCGTTCCCTTGGAGCTAGACTCTAAGCCTAGACACAAATAAAATTTTCAGCTACGCTTGAATAAATTATAATTCATTGAGGGGTGAAAATGACGGATCTAGAAAAACATGTTAACCAGCCAGGTAGAGCAAAACTAGTAAAGAAAGTTCGAGAAAAAATTAACGAACTTGGAATAACTTATATTTATTATCAATTCATTTCTGTAACAGGTAGAGTTGTTGGTAAAGGTATACCTGCTGATCACTGGGAAAGAACAGCAGAAAAAGGATTTCAATTAGTTTACGGTGCTACTGCAAACTTGTTCTTAGATCGTCATAATAATTACATAGGATATGGACCAGAAGCTATGGAGCTTGTTGGAATACCTGATCCTGAAACTTTTGTTCAGTTACCATGGGATAAAAGAGTTGGAAGAGTATTTGTAACTTGTTTTAGAAACAGAGAAGAAAGAGTAAATCCAGGTGGTCATTTAACTTCAGATTGCAGAGGAAATCTAAGAATTTTCATGGATGAATTTAAGAAAAAACATGGTCTAGAATTAAGAGTTGGTACTGAGCCTGAAATGATGTGGTTAACAAAAAATGAAGATGGAACACCTACAGGTAAGGGTTTTTCTAAACCATTCTGTTATCATATTGATCAATTCGAGTCATTAAGACCAGTATTTATGAAGGTAATTGAATACGCAAAAGCCATGGGTCTTGATATGATTCAAGGAGATCATGAGGATGCTCCTGGCCAATTAGAATTAAACTGGACCTATGATAATGTTTTAAGAAACGCAGATAGATTATCAACCTACAGACAAATTTGTGCTCAAGTTGCAAGAGAACATAATTTAATCGCCTGCTTTATGACAAAACCATTTATGGGTGTTTCTGCAAGTGGTTGTCATACAAATATGTCTTTATGGAAAGGTGGAAAAATAAAAGTTAACAAACTTGGAAACAAAACTCTACCAGGTGTAGAAGAGGTATTTAGTTATGTTGAGGGTGGAACTAATACTTTCATGCCTGATACAAAAGATATGCAATTACCAGGTAAAATTGGTTTGCAATCAATTGCGGGTATCATGAAGCACTTACCAGCATTAACAGCTCTTGGTTCTTCAACTGTAAATTCTTATAGAAGATTATGGGATCAAGGTTTTTGGGCACCAGTGTATGCTGACTGGGGATATCAAAACAGAACTTGTGGTTTAAGAGTTTCTGCTCCAGGAAGATTTGAATATAGATCAGTAGACTCTATGCATAATCCTTATCTATTAGGTGCTGCTTTATTAAAAGCTTGCGACGAAGGTATAACTAAAAAAATGAAACCAGCAGCTCCAGAATCTAGAAATATTTATGAAGCTCAAAAAGCTGGTAAAGATGTTAAAAAACTTCCATTAAGTTTAGGTGAAGCTTTAGATAGACTGGCAGAAGATGAAGTAATCAAATCTGCAATGCCAGATGAAATGTATAAAGTTTTCCATTGGTACAAAAACGATGAGTGGGAAAGATTTCTTGGTGCAACGACACAATGGGATCTGGACACTTATCTTGATTGTCTACCGTAGGTCACAGAAATAGATAGAAAGGGTATAAATATATGTGTGGGATAGCAGGTTTAATTCATAGAGGAAAATCCTCAAATGTTGGAAGCGAACTACAAGGTATGCTTCAAGCATTAAAACATAGAGGAGAAGACTCAACAGGTTACGCTTTATATGGAGATACTGATGGTAAAAATTTCATTATGCGTTTTAAAGTGGGTGAAAACGTAGGTGAAGGAAGTTCATCGGTTATGGAAGATGTATCTGTATATGATGAAAGAAAAAAAATTGTAGACCAAACTCTAGCTGAGATGGGAGCTAAAGTAGTTAAAGAAGAGAGAACTCTTCCCTACTCGCTTAGATATGAGATTGATTATGATACAAAAGATTTATTAGATTTTTCACAAAGAATTGAAAGTATTCCAGGAGTTGAAATTCTATCTATGGGAAAATCATTAGAAGTAATTAAAGATCTTGGTAATGCTAAAATGGTCTGTGATAGATATAGCTTAGACAAAGTAGTTGGAACACATGCTATTGGTCATGCTAGAATGGCAACAGAGTCTGGTGTAGATATTAAATCTGCTCACCCGTTCTGGGGTTATCCATTTAGCGACGTATCTGTAGTACATAATGGACAATTAACTAACTATTGGAATAACAGAAGAGTTCTAGAAAATAAAGGTATGAGATTTATGTCTGAGTGTGACTCAGAATTAATCGCAGTTTATCTTGCAGAAAAAATGAGAGATGGCGCAACCTTAGAAGAAGGAATGAAAGAGTCTTTAACTGGTTTAGATGGAGTTTTCACATACTTCGTTGCAACAAAAGACTCATTAGGTATGGCAAAAGACACTATGGCTGCAAAACCTTTGGTTTTATATGAATCTGACGATTTAGTTGCAATGGGATCAGAAGAAATAGCAATAAGATCAGTTTTACCACAAGAAATCGATACTTATGATCCTTTTGATGGGGAGGTAAAAGTATGGCAAATCTAAAAACAGTATCTAAAAAGTCAAAAGCCCAATCAATGGGTATGCACACTGAGGTATTAACAGGAAGAACTCAGCAAAAATTCTTTAATCCTGATGAAGCAGAAAACTTTTATTACTTTGGCACATACGATGTAGATTTTAATAAAAGAACAGAGCTTGATGTTAAAGACATGACAGCACCTGAAGCTAATAAAGAAATCGATAACTTAATGAGTCAAGGATACGGAACAATAGTTATTAAAAACCCTCAAGGTAAACACAGTCTAGGAGTTGGTATTTTAAATAAACTGAATTTAATTTTTGAAGGAAGTTTAGGGTATTTCGGCATGGGTTCTTGTGATGGTCCAATAGTTAGAATTAATGGAAGAGTTGGATGGTCATGTGCAGAAAATTTAATGGCTGGTAAAGTAGTGATTGAAAAAAATGCTGGATCTTGTTTTGGTGCGGCAATTAGAGGTGGAGATTTAATTTGTAAAGGTAGTGTTGGTGCCAGAACTGGTATTGATATGAAAGGTGGAACTATAATAATTGGTGGTGACGCTGGTGCATTTACTGGTTTCATGATGCAAAGAGGAAGAATAATTATTCTTGGAAATGTAGGAATAAATTTAGGTGACTCAATGTACGATGGGACAATTTTCGTAGGTGGAGAAATTGGATCATATGGTAGTGATGCAGTAGACGCTGAGTTAACTAAAAGCGATCAAGATTGGCTAAAAAGAAAATTAAAAGTAGCTGAGATTGGTGAAAATTTTGATGTTAGTAAAATGAAAAAAATTGTAGCTGGTAAAAAACTTTGGAATTATGACAATTTGGAACCTACAGAGAAGAAGGGAGCAATATAATGCCTAAGAAGAAATCTAAAAAAGTTAAAAAAAATGGAAAAGGTGTTGGTGGAAAAGCTGATGTCCATGCACATGAAGAAGGTAAAAGAAACAAAAGTTTATTAGGTCATAATGCTATCTTCACTCCAGAAGTAATAGACGATATTCATATTAAATCTCAATTAGGAAGATACAGAATGCGAGGAATGGCATTGATGAAAAAAATTCCTACTTTTGATGATTTGGTTTTCTTACCTGGAACACTAACTAGATTTGTAATCGAAGGTTACAGAGAAAAATGTGAAACAAAAACTGTTATTGGACCAAGATGCGAAAATCCAATTGAACTAGATATTCCAGTTTATATTACAGGAATGAGTTTTGGTGCGCTTTCTTACGAAGCAAAAACTGCTTTAGCAAGAGGAGCAACAATGGCAGGAAGTGCTACATGTTCTGGAGAAGGTGGAATGATACCTGATGAAAGAAGATATTCTGAAAAATGGTACTACCAATGTATCCAATCAAGATACGGTTTTAATCCTCATCATGCACAATTAGCAGATGGTATTGAAGTATTTATTGGACAAGGACAAAAAGTAGGAATGGGTGGACACTTAATGGGTCAAAAAGTTACTGACCAAGTAGCTGAGATGAGATCATTGCCATCTGGTATCGACCAAAGATCGCCAGCAAGACACCCTGACTGGCTAGGACCGGATGATTTAGCTCTAAAAGTAGAGGAGTTAAGACAGTTAACAAAAAATAAAGTGCCTATTCAATTAAAGTTAGGTGCATCTAAAGTTTATGATGATGTTCGTATGGCTGCGAAATGTGATCCAGACTCTATTTATTTAGACGGAATGGAAGGATCAACTGGAGCAGGACCACACATTGCTGCTGCTAATACTGGAATTCCAGGAATTGCAGCAATTAGAGAAGCAAGAAGAGCAATTGATGATGTAGGTAAAACTGGAAAAGTTACTTTAATTTATGCTGGTGGAATTAGAGATGGTGCTGATATGGCAAAAGCTTTAGCTCTTGGAGCTGATGCAATAGCTATTGGTACTGGATCAATGATTGCATTAAATTGTAATAAAGATATCCCAGAAGCAAACTTTGAAAAAGAAATGGGAGTAAAAGCAGGTGAATGTTATCACTGCCATACAGGACGTTGCCCAGTAGGAGTTGCTACACAAGATCCTAAGTTAAGAGCAAGATTAAACCCTGATGATGCAGCATTAAGAGTTTATAATTATCTTCACTCGATGACTTTAGAGGCTCAGCTTTTAGCAAGAGCTTGTGGAAAAACAAATATCCACTCTTTAGAGCCTGAAGATTTAGCTGCTTTAACATCTGAAGCATCAGCTTTAGCTAAAGTTCCATTAGCTGGAACTAACTACACAGTTGGTGTTGATAACTACCACAAAATATAGAGGTAACTATGCCAAAGAAAAAAAATAAAAAAATAGTAAAAACAAAAGAGATCAAAGGTCAGTTAGGTAAAAAAAAAGAGACAGCCAGAGAAAAAATGATTGGCCAGTCTATCGGTTACAGATATGATGTTAATCTCTTACCAGACTATTCTAAAATAACTCCGTTTCTAAAAAAATATATAGAAGCGATGGGATGGGATGATTTAAATTGGTTGGAAGATGTACATATGGGTTATGAAGAAGATAGACCTGCTGTATTCTGTAGAAATGCAAATGGTTGGGTTACAATTCCAAAGTCAATTAAACTCCCAAACAATCAACAAGATAGAGATATGATTGCTAGAGAACTTTTAGTTAAGTTTCAAATGTCTCCAAAACATCCACTTGTTGATTTGAAAAAAGCTTATTTAAAATTTTAATATTTCAATTAAAAGTTGATTTTTTTTAAAAACCTAGTGCACAAGCTAGGTTTTTAATACTCTTTATGTTTGTATCGAATCATAAAATTTAATAGGCTCTCGTAAACTAATATGGAGAGAGAATATGACTGATCAGTTAGGTGCTCTTACAACCATATTTACGGAATTTTACTACTGGGTGACAGTGGTACTGATGTTTTTAATTCACGTCGGTTTCTGTATGTATGAAGTTGGAGCTTCTCGATACAAACACCATCAACATACTCTTATGAAAAATACGATGCTGATACCATTGGTAACAGTAACGTGGTTTTTATTTGGTTGGTGGATTTACTGGGCTTTTCCAACAGGACCTGGATTAGCACCATCAATAATGAATGAAAGTGCTGCACTAGTTACAGATGAATCTGCATTTAGTGCTACATGGTATACAGCAACAAGTGAATTAATGGCTGTTAACTTAGGAGACCATATTTCTGGTGTCTTCTGGGCTGCCTTTTTACTTTTCTCTTGGACAGCTGCTTCTATCGTTTCTGGAGCTATTATTGAAAGAATTACGACTTTTGCATTTGGTATTTTAGCAATTGCAATTGGTTCTGTATTTTGGACAATTGATGCTGCATGGGGATGGCACTTCGACGGTTGGATGTTGAAACTTCTAGGATATCATGATGCGTACGCATCAGGAGTAATTCACGCAATTGCGGGTGGATTTGCTTTAGGTGTTCTAATGGTTTTAGGACCTAGAATTGGTAAGTTTTCGTCTAGCGGTGAACCAAGAAACATCGGACCAAGAAATCCTTGGTTAGTAACAGTAGGATTATTTTTAATTTATACTGGTTTCTGGGGATTTTACGCAGCATGTAACATACCTATTTTCGACCTTGGACCTGAGTATGGTATGGAAGGTATATCTTACTGGACAGCAACTAATATCTACGTAACGCCTACTACACTTAGTGGTATTACATTTAACTTCTTGATGTCATTATCAGGAGGATTATTAGCTGGATATTGGATTGCTAAAGGAGATCCTTTCTGGACTTACTCAAGTGGTCTAGCAGGTGTGATCTGTGCTTCAGCTGGAAATGATTTATATCACCCAATTCAAGCAATGATCATTGGTATGATCGGTGTTGTTATTGCATACAAACTTCATTACTGGGTTGAACGTAAGTTCAAAATTGATGATGCAGTTGGTGCCGTAGCAGTACATGGTTATGCTGGATTTGTAGGTCTTGTAATTTGTGGTTTTGTCTTAAATGGTTATCCATCATCTGGTTACAGTGTTGGTGCTATGTGGGACGGAACAACTTATGCAACAATTAATCCATTAGGACAGTTCATCGGAGCATTAATTATGTTCGTTGTTCTTGGACTAATACCAGGCTACATCATAGCTAAAGTTCTTAACGGTATGGGTAAATTAAGAATCCCACGTGAAGTTGAGATAGCTGGATTAGACTATGAAATGATGGAATCTGCTAAAGAAGATGAAAAAGCAGTTTCATCTGCAACCAGGTAAAGGAGGAAAATATGGCTACAGTTACAAACTGGATAGATCACCTTAATAAGCCAGCAGAAGAAGTTGCTGGTGCAATTTACCCTGGTGCTGGATCTGTTGAAGGCATACTGGTAATCATTGCATTAATCTTATGGGTTGGTTGGCACGTTTTGACTGCAAGAGCTGAAAGTGATGAACTTTCAAGACTTGCTAGAAAAAGACATAGTGCTAACGATCACAAAAGCAATATTACCGACTGGTAATTTAAATTAAAATTTGGGCGCTACTTAAATGTAGCGCCCTTTTTTATGTTCTAAATTTATGGAAGATAATAAAGAAGAATTAAGACCCTCAAAAATGAGAGGTGTAGCATTTCCTAAAGCTAAGTATGGTGTGATACTAGCTATAATTGTAATTATTGTTGTAAATTTAATTTATTATAAAGAAACAATTTTATCTTTTTTTAAATAATTATGTTAACTTAGGTTGTGTCTAAAAATTTATTTCAGATTGCTAAGCAAAAAAAAATTAAATATTTTTTAATCAGTTTTGTAGATTTATTTGGTGTATTAAGATCAAAATTAGTACCTGCTCATGCAATAAAAGAAATGCAAAATGCAGGAGCTGGTTTTGCTGGATTTGCAGCATGGTTAGATATGACACCTGCTGACTCAGACATGTTTGGAATTCCAGACCCAGATAGTTTAATTCAACTTCCATGGAATAAAGAAGTTGGATGGTTAGCATCTGATTTATGGATGAATGGCAAACCAGTAGATGCGTCACCTAGAGTGATGTTAAAAAATCAGATAAAAAAACTTAAAAAACAAAATTTAACAATGAAATCAGGTGTTGAGTGTGAATATTTTTTGATTTCACCTGATGGCAATTCAATTGCAGATCCAAGAGATACACAATCCAAACCTTGTTATGACCAATCTGCATTAATGAGAAGGTATGATTTAATTAAGGAAATTTGTGACTGTATGATTGAAATGGGATGGGGCCCTTATCAAAACGATCACGAGGATGCTAACGGTCAATTTGAAATGAATTGGGATTATTCAGATTGTCTAAAAACTGCAGATAGACATACCTTTTTTAAGTTTATGGTAAAAACAATTGCTGAAAAGCACGGATTAAGAGCAACATTTATGCCTAAACCGTTTGGAAATTTAACCGGCAATGGTTGTCATGCTCACGTATCAGTTTGGCAAGGTAGTAAAAATAAATTCTTGGATAATAAAGATAAACTTGGTTTAAGTAAAATGGCCTATAATTTTTTAGGTGGAGTAATTAAAAATGCTTCATCTTTATCTGCGTTTTTTAACCCAACAATCAATAGTTACAGAAGAATAAATGCACCACCTACAAAATCTGGAGCATCATGGTCACCAAGTAGTATTTCCTACACAGGTAATAATCGAACACACATGATAAGAATCCCTGATCCTGGAAGATTTGAATTAAGATTAATGGATGGTTCTGCTAATCCTTACTTATTACAAGCAAGTGTTTTAGCAGCTGGTTTATATGGTTTAAAAAATAAAGTTGATCCAGGCAAACCTTTGGATTGCAATATGTATGAAGATCATCATAAATATCCCAACTTACCTAAACTGCCTGATGAACTTGCACAATCATTAAATTTATTAAAAAATAATTCAGATATGAATGATGCTTTTGGCAAAGATGTTATTGAGAGTTATATAAAGTTAAGAAGTTCAGAAATGAATGAATTCAAATCAAAAGATAGTTTTGATAAAACAAAAGATGTTACAAAGTGGGAAAAAGATAATACTTTAGATTGTTAGTACATGACTATATTATCTAACGGTCATCAATGGAAATATACGGAATTTACAGACAATAAAAATTACTCATTTAACAAAAAAGAAATTCTTAATTCTTTAACCTCAGAAGAAATTGATCATGCTTATAAGAGTATTTCTAAGTGGAAAGGTTATTCTCCTACTCCCTTGCTTTCTTTAAATAAACTTTCAAAAGAATTAAATTTAAACAAAATTTTTTATAAAGATGAAAATAAAAGATTTGATTTAAAATCTTTTAAAGCTTTAGGCGGAGCTTATGCGGTAGAAAAAGTAACCAAAGGAAATAAAGATATAGTGGTAGCAACAGCTACTGCTGGCAATCATGGAAGATCAGTTGCCTGGGGTGCTAAAAGATTAGGTCTAAGCTGTAAAATATTCATTAGTGAATTTGTAAGTGATGCAAGAGGCAAAGCTATGGCCGCACTTGGAGCAGATGTAATAAAAGTAAAAGGTAATTATGAAAAATCTTTGATGGAATGCATAAAACAGTCTACTGAAAATAATTGGCAAATAGTTCAGGATGTTGCTTGGAAAGATTATATGGTCGTCCCCAAGTATACAATGGCAGGTTATACGGTAATGATGAAGGAGATAAGTAACCAAATCCAGAAGGAGAAAATAACTCACATCATTTTACAGGCTGGTGTTGGTGGCATGGCTGCTGCCATGGTTGCAGGTATTGCAAGATATTTAAACTATGTTCCAACAATTATAGTTGTTGAACCAGATAGTGCTGCGTGTGTAATGGAAAGCATTAAAACTGGAAAAATAGAAAAAATAGATATTAAAAGAGAAAGCTTAATGGGTGGTATGTCTTGTGGAGAAGTATCATTAGTCCCATGGGAAATACTCAAAAATTCAGTTAAACATTGTATTAGTTTACCGGATGATGATATTGCAAAAACTATGAAACTACTTGGAAATTCAAGCTTTAGTAATGATAAAATAGTTGCAGGAGAAAATTCAGCACCTGGAGTAATCAGTCTGATTGCAAGTTGTGAAGATCAAGCAATTAAAGAAAAATTAGATCTAAATGAAAAATCTAATGTTTTGGTTTTTGGTTGTGAGGGGGATACTGATCAAGAAATGTATCAAAAGTTAATTAACCAAAATTAAATCAATGAGTAGCACAGGTATTTTTTGGATAAGAGAGGATTTTAGAATTGAAAATAATCCCGCTTTGTCTTTTGCAACACAAAATCATGATAATGTAATTGCATTATATATTTATAATAATAATGATTTTGACAACAAAAGAGAAGCTCAAAAATGGTGGGTTTATAAATCTCTAGAAACTTTAAAAAAAGAATTGTCAGATTATAAAATTAATCTTGAAATAGTAAAAGGCGATGAATTAGAAATTTTTTCTAAATTTAATAAAAAGGATAAGCTTTCAGTTTATTGGAATAAAATTTATGAGCCAGATGTTATAGCTAAAGGAAAAAAAATACGTGACCTATTTATTAAAAATAAAATCAATTATAAATATTTCAAAGGAAATATTTTAAATGAATTTCAAGAGATAACAAAAAATGATGGAACTCCCTTTAAAGTGTTTACCCCTTTCTGGAGAAATGCGGAGCAAGTTTATTTAAATCAACCACCAAGCAAAAACTATATTGTTAAAAAGAAAATAAAAAAGATTACAATTTTTAAAAAGTGTATTGAACCAATAGATATTTTACCAAAAAAAAATTGGTATAAAAAATTTGAAAAATACTGGAAAGTTTCAGAAAATGACTCAAAAAAAATATTAAAAAATTTAATTGAAAATAAAATTAAGGATTATGGAACTTCAAGAGATATACCATCTATCGAAGGAACCTCTAAATTATCTCCTTACATCAAACATGGCCAAATTCATGTAGGCAGTATTTGGAAAAAATGTTCTGAAATTAAATCAAAAGGAATTGGTTATAGAAAATATATTAATGAGCTTGGTTGGCGAGAGTTTTCGCATAGTTTAATTAATTATTTCCCTGAATTCTTAAAAGGAAATTTCAGAAAAGAATTTGATAAATTCCCTTGGGCAAAAAATGAGAAATTCTTAAAAGCATGGAAAAGAGGAATGACCGGTTATCCTATTGTCGATGCAGGTATGAGAGAATTATATGAGACTGGGTGGATGCATAATAGAATAAGAATGGTTGTTGGTTCATTTTTAGTCAAACATTTGAGAATTAATTGGAATGAAGGTGAGAAGCATTTTAGAAACTGTCTACTAGATTTTAACAAAGCAAATAATGTTGCTCAATGGCAATGGGTTGCTGGTTGTGGTGCAGATGCAGCACCCTACTTTAGAATATTCAATCCAATACTTCAGGGTGAAAAATTTGATAAAGAAGGCATTTATGTAAAAAAATGGGTTCCAGAACTCAAAAATGTCCCAAATAAGTATATTCATAAACCATGGGAAATGGAATTAAAGTATCAAGAAGCTATAAAAACAATTATTGGTAAAGACTATCCCGGTCCTATTGTAGTTCATGAAAAAGCAAGAGCTGCAGCACTTGAAGCGTTTCAATCTTTGAAGAAAAAATAAATTTAATTTTATTCTCCAACAAAATGATGAATTATAGATCTTTTTTGAACCTCTAATCTGTGTTCAAATAAATATATGCCCTGCCAAGTTCCAAGCATTAATTCACTATCTTTCACGCTTAGAGAAATTTGATTATTTGTTAATGCAGATTTAATGTGTGCAGGCATATCATCTTTTCCCTCTGTAGTATGAACATATAGTTTATTATCCATAGGGGCTAATTTATCAAAATAATTTATTAAATCTGTTTGTACATCTGGATCTGCATTTTCTTGTACAATTAATGAGGCGCTTGTGTGCTGTATACTTAAATTAAGAATACCATTTTTAAAGTTATTTTGACTAATCCATTGGATTGTATCATTAGTAAACTCATATAACTTTTGACCGCTAGTATTAATTTGAAGATTATAGAATTCTTGTTTCATTAATTATACTCCTTTGATGTAAGCTCATACAAACGACTAATAGTACGTTTGAATGGTTTTTCTAACAATCTTGAGGAGGTAAGTTGATCTAAATTCATATCTGCTGTGACTGCTAATGAAATATTTTTATCATAAATCACATCTAACAAAGTGATAAAACGCTGTTGTTGGTTTGAATTCACATCATTAAATTTGGGTATCTGATCAATTACCATAAATTTACAATTTTTAATTATCTCTAAATAGTCTTCGGCACCTAAATTTTGATCACATAATTCATTAAATTTTATTCTTACTATGCCTTCATAAAAATTTTCCATTTTAAAATCTCTACCTTTTACATTAATTGAAATTGTAGATTTTATTTTATTTTTGGTAATTTTTCTAAAAAATTTATTAATTTTAAAGTTAGTTTCTTGGTTTAAGGGATAAAAATATCTTTGCTGTTTATGGTCTTTTGATTTTCTGTAATCATCTTCAATTTTAAGTTCATGCTCCATAGATTGTCCCTGCATTATCTTAATAAATGGAATAAATTGATCTCTTTGAAGTCCGTCTTTATAAAGTTCTGATATTTTAGTATTAGAGGTTACAATTATTTTGATATCCTCTTTAAATATTTCATCAAATAATTTTCCTAAAATCATAGCATCTACAATATTAGTAACTTGAAATTCATCGAAAAAAATTAAAGAGGCTTTAGATTTTAAATCTTTTACAAACTGATTGATTATGTTTTCTTCATTTTTTTCTTTTCTTTCATGAGCAAAATTATGAAAATTTAGCATAAATTCGTTAAAATGTTTTCTTAATTTTTTTTTGTCTAGTTGATCGAAAAAAAAATTTAAAATCATAGTCTTTCCAACTCCAACATCTCCGTAAAGATAAAATCCTTTTTGAGATAATTTTTTTGAAAATAATTTTGAAAAAAAAGATTTAAAATTAATTTGGTAATATTCTTCTAATTTTTTTATAACATTTATTTGATTTATATTTACTTCTAAATCTTGATCTTCACAAAAAGATTTAAATTCTTTTTCTAATGATTTGATCATTAATTTCTTTTGGTTTTAAAATCGATACCGTATTCGGATCGCGGTCCCTTTCTTAATCCAAAAGGACCAGGGATAAAAATAGTCATTGGATTTGTTCCTTTTTCAAGGTCTACTCTGTGAAAATCGTTAGCAGATCTGAAACCAATATAGCCAGGTTTTCTCCAAAACTTTCCTGCTTTTGTTGTCTCCCAGTATCCTCCCCTTAAAATAATAGTTATATAAGGGCATAAATGATTATGAACTCCATCACCGTGATCATCATCAAGCATCTCATGTATCAGTATATTGAATGGAAACCATTTAGGCCTATTTCTAAATAGAACATAATATCTATTCATCCATGGTTTTGCTTCTTGAAATTTAGGGTGTGATGGTCCTCTATCTAATACTATTTTTTTTCTACCTAATTTCTCCAGAAATTTGAGTATCATTAATTTAGTTTAATTATTGAATTATCTTTAACAACAAATAATGAATCGTTCATAACTGCAGGTCTCAATATCTTTTCACCATCAATTTTTATGGCAGATACAATTTTCCCTGATGAATTGTCAACTACTAGCAATCTACCATTATCAGTTGAAAGATAAACACTATCTAATCCTACAATGAAACCTGTTGGTTTAATTAAGTTTCTTTTTTTTGTTTTAAAATTATCGAAAACATCAGTAATTCTAATAATATTTCCGTTTTTTCTATCAATTAAAATAAGATAACCTTCTATTGAAACTGTAAATATAATATTTTCTATAATTGTCGGCTTCAAGTTAGAATTAACTTTTGTTTTCCAATTTAAGCTTCCTGTGCTCAAGTCAATTGAATAAAACTGATTTTTATTATTTGAGAAATATAAGGACTTACCATCAGTAACAATCTCAGAGGTTTCCAAAGAGAAAGCCGACTCATAAACTAAACTATTTTGAGTTGGAAACTGCCACAATAGTTCTCCATTATTAAGATTAACAGAACTTATATCTCCATTAGAGTTGTTAAAAAAGATAACGTTATCTACTATAACAATTGACAATTTTTTTTGTGATCTAATTAAAGAATTTTGGGTTCTTACATTCCATAACTCATTACCATTTTTTAAAGAGAAACATCTCAGTGTGTTATCAAAATCAATAATAAAAAATTTATCTTTAAAAATTTTAATTTGTGAATTAAATGGTGCTGAATTATTCTTTGACCATATTAATTCACCATTCTCTTTATCTAACATAAAATATTTAGCTAGATTATCAGCCACAATTAAATATTTATCATTGCTTGCAAATTGTAAAACTGGATTTAGTTTTTTTTCTTGTTTCAAATAAAAATTTTTTTTCCAAACTAATTTTGAATTTTCATTAAACTTTAAAATAGTTCCTTTGTTTTCAAAAAAAATTAAATTACTTTCATCAAAGATTAATTCAGGTTCATACTGATAGAAATTTTTAATTTTAGAAAATTTATATCTTGAGGTACGTTTTAATTCCCCTGAAAAGTTGACCAATCCTGAATTATTTAAGTTAATATTATTTTTATAATTAGAAGCTGAATTACTGTTTATTTTAATTTTAAGATTTTTATTAAATTCTTTTTTTACTATTATTTCTTTTTTAAAAATTTCTTGCTTTTTAACTTTATTATTTAAGTTATTGTTATCCTTAGTGACTTCCTTTGATTTCGTCCAAAACTTAGATTGAGAATTTAATGAACAAGCTGAAATAATAATAAAAATAAATAAAAATATTAATTTATTCACCTAGATCTCTTTTTAATCTTTTTTGTACTTGAGTAATTATCTCTTGATTTGCATTTTCTAAATTAACTATTTGATTATAAAATTCTTTAGATTTTTGTTTTTGATCTTTTGCATAAAAATATTCAGCTAACAAATATAAAGCATGGCTCTGCCAAACACTTTTTGAATTAATTAGAGGTTTTAGGATTTCTAAAAGATCTCCCTCTTGCATATTGTCGGCATTAAATAGAGCTTTTTTATATATAATTAAATTTTTAATTTCACTTTCTAATGAGGTATCTTTTATTAATACATCAAATAATGAATTAATTTTTGACTGTTCGATAATTATATTATTATCAATTATAAAATAAAGTGATAGAGGTGAATAAGTTGGATCTTTCTTGTTTATAATTTCAATCAGATTACTAGCTGTTTTTTCTTTTGTTTTTTCTGAATAATCAATGATTATTGAATTATAACTATCTGAGATATCTTTTTTTTTATTAAATAAATATTTATCGTAACTAAAAACACCTGCTGTAATTAGTATTAAAATAATTATACCTGAAATTATTTTATTTTTATTATTTACAAAAAAATTTTTAATTTTTTCATTTCTAGTATTGGCATTTATAATTGATAAATCTTCGTCCATAACTAAATCATATTCCTTAAAACGTACTGCAAAATACCTCCGTTTTTATAATACTCTAATTCATTTTTTGTATCAATTCTGCATAAAGTTTTAATTTTCTTTATTTCGCCAGAAGCATATTTAATTTCAACTGTCACTTCATCTGAGGGATTAACACCCTTTTCTATATGTAGAATGCTAATTAATTCAGAACCAATTAATTTTAGATTTTTTCTATTTACATCGTCGATAAATTGTAATGGCAATATTCCCATTCCAATTAAATTAGATCGATGAATTCTTTCAAAGCTTTCAGCAATTACTGCTTTTATGCCTAGTAATTTAGTTCCTTTAGCTGCCCAATCTCTAGATGATCCAGTTCCATACTCTTTTCCACCAATTACGACTAAATCTGTTCCTCTTTTCTTATATTCAACTACTGCATCATAGACTGGAAGAACTTTTTCTTCTGGATACAACTTTGTAAAACCGCCTTCTGTACCAGGAGCCATTTCATTTCTAATTCTTATATTTGCAAAAGTTCCTCGCATCATAACTTCATGATTACCTCTTCTTGAACCATATGAGTTATAATCTTTAGGTAAAATTTGATGTTCCATGAAATATTCACCAGTTGGACTATCTTTTTGAATACTGCCAGCTGGTGATATATGATCAGTAGTAACCATATCACCTAAAATTAATAAAGGTCTTGCATCCTTAATTTCTTTAAATCCTTCTGGTTTATCTGGTAATGAGTCGAAAAACGGAGGTTTTTTTACATATGTTGATCCCTCATCCCAATTATAGATACTACTTTTATCAGTTTTAATTTTTTGCCATTGAGTTGGACCCTCAGAAACATTTGAGTATCTTTGAATAAACATCTCGGCATTAAGTGAATCTTTTAAAGTGTCTTCTATCTCTTTATTTGAAGGCCAAATATCTTTTAAAAATACATCTTTTCCTTCTTTATCTTTTCCTAATGGATCTTTGTATAAATCAACTTCCATATGTCCAGCTATTGCATATGCAACAACAAGAGGAGGTGAGGCCAGATAGTTTGCTTTTATATGTGGAGAAATTCTCCCCTCAAAATTTCTATTACCAGATAAAACTGAAACAGCATAAATATTTTCTTTTTGAATAGCTTCTACAATATTTTCTGGAAGTGGTCCTGAATTTCCAATACAAGTTGTGCAGCCATACCCAACTAAATTAAAGCCAAGCTGATCTAAATAAGTATTTAATCCAGCTTTTGCCAGATAATCTGTAACTACTTGAGATCCAGGTGCTAAAGAAGTTTTTACCCAAGGTTTCACCTGCAAACCTTTTTCAATAGCTTTTTTAGCTAATAGACCAGCCCCAATTAGAACATTGGGATTAGAAGTATTCGTACATGAAGTTATTGCTGCAATTAATATTGAGCCATCTTTAATTTCATAATCTGTATTTGTTACTTTTGAAATTGATTTTTCATTTTTATTTGTAGCTTCCTGCAATACTTTTTGAAACGAACCAGGAGCATCTGTTAAAAGAACTTTGTCTTGAGGTCTTTTAGGTCCTGAAATAGTTGGTACAACTGTGGACATATCTAAAGATATAATGTCAGTAAATTCTATTTCGTTACTCGCCCATAGACCTTGTTCCTTGGCATAATTTTCTACAATATCAACAGTTTGTTGATCTCTTCCAGAAAATTTTAAATACTTTAATGTTTCTTCATCTATAGGAAAAAAACCACATGTAGCACCATATTCTGGTGCCATGTTTGCAATTGTAGCTCTATCCGCAAGAGTTAAATTTTTTAAACCCTCTCCATAAAATTCAACAAACTTACCGACAACTCCTTTATCTCTTAACATTTTAACAACAGTTAAAACTAAATCAGTTGCAGTGGTACCTTCTGGCATTTTGTTTTTCATTTCAAAACCAATAACTTCTGGTATCAACATAGAAATCGGTTGACCTAACATTCCTGCTTCAGCTTCAATTCCTCCAACACCCCATCCTAAAACAGATAATCCATTTACCATTGTTGTATGACTATCTGTTCCAACTAAAGTATCTGGAAAAAGATATTGTTCTCCTTTAAATTCTTCTAACCAAACAACTTTTGATAAATATTCTAGATTTACTTGGTGACAAATTCCTGTTCCTGGTGGAACTATTCTAAAATTATCAAATGCCTGTTGTCCCCATTTTAAAAAAGAATATCTTTCACTATTTCTCTCAAATTCTATGTCGACATTTTTTTCAAAAGAATCTGCTTTTGCTGACTGGTCGACTTGTACTGAGTGATCAATTACAAAATCAACTGCAGACAATGGATTGATTGTATTTGGATCTTTATTTTTTTCTTTAACTGCTTCTCTCATGGCAGCTAAATCTGCAACCGCAGGTATTCCTGTATAATCTTGAAGCAAAACTCTTGCTGGTCGATATGCAATCTCAGTTTTAGATTTTTTTGTCTTTAACCAATTTTTAATCGCTTCTAATTGAGATTTTGTGACACTTAACTCGTCTTCGTATCTTAATAAATTTTCTAGTAAAACTTTAAGAGATTTTGGAAGTTTATTTATTCCTTCAAGTCCATTTTTTTCCGCTACATTTAATGAGTAATAATTATACTCTTTGTCGTTAACTGTTATTTTTTTTAGTGATTTATAAGAATTTTTATTTCCTGGGGTCATATTATAAATAAAAAGTTATTATGCTTGTTAAAAGAAGCAGTGACATAGCATAATTAAAGTAATTAATAAATTTCTGATTTGTCGCGAATTTTCTAAAAAATTTACCTAAAAAGGTCCACAAAGTAATACTAGTCACTGAAACAATTAAAGCCATAATGATCATTTGAGTCGTATAACTTACAAAACTTTCTCCAGGATTAATATAAGTGGAAACAAGAATAATTGATGCAATAACACCTTTAGGATTTAAAAACTGAAAAATAAAAGTTTCATAAAATTTAATTGGGTTTTTATTTTTATTTTCTTGATTGGAAGTTCCAGAAAAAGAAATTTTGTAAGCTAAATAAATTAAAAATAAAGTTCCTAAATATTTTAATACTTCTTGGATTAAAGGATAAAGCTTAAAAATATTTATCAGCCCTAGAGCTAAACATAATAACAAAAAAGGGAAACCTAAAGTTACGCCAATTATATGCGGTAATGTTCTTAGAATACCGAAATTGAAACCAGAATAGAAAGCAACGAAATTATTTGGCCCAGGAGTGAATGCTGCAACAATTCCAAATAAAGTTATAGAAAGAATTTCAGGATGCATTACTAAGCAATCGGTAATCCGTTTTCTGCTTTTTTAGAGGGATGAACAAGTGTAACTTTGCCATCAGCATCAATTGCACCTAAAACCAATACTTGAGAAACTATTCCAGCAATATTTTTTTCAGGAAAATTACAAACAGCAATAACTTGTTTTCCTTTTAAATTCTCTTCATTATAATAGTGAGTAATTTGAGCTGAAGATTGCTTAATACCAATTTCACTTCCAAAATCAACTTCAATAACTAATGAAGGTTTTCTAGCTTTTTCATTTTTTTTAACAGAAATTACAGTACCAATTCTAATATCTACTTTATCAAAATCATTATAGGTAATTTGCTCTTTAATCATAATATAATATAGTGTTTTAAGTTTATGAGTATAGATAACAATTTATATGAAAAATCAATCAAGATTTTAACTGACTTAATTGCATTTAAAACTATCTCTGGTCAAGATAACAGTAATTTAATTGATTATTGTGAAAACATTTTGAATAACATCGGAATAAATACTTTCAAAGTTTATGATGATGATAAAAAAAGAGTAAATCTTTTTGGAACTTTAAAAGCAAAAAATCAAAGCACAAAAAAACCAATTATATTATCTGGACACACTGATGTGGTTCCCGTATCAAAAGGTTGGAGTAGTGATCCATTCGTTGCAACTATAAAAAATGATAAATTATATGGGAGAGGCTCATGTGACATGAAAGGTTTTATAGCATGCACGCTTGCTTATGCACCTATCTTCAAAGAAAGTAATTTAGATAGAGACTTACATTTCTGTTACACATTTGATGAAGAGACTGCATGTATTGGAGCTCCTTTATTAATCGAGGAATTAAAAAAAAGAGATATCAAAAATGGAATTTGTATAATTGGTGAACCAACTAAAATGAAAATTATTGATGCCCACAAAGGTATGAATGAATACACGGTTCACTTTGGGGGACTTGCAGGACATAGTTCTAAACCACATTTAGGAGTAAATGCAGCTGAATATGCTACCAAGTATGTTGGAAAACTTTTAGAAATTAGAGAAGAATTAAAAAAAAGAGTTCAAAAAGATAGTATTTTTGATCCTCCACATTCAACTTTATCAATTGGAGGTATCAAAGGTGGTATTGCTCATAATGTCATTGCAGATAAATGTAGTGTTGAATGGGAAACAAGACCAGTTATTAAAGAAGATGGAGAATTTGTTACGAATGAAATTGATAAATATGCAAATGAAGTACTCCTGCCAGAAATGAAAAAAGTATTTCCAGACTCTTATATCAAAAAAGAAGTGATAGGTGAAGTTGTTGGTTTTAATAGATTAGATGAATCTGAAGCATGTGAATTTGTATCAAATATAACTGGTGATAATTCTAGAGAAGTAGTTTCTTTTGGAACAGAAGCTGGTTTATTTCAAGAATTAGGAATCAGCACAGTTGTTTGCGGACCTGGATCTATAGAACAGGCTCACAAAATTGATGAGTTCATAGAATTAAATGAAATGAAAAAATGCCTTAAGTTTTTAGAAGGTGTAAAATCAAAATCTACTTTGAATTAATAAAAAAGCCCACCACATTAAAGTGATGGGCTTTGTTGTAACTAACTAAGAGGTTCTTATTTTTATCTTTTAGATATAGCTAAATGAACAACAGCACCTAATGATGCTCCTATTATCCAGGCATATCCCCCTCCGCCACCTAAATTGGCGAAGAAATCACTTAAACCAAAAATTAAAATGTTTGGCCATACCGTTCCAACAGCAATGTATCCTGATAAAATCCAAGCTAAAATTGCCTTACGATTAAAGCCACCATTGTAATGATATTTTGCTTTTGCGCTATCATCAAACAAATCGTCAACATCTAATTTTTCTTTTTTGATTATATAGTAGTCAACAATCATTATACCGAAGACTGGAGCCAAAATAGCACCTAGTGTATTTACAAATGGAAATAATCCCATTTGTGTTATAACAGCTACCCACATACCTCCAATTATAAATCCAAAACCAGCAGTAATTAATCCACCAATTTTAAAATTAATTTTACTTGGTATTAAATTTGCTAAGTCATATGCAGGCGGTATAAAGTTTGCAACCATATTAATTCCAACTGTTGCAGCAAAAAATGCAAATGCAGCAATTATTGTTAGTCCTAAATTGTCAACTTTAGCAACCATATCTGTTGGACTTGCAACGTACTCACCAAAAATAGCAATTGTTCCACCTGTAATCATTAAAGTAATAAAAGAGAATAAAACCACGTTTCCTACCAATCCCCATAGGTTACCTTTTTTCATTTCATCTTCATTTTTAACAAATCTAGCAAAGTCACCAAAATTGATGACTACAGCAGCGAAATATCCAACCATAATTGAAAATACAGCTAAGAAAGCTCCAAATGATCCCAAACCTTCAAAACCACCCGATCTTTCTCCACCAGAAAATATATTTCCAACTTCTGAAAATAATCCACCACCTGCTTTAGCCCAGATAACAATCATTAATAGTATCATGACGGCATAAACTGCTGGTCCTGCGAAGTTTAAAAACTTTTTAACAAGATCTACTCCTTGCCAAAATAGATAAACTTGGAACAACGAAACGAATATAAATGAAATCCACATTACACCTGTCATTCCTAGTAACATTACTTCACCTTCTATGCCTGTAATACCTGTTATTAAAAGTGCGACAGCTGTAGAAGCAGCATAAGTTTGTGCTCCATACCAAAACATAGCAACAAGTCCTCTGGCCATTGCTGGAAAGTTTGCACCAAATACTCCCATACTTACTCGAGCAAATACTGGATACGGAATTCCATGTTTTACACTTGGTTTACCTGATAGGTTTACAAGCCACATTATAAAAAATCCTGCAAGAATTAATGCAGCAAATACAGCCCAA
>CACJHS010000002.1 GCA_902593235.1 uncultured Pelagibacteraceae bacterium
GGTGGAGTTGTTCCTTTAAGTGAAATAGAAAATTTAAATTTAGATTTTCAAGAATTTACAGCAAAAGGTTTTATGTTAGGTCACGCAAGTGTAGTTAGTATTCCAAAAGATTTTTCAATGGCTGAATATATTCATCACTTGTTTGAATTCTCAGCAGAAGAATCATGCGGGAAATGTTTCCCAGGAAGACTTGGATCTTACAGAGGTAAGGAGATGTTTGATCAAGCTAAGAAGAAAACAGCTAAAATTCCATTAAAATTGCTAGAAGAATTGTTGGTTACCATGCAAAAAGGATGCCTATGTGCTCTTTGTGGAGCAATCCCAACTCCAATTCAGAACATTCTAAAATACTTTGGTGATGAAATGAAAAATGATATGGTGAAAGATAATTAATGAGCTCAGAAAAAAGAAAAATTGCTTATATTGATGGAAAACCATACGAAATTGGTCCTAAACACACGTCTATTTTAAAATTTGTAAAAAGCTATGTAGGTGAAAAAAAAGTACCTACTTTATGTGATGATCCAAACCTAGCTCCTTATGGTGCTTGCAGAGTTTGCTCAGTAGAAGTAGCTTTAGAAAAAGATGGTCCAACAAGAGTGGTTGCATCTTGTCATACTCCAGTTGCTGAAAACCAACATATCTTTACCTCAAATGAAGCTTTAACAAGTCTAAGAAAAAATATTGTAGAATTAGTTTTAACTGATCATCCAATGGAATGTGATACTTGTGAGGTAAACAATAATTGTGAATTACAAACAGTAGCAAACGATCTAGGAGTTGCTGATCACAGATACAACAGTCCTAAACAGCACAAAGGTATACCAAGAGATACGTCTCACGATTACATGAGAATGAACTTAGACAACTGTATTAATTGCGGAAGATGTGTCAGAGCTTGCGATGAAATTCAAGGTTCATTTGTATTAACAATGAGCGGAAGGGGTTTTGAATCTAGAATAACAACTGATAATGATATGATGTTTGGAGATAGTTCATGTGTATCTTGTGGAGCATGTGCGCATACATGTCCAACAGATGCTATTTCAGATGTTTTTCAATCTAAATCTGCAGCTGTAGATAAAAAAGTTAGAACAACTTGTTCATACTGTGGTGTTGGATGTAATTTAGAAGCATCAATAAAAGATGATAAAGTTGTTGCAATAGATACTCCAAAACAAACAGAGGTAAATGCTGGTCATACATGTATTAAAGGAAGATATGCATTTAGTTTTTATGATCATCCAGACAGATTAAAAACACCTTTAATTAAAAGAAATGGAAAGTTTCAAGAAGCTTCTTGGGATGAAGCTTATGATTTTATTAAAAAAGAAATGAATAGAATTACAAAAGATAATGGTCCAGATGCCTTTGCTGGAATTTCTTCAGCAAGATGTACAAATGAAGAAAATTATGTTTTTCAAAAAATGATTAGAGCGGCTGTAGGAACTAACAGTGTAGATTGTTGTGCAAGAATTTGTCATTCACCAACAGCTTGGGGAATGCAACAAACTTTTGGGACAGGGGCAGCCACAAACTCTACAGAAGATATTTATCATGCAGATTTATTTTTGGTAATTGGAGCTAATCCAACTAACGCTCATCCTGTAACAGGTGCAAAAATAAAACAACAAGTCATGAAAGGTAAAAAATTAATTGTACTTGATCCAATTACAACTGAACTAGCAAAACTTGCTGATTATCATATTAAACTAAGACCAGGAACTAACGTTGCAGTTCTAAATATGATGTTACACTTTATTATTAAATCAAAACTTTATAATGCAGATTTTATTAGAGATAGAACTGAAGGTTTTGATAATTTCTTAAAAGAAATTGAAAGACAAGATGTAGATCATTTAGCAAAAGTAGCTGGTGTAGATAAACAATTAGTTAAAGAAGCAGCAATTGCATATGCTACTGCAAGAAATTCAATGGAGTTCCATGGTTTAGGAGTTACTGAACACGAACAAGGATCTAAAACTGTAATGTTAATTGCAGATCTAGCAATGATTACTGGAAACATTGGACGAAAAGGTGTCGGGGTTAATCCTTTAAGAGGTCAAAACAATGTTCAAGGTGCAGCAGATATGGGATGTCAACCACACCAAGGTGCTGGATATTTTCCTGTAGCTGATGAAAAACATCAAGAATTCTACACAGAAAAATATGGAGTAACTCACCCAACTAAGCCAGGATTAAAAATTCCTCAGATGTTTGAAGCTGCAATAAATAAGGAATTAAAAGGTTTATGGATCATTGGAGAAGATATTGTTCAAACAGATCCTAACAGCGCACATGTAATTGAAGCTATGAATTCTTTAGAACTTTTAGTTGTTCAAGAAATATTTATGAGTGAAACAGCAAAATTAGCAACTGTTGTTCTGCCAGGTACTACTTTCTTAGAAAAAGATGGAACTTTTACAAACACTGAGAGAAGAATTCAAAGGGTGAACAGAGCTGTACCTCCTCTACCAGGTACTAAACCTGATGGATTAATTGTAACTGAGATGATGCAGAAATTAGGATTTGATCAGCCAACTTATGATGCAGATCAAGTTCTAGCAGAAATTGCTGATATCGTTCCTTTCTTTAAGGGTGTTACTAGAGAGAGACTTGGAAAATTTGGATTACAATGGCCAGTACAAGAAGATGGAACTGATACAAAAATTTTACATACAGAAACATTTAAATTAGGTAAAGGCAGATTAAAAAACTTTGATTGGAAAGAATCATCAGAAATAGAAGCTAATCAAAAAGAATATCCTTTGATTTTAACAACTAGTAGAGTTTTACAACATTACAATGCAGCAACAATGACTAGAAGAACAAAAAATATAAATATTGTTGATGAAGATGTTTTATTAATTCATCCTAAAGATGCGGCTCATAGAGATCTAAATACTGGTGATATTGGAAGACTTTATTCAGGTAGAGGTGAGGTTGCACTTAAAGTTGAGGTTACAGACAAAGTTAAAGAAGGAATTGTGTTTACTACGTTCCATTTCCCAGAACATATGGTTAATATGGTTACAGGTCATGGTAAAGATGAAGAAACAATGTGTGCTGAATACAAAGTATCTTCTGTTGAAGTACAAAAAATCTCTAATCAATTTAAAACAGAAGTTAAACCAAAAGAAAATCAAGCTGAAGTTAGTTAATTAAAATGACCATTGGTTGGCATTTTGATAATACATATTCAAAGTTATCAAATACTTTTAAAGAAAATATTAAACCAACTCCTGTTCATGATCCTGAATTAGTAATTTTAAATGAGGAACTAGCATCTACTTTAAATTTAGATTTTTCAAAAACAGACAAAAAAAAATTAGCAGAAATATTTTCTGGAAACTCAATACCAGAAGAAACTAATACCATAGCCCAAGCATATGCAGGTCATCAATTTGGACACTTTACTATGTTGGGAGATGGTAGAGCAGTTTTATTGGGTGAGCATTTAGTAAACAATGACAATCGTTTTGACATTCAGTATAAAGGTTCAGGAAGAACTTCTTTTTCTAGAGGTGGTGATGGAAGAGCAGCTCTAGGACCTATGCTTAGAGAATATATTATCAGTGAAGCGATACACTCATTAAATATTCCAACTACTAGAAGTCTTGCTGTAGTAAAAACAGGAGAAAAAGTTGTAAGAGAAAATCTTTTACAGGGCGCTATATTAACAAGAGTTGCATCTAGTCATCTTCGTGTTGGAACATTTCAATATATAGCTGCAACTCAAAACATTGAAAATTTAAATACTTTAGTCGACTACACAGTAAATAGACATTATCCAGAAATCAAAACATCAAATTCAAAAGCATTAGACTTGTTAAATCTTGTAATGGAAAAGCAATGCCAGCTAGTAATCAATTGGATGAGAGTTGGATTTATTCATGGGGTTATGAATACTGATAACATGGCAATTTCAGGTGAAACAATAGATTATGGTCCTTGCGCATTTATGGATCATTATGATCCAAAAACTGTATTTAGCTCAATCGATAAATTTGGGAGATATGCTTTTTCTAATCAACCACCAATTACAAAGTGGAATTTAGCAAGATTTGCAGAATGTTTAATCCCTTTGATCGACAAAAATGAAGATACTGCAATTAAATTAGCAACAGATTTAATAGATAATTTCCAAAATATTTATGAGGATAAATGGTTAAATATGATGAGAGATAAACTAGGTCTATTTGGTGAGGATAAAAATGATAAAAAATTAATTAATGATTTGTTTAATTGGATGGAAAAAAATAAAACAGATTACACAAATACTTTTTGTAATCTAATGGATATCAATTCTGATGAAATTTATAAAAATAATGATTTTATCGATTGGAAAAATGGATGGAAAAAAAGATCTGAGTTAAATAATTCAACTAAGGAAAAACAAAGCAAACTTATGAAATCAAATAATCCAATTGTAATTCCTAGAAATCATAAAGTAGAGGAAGCTTTAGCTGAAGCTGACAAAGGAAGTTTAGATAAAATGAAAAAGTTATTAGCCATTTTAAAAAATCCTTATGACAATCAGAATAATATTGAAGAATATCAAGCACCTGCTCCATCAAGCAACGAAAAATATCAAACTTTTTGTGGAACTTAATTTATAGAACGTAGGGCTCTGGCCTAGCAGTTTTACCCAAAACTCTCTCAACTGCAAAATCACTTATATCAATTGTTTGGTATGATCCTGTTGTAATTAATTCAGTTAAGGCTCTACCGATACCTGGTGCTTGCATTAATCCCCGGCCCGTAAATCCAGAAGCCATGTAAACATTGTCATATTTTGGATGTTTGCCAACAACTGCATTATTATCTAATCTATTACAATCATAGTAACCTGCCCATCCACCAGTTAACTTTAATTCCTCGAAGGCAGGTATTCTCTTAGCAAGAGCTGGCCAAACTAATTCCTCAAAATCATTCCAAGCTGGTTCCAAATCATCTGCATCAAATACAGAAATAGGTGATCCTGCTAAATATTCTCCTCCTTCTGGTCTCCAATAAACACCAGTTGTTAAGTCTCCACTTAGTGGCATCTCTTTTATATATGTTGGGCATTTTACTCTAAACACAGTGTGCTTTTGAGGAACAACAGGAATATCTTCTAACAATTCCTTTGTCCAACAACCAGCTGCAGAAACTATTGTTTTAGCATTTATTTCAGAAATACTTTTAACTTCACCTTTAATAAATTCTGCTCCAAGCTCTATTGCTTTACTTTTAAGAGCGCTATGAAACATAAATGGATCAATCCATCCTTCACTTTGATTATCAGTATAAGTTGCTGTCTCTATCCCTTCACTATTCACATAAGGGAAAACCTTAGATAATTCTAACCCTTTAATATTTTTTGTTCCTGCATCACATTCTTTATGATTTTCTAATGCTCTATATTGTTCTTCAGCATGCTCAGGACCAAACATTAAAAGATATCCATTGGTTACCATGCTAGCTGTTGGATTAGGATTTTTTTCTGTTTTTAATAATTCCGGTATTTGGAAAATAAATTCTCTTGCAAATTTTCCTAATAAAATATTTTCTTTTTGAAAAAATTGTCTTCTGAAACCACCTAGAGATAATGGAAATGAAGCTGTTTTATAAGTAGGATCTCTTTCAATAACTTTAACTTTTCTACCTTCTTTAGATAAAAAATAAGCAGTTGCCGCCCCTATTATTCCACCACCAATTACTACAACATCATCCATATCTAATTTAACATAATCAAGCTTGTATTCAGAATTAGTGCAAAGCTACACCAAAGTAAATATGGAATCATTAAGTAGGCACTCAACATCTTGACGCGTTTAAACCTTAAAATAAGATTAATTATCAATGCTATTAGTATGATTAATACTAAAAGAGCCAAAACTATATTGTGAAAAACAAAAAAAACTACACTCCAAGTTGTATTGAATACTAAATGAATAAAATAAATATAAACAGTATTCATATCTCTATTTTTCGTATGCCAATAAAGCCATATTGCAACTGTCATCAATATATACAAGGTGGTCCAAACAGGTCCGAATATCCAATCCGGTGGATTAAATGATGGCTTATTTAGTAATGAGTACCATGGCTCTTTAAAAGTAACAGTAGCTAAACCGCCAATCAATGAAGCAGAGAATGTAATAGCAAGAAACAATATAAATGTTAAAAATTTATTTTTAAACATGTTAGATATATACATAACAAAAAATGACTAAAAAAACTATTTGGATTACAGGTGGCAGTACTGGTATTGGAAAAGCTTTAGCAATTAAGTTTGCAAGTAAGGGATGGAACGTTGCTATATCTGCAAGAAGAGCTGAATTACTAAATGAACTTTCAAATTCTTATGAAAATATTTCAGGTTTCCCTTTAGATGTAACAGATAAGGAAAAATGCAAAGAAGTATTTAATGAAATTAAAAACAAATATGAAAATATAGATATTTGTTTTTTTTCAACTGGAACATGGGATCCCAAAAAAGAAAAAGATATAGATGTCGAACAAATGGAAGATGTCTTTAAAGTAAATTTTTTTGGAACTGTGAATAGCATCAAAGCAGTTGAACAATACTTTAGAGATAAAAAAAACGGTATAATTACTATTGTTTCATCAATTGCAGGATATAGGGGGTTACCTAATTCAACTGGATATGGACCATCTAAATCTGCATTAAATAATTTAGCTGAAAGTTTGTACTTTGATTTTAAAAGGTACAACGTACGTGTTTGTTTAGTATCTCCTGGATTTATTCAAACGCCAATGACAGATAAAAATGATTTTAAAATGCCTTTTTTAAAAACTCCTGAGTATGCTGCAGATCAAATTTATGAAGGTTTAGTTTACAAAAACATATTTGAAATACATTTTCCAAAATCACTTACAATCACATTAAAACTATTGAGTTTTTTACCGAGTAAAATTTATTTTGGTTTAGTTGGAAAACTAACGAAATATCAAAAAAAATAGTTAATCTTTTACAAATACAACTGTCAATTCAGCTACTTTAAAACCAAATTTAGTCATTGTTGCTCTATTAATTGCAACTCTATCATCTTGTTTAAAAATCCAATCATCGAAAGTTATTTTTAATTCTTTACCTTTAACAGGAACTAATAAAACATATTCAAATTTAAACGCTGGTCCATACGAATATCCTATTGCTTTACCTACAACATCTCCTGCTGTTCCTTCGTAATTATGCTCATCAATTTTATTTATTGTCCATTCTCGGTCTTGAACTTCACCATCATCCCAATTAAATTTTTCTTTAAGAATTAATTGCTTTCCATCCCAGGTTCCATTTAAATCTGCAGAAAATTGTCTTGTAACTTTTCCTGATCTATTTTGCAGAACACCCCAAGCCTTAACATTTCCAGATAAGTATTCCTCAATAATTAATCTTGGTTCTTTGTTTTTAAAATCTTCTGGTTTCATAGCGCTATTATTTGAGCAACTTGTAATTAAGAATAATGAAATTATCAATGAAATTGACTTAATTATTTTTATATGTCGCATAAATATCTCCATTATTTTTATTTGTTTTGCATTGAAAATTGTATCAGATCAATATTTTTTGACTTAAATCCAGCTTCACAATAAGAAAGATAAAACTCCCACATTCTTTTAAATGTTAAGTCAAAACCTTGATTTTTTATTAAATCCCATTTTTTTAAAAACTCATTTCTCCATATAGCCAATGTATTTGCATAATGATCGGCATAAGAAATATATGAATTTATAGTTAAACCGTTATCAGAAACATAACGATTAATACTCTTTTTATTTGGTAAAAAACCACCAGGAAAAATATATTTTTGAATAAAATCTTGTTTGTTTTTGTATCTATCAAACAACCTATCATCGATAGTAATTGCTTGAATAGCTGCTTTACCACCATCAGATAAGTTAGTTTTAATGGTTCTAAAATAACCCTCTAAATAATTTTGACCAACAGCCTCAATCATTTCTATAGAGGCAATTGAATTGTATTTACCTTTAAGATCTCTGTAATCCTTTATTTCAATATTTACTTTTTCATTTAAACCACAATTAAAAATTCTTTCTTTTGCGTATTCAAATTGTTTTTTGGATATTGTAATACAGTCTAATTTAACATCGTATTTTTTACCGAAATATTCAGCAAAACCTCCCCAACCACATCCTATTTCTAAAACTTTGTCACCATTATTTGGTTTTATTTGATCAATTAATTTTTGATATTTATTATTTTGAGCATCAGAAAGATTTTTCGATTTATCATCAAAAATGGCACTAGAGTAAGTAAGTGTATCATCTAACCAAAGAGAAAAAAAATCATTACCTAAATCATAATGTTTAGCAATATTTTCTTTGCTTCTACTTTTTGTATTTTTGATTATTTGATTTTTTACAAAATTAATTATTGGAAAATCAAGAAGGCCTGAGAATTTATGTATGACTTCTATATTTCTTGCAGTTAACTCAATTAAATTTGATAAGTTATTAGTTTCAAATTCACCCCTCATGTAGCTCTCAGCAAATCCAATACTACCACCTCTAATTAAATTATAATTAAAATCTGGTTTTTTGATTGAAATATTAGCATGCAATTTTTCATTTGGATTTCCAAACTTTAAAACTTTTCCATCATGTGTAGTAAGCTCTAGATAACCATAACTTATTTTATTAAGAAATTTAAAAACTAATTTATCTGCAGCGTTATTTAAAAACATTAATTTTCTACTGTTATATTATTTTTAATTTTAAATTTTTTCTTAATAAATTTAATTCCTTTAATCCACAATTTAAACGCTTCAAAATGTATCGCAGAGATAATTTTAAATGTCATTAAAGGGTGTTTAAGATAAGAATTCATTAAGTTTTTACTTGTCAAATCTGATCTTTCACCATCTTGAGATGCAAAAAGAATTTTTCCTTCTTGATCATATTGATCTATTACAACTGACAATTTCTGCTCAGGATTTAATATCCTAAAAAAATAATTACAATCCATTTCAATAAATGGCGAAACATGAAATTTCTTTGAGCAATTATTTTGAATTAATTTACTTTGTCCCTCCACTTTAAAAACATATGTGTGTTGCTCACCAAATGTATTCTTAACTTCATATAAAATAGAAATTAAATTATGATTTCTGTCATATACAAAAAAAATACTTAGTGGATTAAAAACATAACCAAATATTCTTGGATAGCATAAAAGTTTAACTTTTATATTGTCTGTACTGATTTCATTATTGATTAGATTTTTTTTTACCCACTCAAAAAGAGATGACCCATCACGATCACCATGATCTTTCTCATAAAAGCTAATAAGATTAAATTTATTCAATGAAAAAAATTTTAATTTATCATTAAGCTCATTTAGCTCTGATAGATCTATAAATAATGAAAATACTTTATATTTAAAAAAATGTTCTTTAGGTTTAAATCTCTTATGGGTTACATTTCCACTATATATACAAGAATTAATCATTAAAGTTTTTCAGCATTTCAATAGATGATTTTATTCCATCTTCATGAAATCCGTAACCAAAATAACTGCCACAAAAAAGTAAATCTTTTTGATTTTGTATTTTAATAAGCTCTGATTGAGCATCTAATGCTTTTTGATCGTAATATGGATGTGTAAATTTTACTTTTCTCAATATTTTTTTCTCATCAATATTGAAGTAAGGATTTAGTGTTAAGAAAATATTTTCATCACACTTTAAATTTTGTAATAAATTTAACCAGTAAGTTATTGAATTTTTCTCTAAATTCTTGTCATCTATTGATGAATTCCAAGAAGACCAAGCTTTTTTATTTTTTGGCATGGCCCGCTGATCTGTATGTATATAAGCTATATTTTCTTTGTAGCTAAAATTCGAAAGAATATTTCTCTCATCTTCAGTTGGGTTTTCAATTAACTTTAAGGCTTCATCAGCATGGGTTGCCAAAACTACTTTATCATAATCAAAAAATTCGCTTTCTCCACCATAGTATAGATCTAATCCTGATGATTTTCTTTTAACTCTTGTAACTTTGTAATTTTTGTAGTGTTCACCGCTTATTTGGGAAAGTATTTTACTAACATAAGTTCTGCTTCTATTGGTTACTGTGTACCACTGCGGTCTATTTTTCAATTTAAACAATCCATGATTTTGGAAAAATCTAAGAAAGAAACTTATTGGCATCTTACTCGCTTCATAAGGAGGCATAGACCAAATTGCAGATACCATTGGTATTATATGATAATCGATAAAAGTTTTAGATAATTTATTAATTTTTAAATATTCACCTAAAGTAATTTTATCATTGGATATGGTTACTAGATCACTTTTTTTATAAAATTTAATTATATCAAAAAACATTTTTAAGAACTCTATGTTAAACATATTTGATTTATTAGAGAAAATTCCACTCAACCCTTTTCCACAATATTCAAAGTTTGTATTATCTACTGAAACTGAAAAAGACATATTGCTTTTTTCAATTTGAATATCATTTTCCTTAAAAAAATTAATTAAATTTGGATAAGTTTGAAAATTAAAAACAATGAAACCAATATCTACAGAAACTTTTTTTTCATCAAAAATCAAATCTATTGTATGTGAGTGTCCACCAAAATGATCTTCTCGCTCGAAAAGATCTACATGATGTTTTTTAGATAAATAATAAGCAGCACTTAATCCAGAAATACCTGATCCAACAACAGCAATTTTCATTAATTATTATGCTGCATCTTCTTTAAACTCATCCATACTTGGACAAGTACAAAAAATATTTTTATCTCCGTATACGTTATCAACTCTTGCAACTGGAGGCCAAAATTTATTTGCTTTTAAGAATTTTGCAGGATACGCAGCTTGCTCTCTTGAATATTTATGACTCCATTCATCTGAAGCTAATTCAATATCCGTATGAGGTGCATTTTTAATTGGATTATCAACTTTATCAAATTTTCCTGATTTGATCATATCTATTTCTGATTTAATGCTAATCAAAGTATCACAAAATCTATCTAGTTCGGACAAGCTTTCACTTTCAGTTGGTTCAATCATCATTGTACCTGTTACTGGCCATGACATCGTTGGTGCATGAAAACCATAATCAATCAACCTTTTAGCTATATCTTCTTCTGTGATCCCTGTTTCAGTTTTAATAGATCGAATATCAATTATACATTCATGAGCTACATTTCCGTTTGAACCTTTATAAAGAATTGGGTAATGATCTTTAAGTCTATGAGCTATGTAATTTGCATTTAGTATTGCAATTTGAGTAGCTAATTTTAAACCCTCAGAACCCATCATTTTAATATACATCCAAGAAATTGATAAAATACTTGAACTTCCCCAAGGTGCTGCTGAAACTGCTCCTATTCCCGTGGCAGGTCCACAGTCTTTAACAACTGGATGATTAGGTAAATAAACTTGTAAATGTCTTTTACATGCAATTGGTCCCATCCCAGGTCCTCCACCACCATGTGGAATACAAAATGTTTTGTGTAAGTTTATGTGACAAACATCTGGACCAAAATTTCCAGGTCTTGCTATACCAACAAGCGCGTTTAAATTTGCACCATCCATATAAACTTGGCCACCATGTTTATGAATTAACTCACATATATCTGTAATTTTTTCCTCAAATACTCCATGAGTAGACGGATAAGTAACCATTAATGCTCCAAGATTTTCAGAATGCATTTCTGCTTTTTTCTTTAAATCCTCAAAATCAACATTTCCTTCTTTGTCACAATCAACAACAACAACTTTCATTCCTACCATTTGTGCACTAGCAGGATTGGTTCCATGTGCTGAGCTAGGTATTAAACATATATTCCTGTTTTCTTCGCCTCTATCTAAATGATATTTTCTAATAACCATTAATCCTGCATATTCTCCTTGAGCACCTGCATTTGGTTGAAGCGAAACACCAGAAAAACCTGTAATTGATCTCAGCCAATTTTTAAGATCAGTGAATAAATCTCTATATCCCTCCATCTGCTCAATAGGTACAAATGGATGAGGCTCTGCTAATTCTCTCCACGAAATAGGTATCATTTCTGCAGTAGCGTTTAATTTCATAGTACATGAACCAAGTGCAATCATAGTTCTATTTAAAGCTATATCTTTATCTTCTAATTTTTTTAAATATCTAAGCATCTCAGTTTCTGAGTGATATGAATTAAAAACAGGATGTTCTAAATATTTTGAAGTTCTTAATAAATTTTTTGGTAAATTAGGCAAACTTACTGTTGGGTCTTCTTTTTTAATCGACTCAGCTGCATTAAAAATTTTCAACAATTGATTTACTCTATAAACATTTTTCTTTTCATCAAAAGAAACTGCTAACATTTCAGAATTTACTCTTCTAATGTTTACCTTTTGATCCAAAGCATTTTTATAAATTTGATCAGTTTTATCTTTTGTTACAATTGTAACTGTATCAAAGAAATAATCTGAATAAATTTCATATCCAGATTGTTTCAATTTATCTGCAAAATTTTTAGCTAATTGGGAAACTCTCTCAGCAATAATTTTTATTCCATCTGGTCCGTGGTAAATGGCATATGCAGCTGACACAATTGCTAATAAAGCTTGGGCAGTACAAATATTGCTTGTAGCTTTATCTCTTCTTATATGTTGTTCCCTAGTTTGTAATGATAATCTGTAAGCTTTGTTTCCATGTCTATCAACAGAGACCCCTACAATTCTTCCTGGCATAGATCTTTTATATTCGTCTTTAGTTGCAAAGAAAGCTGCATGAGGTCCACCATAACCCATTGGAATTCCAAATCTTTGAGAACTTCCTACAGCAATATCTGCTCCTAGTTCTCTTGGTGTTTTTAATTTAGCAAGTGCTAATAAATCACAAGCTAATATTGCTTTACCATTTTTTTTATGAATTTTACTAATTGCTTCACTAGGATCTTTTATATCTCCTAAAGTTCCCGGATATTGTAATATACCACAAACTAAATCTTCTTTTAATTTATCTAATACTTCATCTTCATTTCCAACAAGTACTTTTAATCCCATTGGTTCTGCTCTGGTTTGGATCACATCTATTGTTTGTGGGTGACAATTTTCTGAGACAAAAACTAAATTACTATCTTTTTTATTTAATCTATGACTTAATCCCATTGCTTCTGCAGCTGCTGTTCCTTCATCTAATAAAGATGCATTTGCGATATCCATTCCTGTAAAATCCACTATCATTTGTTGGAAATTAAGTAGCATTTCTAATCTTCCTTGGGCTACCTCTGGCTGATAAGGTGTATAAGAAGTGTACCAACCTGGATTTTCTAAAATATTTCTTAGAATTACATATGGCGTATAGGTTCCATAATAACCCATTCCTATAAAGTTAGAATAAATTTGATTTTTTTTTGAAATTGCTTTTAATTTTCTTAATGCTTCATATTCTGAGTTAGACTCACCAATATTTAATTCATCTTTCAATTGGATCTTTTCTGGAACTGTGCTTTTGATTAAATCATCTAGCGATTTATAATTAAGTTCCTTAAGCATTTTATTTTGATCTTCATCTGAAGGTCCAATGTGCCTTTTTAAAAAATCTTTTTGAGAATTATGTAACATTAGCTAGTACTCTCCTTTGCAAATTTATCGTATTCTTCTTTGTTCATAAGACTATTCATTTCAGATTGGTCTTTCATTTTAAGTTTAAAAAACCATGCTGAACCCTCTGGATCTTCATTAATTTTAGAGGGATCATCTACAATAGCTTGATTAGTATCTACTACTTCACCACTAACTGGAGTATAAACATCACTAGCAGCTTTCGTAGACTCTACTACTCCTGCAGTACCATCTTTTTCAACATTAGATCCTTTTTCAGGAAGTTCTGCAAAAACGATATCGCCAAGCATTTCCGTTGCATGCTTTGTAATTCCTATTGTGGCTACATCTCCTTCTAATGTAATCCACTCATGTTCTTTTGAAAATTTTACTTCACTCATTAATTTACTCCTTTCACATAATTTTTTTTATAAAATGGTAATGCACAAACATTTGCTGGATATTTTTTCCCTCTTACCTCAAGCAAAATTTTAGTATCAACTTTTGAAAACTCTTTATCAACATAACCCATCGCTATAGGACCGTTTACACTTGGTCCGAACGTTCCACTAGTTATCTCACCAATTTGTTTATCTGTATCATTAAATATTTTAGTTTTTTCTCTAGCAATCAATCTACCTTCAGGCTTAATGCCTACTCTTATTTGGCTTGCTCCATCTTGCATTTGGTTCATAATTTTTTTCGATCCAATAAAACCACCATTTGATAATCTAGATTTTGAGATTGCCCATCTAAGGTTTGCCTCAACTGGTGTTTTATTAATATCTAATTCGTGACCATATAAACATAATCCAGCTTCTAATCTCAAGGTATCTCTTGCCCCAAGTCCTATAAGTTGTGCTCCCTTTTTTATTAAATTTTCAACAAATTTTTCAGCTTTATCGTTAGAAATTGAAATTTCAAATCCATCTTCCCCTGTATAACCTGATCTTGTGACAAATAATTTTTGATTATTAGAATCGAACCAATTTCCTGTCATAAAATTTAATTGATCAACCCCATTTATAATTGATTTTAAAATTTCAACAGATTTAGGTCCTTGAATTGCTATTAAAGATCTATCATTATCTAAATTCATTTTAAATTTTGAACCTAGTAAATTAGATAAAATCTCAAAATCTTTATCTTTACATGCAGCATTTAAGATAATTAAATACCCTTCTTCTATTTTAGTGATGATTAAATCATCATAAATTCCCGCATCCTCATTCATTAAAAAACTATACTTAGAGCAGTTTTGTTTTAGATTTTTTAAATCTAATGGAAAAATTTTTTCCAACTCTTCTGTTAAAGTTTCGTCGCCATATATGAATAGCTGGCCCATATGGGATACATCAAAAATTCCAGAATGCGATCTTGTGAATTTATGCTCTTCAATAATACCTTTGCTATACTGAATAGGCATTTCGTAGCCAGCAAATTCAACAAACTTAGCGTTGTTACTTTGATGAAGTTTATTTAGTGATGTTTTTTTTATTTCCATATTAACTCTTTTTTGCCCCCTCTGTCTTGGTGCCTGAGAGATTTGCTCCTTCGGCGAGAATAATTCTCTTTCCAGAGTTAATATGTACGGTCCTTTTGCCTGAGAGTTTCCGGGGTGGTTGCTCCTTCGGCGCTACAAAAGTAGTCTCTCCCGTATATAAATTTATAACACATTTAAAATGTTTATGTGAAATTTATTTGGGTAGTTTTTTAACAAGTAATGGAGACAAAAACTGTATAACTACTGCTGTTATAACTACAGCTCCCCCAAAAAGTACAGTGAGTGGCGGGTTTTCGTTTGCAAACATCCATGCCCACATGGGTCCTAGAACAGCTTCTGTTAACATAATAATACCAACAAATGCTGAAGGAGTTGATCTTGCTCCAATCGTTATAAGTATAAAGCCAAGTCCAACTTGAAAAAATCCAGCAATAAAACCTAAAAAAATATCATTCGTTGAAACAATAATGCTAGGTGACATAAACAAACCTATCAATGTTGCAAAAATTCCAGCAACCAGTTGTAAAGGTATCATGTCGACTTTTGGATATTTTCGAACAATTAATATTAAGATCGCAAACGATATCGGCATAATAAATGCAACCAAGTTTCCAGTCATTTGACCTGGTGTTAGTGAACTTCCTAACATTAAAATGATACCAGCTACTGCTGTAATAATGCAAGTTAATGTAATTTTTGAAATTTTTTCTTTTAAAAATACATAACCAAAAATTGCTAAAAACAAAGCTTGAGTTTGAATTATAAAGTTTGCATTAGCTACTGTTGTTTCGTACATAGCAAATACATAGCTAGCAAATCCAATGGATAAAATTATACCTCCGAATAAACCTGGAATTCCAGATTTATAAAGAGCACTGAAAATTTTTTCTTTGTAAGTAAATATTAAAAAAATTGTAATTACTCCAATAAAGAAAAGTGATCTCCAAAATAATATTTGCCAAAGTGTAGATCCATCGAAAGACTTAACAATTAAACCTCCAAAACTTAATGCACAAGCTCCTAAAAAAACTAAAAAAGGACCTGGTACTTTTGATAAAAAATTCATTAAATTTGTGATAGTAGATTTTGGGTTTCCATCTCATATAACTTAAATAAAGTTTCTGCATCAGATAAATTAATTTCTTTAAATTTTATTTTTGAACCAGGAGACATTTGCACCAATCGGTCATAATCGACGCTAGCTACAACTCCAATTTTTGGATAACCACCAATAGTGCCATGATCTGAAAGCATTATAATTGGATTTCCATCTGCAGGCACTTGGATGACACCTTTAATCAAACCCTCTGATTTTATGTTGGTATTAACAATATTATCTAATTTAGGCCCCTCTAGTCTCATACCCATTCTGTCTGAAAGTTTCGTTACTGTGAATTCCTTTTCAAAAAATATTTTTTTACCTTCTTCCGAAAAGTAATCAAAATTTGTTCCTTTAATCACTCTTATGTTTTCTATTTTGGTATTAATGTAATTAGTTTTTTTAATATCCTTATTTGAATTTATTTTGTTTAAATTAACTCTTTGCCCTACATCTAATTTTTTTCCATCATTAGATCCTATATTTGCTTTCGTATTTACAGAACAACTATTCCATTGAAATTTTAAATCGAGCTCTCCACCTAATGCTAAATATCCATAAACTGATTTATTTGTAGAAATGATATTGATTTCATCTCCATTTTCAATTTGATAGCTTTTGTAACAATTGCCCTCTATTTCAGTGTCTTTTCTTTTAATTGAAAAAATAACATCCCCAGTAATAGCAAAATTAATTTTTTCTCCTGAATATTTTATATGTGGGCCTTGATATGCAAACTCTATTACTGCAGAGTCCAAATCATTATTAACAAGTTTGTTAGCTATTAAATAATTTCGACTATCCATAGCACCACTAAATGGAATGCCGATATGATAAAGATGATCTCTGCCTTTATCTTGAAAGGTAGTATTAATTCCAGGTCTTATTATATCTAGGTAATTACTGCTCATTATAATTTTTATACTGGTCTAGAGTAATTTCCTTGAAAATTACTGTATCTCCTGGGTTAATTAGATTTGGTTTATCTTCTTTTGAACTATCAAAGACATCCAAAGGGGTGTTTCCTAAAATATTCCATCCACCTGGACTTTCAAATGTATAAATATTTGCAAATTGCTCTGTTAACGCAACAGATCCTTTGGGCACTTTTACTCTTGGAGTTTCTAAACGTTGAGCTCGCATATTTTCATCTAAATCACCAAGAAAAGGCATGCCAGCAATAAATCCTGTCATGTAACAAAAATATTCCTTATTTAAAAAATTCTCTAAAATTTTCTCTCTACTTAATTTTAATATTTCTTCCAGTCTTTTTATATCCATTGAAAAATTTTCATGACAACAAACTGGTATTTCTAATTTTTTAGAATTTATATCTTGTGAATCCTTGGCATCAATATTTTCAACATAATGTTTAACTTCTTTAAAATTTGTTTTTTTTAGATCAAAAGAAATAATTAATTTATTATACGAAGGTGTTAAATTATTGATCCCTTCAAATTTTTTTTCTTTAATGGTTTTAAAGTATTTTATTACATGTGAATTAATTGATTTATTAACTTCATTACCAAAATCACAGTACAAAGCCGCGTCACCAAGATTCGATATATTTTTTATCATGCCATGTTATACTTAACATTACAAACTATGGAAATTAATATAAACTGTGATTTAGGCGAAAAATCAAAACATCATTCAAATAAACATGATCCAGATTTACTAGAAATAGTTAATTCTGCAAATGTAGCATGTGGTTATCATGCGGGTGACGATGAATCCATGAATCAAGTAGTTCAAATTTCAAAAAAAAATGGTGTTAGTATTGGAGCGCATCCGTCATTTAATGATCCTGAAAATTTTGGAAGAAAAAGAATGAATCTTCCCTCTAGCGAAGTAAGACAATTGATTATTAATCAATATGAAATTCTTCAAAAAATTGCTCAGGATCATGGAGAGAATGTTACTCATATAAAACCACATGGTGCTTTAAACAATATGGCTTGTGAGGATATAGATTTAGCTACTACTTTAGCAAAAGCTATAAACGAGATTAATAAAGATTTAATATATCTGGTTCCTACAGGATCTAAAATGGAAGAAGCAGCTAAAAAACTAAACATGCGTATAGCTTGTGAAATTTTCGCTGACAGAAATTATGAGGATGATGGAAATTTAGTTTCTAGAAAAAAACCTTACGCTCTTATTACCGATCCGGAAGAAGCTAAAAAACACGTGTTAAGCATGGTTAAACATCAGTCACTTAATTGTCACAGTGGAAAGCAGATACCTTGTGAAATAGACTCTGTATGCATACATGGGGATAATGAGAATTCATTATCTACAGCAAAATCAATTAGAAAGAATTTAATAGAAAATGGATTACAATTAAAACCACTTAACCAAATGAAAAAATTTATATGATTAAAAAAACTTTTTTGACGCTATTAACATTAATTTTACTATCAACTAATTCTTACTCAGCTGGAAGTTCAAACGACGGAGGAGGCAAGTCTAACTACGATAAAGCTGTTACTTTAATTAAGGCAGCCAAAAAATATGAAAAAAAAGGTAAAGCAGAAAAAGCCAATAAAAGATATGAGAAAGCTAAAGCCTTATTAATAAAATCAAATAAAAAGAAACCAAATCAAGCTGATACTTTAAATTATTTAGGTTTCACCACTAGGAAACTTGGAGATTTTGAAAATGGAGAAAAATATTATCTTTTAGGTTTAGAAATTGAACCAAATCACGTAGGTATTAATGAGTATTTGGGTGAGCTATATGTTGTCACAAATAGATTAGATTTAGCAAAAGAAAGATTAAAAGTATTAGAAAGTTGTAATTGTGAAGAGTATAATGAGTTAAAAGAAATTATAGAGGGAACCAAAAAATCTAAATATTAAAACATCTTGATTGAAGAACTCATTATTTTAACAAACATAATATTTATTACTATAATATTAACAGCAGATAATGCTGTGATTGTTGGTTCAATCGCCTCGAACTTTGTTCCAAAAAATAGAAAGCAAATAATTCTATGGGGTGTAATTGGAGCCTTCGTTTTTAAAATTTTTTTTGCAATTTTTGCGACTTTTCTTTTTGAATTTTATTTTATAAAGATTTTAGGTGGTTTACTTTTAATTTGGATTGTTAATGATTTAAGAAAAGATTTATTGGATATTAAAAAAATAAAACCTACTACAAAAAAAAGTAAAGAACCTTCATTCATTAGCAGCATTGGAAAAGTTTTATTTGCAGATATTATGATAAGTTTTGACAATGTGATTGGTGTAGTTGCTGCAGCAAAAGGATATTTTGGATTTATGATATTTGGATTAATTTTGTCAGTCGTTCTAACTGGTGCTTTAGCGACTTATATGGCAAGTTATATTCAACGACATATATGGATTGCATATGTTGGATTAATATTTATTTTAATTGTAGGTCTACAATTGGTAATTGGTGGATTAGTTGATCTTGAAATACTAAATATTAATGAAGAATTTAAAAAATATTTTTAAATCTACACAATAGTTTGAAAATACTCGTTAAAGAGGTGCTTATTCAATGCTAAAAAGGACTATTTTGTCATTGAATATTAATCATATTCATAATTAAATTGGCTTTTTATAAATTGTTAACAATATAGAGGAAGATAATGAGAAAACTATTTGTCGCTGCATTTATGTTTGTTTCTATTTTTGGAACAAAAGTAATGGCAGATATTAAAATGGGGATCATTTTAGGATTCACAGGTCCTATTGAATCTCTAACTCCAGCTATGGCTGCATCTGCAGAGCTTGCTTTTAAAGAAGCATCAGACTCAGGTTCGCTATTAGGTGGAAAAAAAATTGAAGTTATGAGAGCAGACTCAACTTGTGTTGACTCAGCAGCAGCAACAGCAGCAGCTGAAGGTTTAATTTCAGGTGGTGTAGCTGCAATCATGGGAGCTGACTGTTCAGGTGTAACTGGCGCAATTGCAACAAATGTTGCTGTACCAAATGGTGTGGTTATGATTTCACCTTCAGCAACTTCTCCAGGTTTAACAACTCTAGATGATAAAGGGTATTTCTTTAGAACTGCTCCATCAGATGCTAGAGGTGGTCAAATCTTGGCAGATATAACTAAAGATAGAAAAGTAAAAAGTGTTGCAATCACTTATACTAACAATGACTATGGTAAAGGTTTAGCTGATGTATATAAAGCGGCAGTTGAAGCTCATGGTATTAAAGTTACAACTGTAACTGCTCACGAAGATGGAAAAGCAGATTACTCATCTGAAGTAGCAACTCTTGCTTCTGCTGGTGGTGATGCTGTAGCTGTTATTGGTTATCTTGACCAAGGAGGAAAAGGAATCATTCAAGCTTCTTTAGACTCTGGTGCATTTGATAAATTTGTTTTATCAGATGGTATGATCGGTCAATCTTTAGTTGACGCTTTTGGTAAAGACTTAAGTAAATCATTTGGATCAATGCCAGGTTCTACTGGCAAAGGTGCTGGTATATTTGCTGAAGTTGCAAAAGCTGGTGGTGTAGAAGCATCTGGTCCATACACAGCTGAGTCTTACGATGCAGCTGCTTTAATCGTTCTTGCAATGCAAGCAGGTAACTCTGCTGACAGAGCATCTATTGCAAAAAATGTAATGGATGTTGCTAACGCTCCTGGAAAAAAGATTTACCCAGGTGAACTTAAGAAAGGTTTAGATTTATTAGCAAAAGGTAAAAAGATAAATTACGAAGGTGCTACTGGAGTAACTTTTACTGATGTTGGTGAAGCTGAAGGTTCTTTCTTAGAACAAGAAGTTAAAGGCGGAAAATTCAAAACTAAAAAACAAAGATAATTTTTTATCTTAATTCAAAAAACCCCAGTAATTTAATTACTGGGGTTTTTTTTTATATCAGCTCTTATGGTAGATAGAGCTATGATAATTAGAAAAATCAGACATATTAAATTCATAGTTTTCCAGCTAGTTAAGCTAAGAAATACTCCGGCAGACAAACTGGCTAATGCTTGTATAGAATAAACAATTAAATCATTATACCCTTGAGCTCTAAATTTTTCTTCTTCTCTGTAACACAAAACAAGTAAGCTTGTTCCTGAAATGAATAAAAAATTCCACCCTAGCCCCAGGAAAATAAGTGCAACCATATAGTTAATATAATTCTGTTCAAATAAACTGGTAATAATTGTGACTAAAAACAATAAAACTCCCACATGTATTATTTTACTATGACCAAACCTTTTAATTAAATTTCCTGTAACTAGTGAAGGTAAAAACATGGCTGCTATATGAAGCTGAATAACAAATCCAGTCTTGCTTAAACTTATTTTCTCCATCAGATGCATACTTATAGGAGTTGCTGTCATTAAAAAAGTCATTACAGCATAGGCAAAAGCTGAAGCTACGAGCGCCTGAAGAAATCTAGGTTGAGAGATAAGCTCAAAAAAACTTCTTCCAGTTTTATATTGATTACTAGATATCGTTTTTGGTTCCTGATAAAAAATTAAAAATATTGTTGATAAGATAGATAAAATGGCAAGTGCAAGATAAGAACCTGCATACATATGATCTGAAATAAATCCTTTCGAAATGTTTGCAATGTTTGGACCAATAAACGCCGAACCTATTCCTGCTAACAAAATGATAGAAATTGCTTTTGGTGCGTAATCCTTATCTACAACCTCGACTGCTGCAAAACGATATTGATGGCTGAAAGCTATTCCTCCACCAATTAAAAAGCATCCCAAATTATATAAGATAAAGCTTTCTATTATTATAGAGTATGCAGTTAAAAGAGATGCTAGACTTGTTCCTATTGATGCATAAATAAATCCTAATTTTCGTCCAATTATACTCATTATTTTTGCAGCAAAAAAAGCAAATAAGGCAATTCCAACAACTGACAAAGCCATTGGAAGAGTTGCTAAAGATTTTATTGGACTAAATTTCGAACCAATTATACCACTTAAAAAAACGGTAACTGGGGCAGCTGTAAAAGCAAAAATCTGGCTTAAAATGAGTAAAGAAAGATTTTTATTCATTAAAAGAATAAATACTTGTCAGCCATATATAAAGCCCAAGCAGCAGCAGCACCTAATATAATATATTTCATTATGTTACTTTATTTCTATTTTTTCTGGAAGTATACCTTTAGGCCGATATCTCATTATGAATAACAAACCTAATCCCATCATCAAAAATCTAAAATAAGGAACGCTTTCAATTAAATGAGCTTTAAGTGCATTTGTTTCAGGAATTCCCGCGGTAAAAAAGTTTATTAAGAATAATGATATTGGTGCAGCTTCAATCCATAAGAACCAAACAACAAATCCTCCTAAAATTGCCCCAAAATTATTTCCACTTCCTCCAACAATTACCATCACCCAAATTAAGAACGTATATCTCATGGGTCTATAACTTCCTGGAGTAAATAGGCCATCTTGTGTAACCAGCATAGCACCAGCAATTCCAACAATAGCTGAACCTAAAATAAAAATTAATAAATGTTGTTTAACAACATTTTTACCCATCGCATTTGCAGCTTCCTCATTATCTCTTATTGCTCGCATCATTCTTCCCCATGGAGAATAAAGTGCTTTTTGAGTTAAAATTAAAAGAATGATCACTACTACTAAAAATAATCCTGAATAACACAGTTTTACAAATACTGACGAACCTTCAATAACAAGTTGGTTTAAAGCAGCTTGTCTATCAGCTAAATTATCAATTACGCTTAATTTCCCTGAATTAAACTTTTCAACTAATTTGATAAACCAATCAGTTGTTTGAAGATCTACTTCATAAGGTGCAGGTCTTTTTAATCCAATAACATTTTTAACTCCTCTTGTGAGCCAATCTTCGTGTTTAATAATCGCAATAACAATTTCGGAAATAAGAAGAGTAGCAATAGCTAAATAATCTGCTCTAAGACCAAGTGCAACTTTTCCAACTATAAATGCTAAACCCCCTGCAAAAAGAGCTCCAACTATCCAAGAAAATATAATTGGTAATCCAAATCCTCCTAGGAAACCAGTTTTAGCAGGATCGACTGCTTCAATAGCTTCTATGCCTGGCTCTGCAGAAAATCTAATAAGCAAAATACCTGAAATTATTATTACAGCTATGCTGTATGTTCTTATTTTTGATTTTTCAAATCTTTTTAAAATAAAGCGTATTACTAATACCATTATTACTATCAGCCATAACGACATTATAATGTCGAAACCTCCTGCTCTCCAAGCTTCTTGAACAGGATCGACAGATATCAATACTGCAGCTAAACCACCTAAAGCTGTATAGCCCATAATTCCAAAATTAATTAAACCAGCATACCCCCATTGAATATTCGCACCCATCGTCATGACCGCAGAAATCAAACAAAGATTAAATATTGATAATGCTATGTTCCAAGACTGAAATATCCCAACCATTAGAATAAGCACCATCATGATGCTGTAAGCTGCAATTACATTTAGATTTTTTCTCACAATACTTTCCCCTTAAATATTCCCGAAGGTCGATAAATTAAAACAATTACAAGAATAGAGAACGAGACTGCAAACTTATAATCTGTAGATAGTAGCTGAACTAAACTATTTGGCTCCATACTTTCTGGTAAAATGTACATAAAGAATTTTTTATATGCGTAAGTTAGCAATATTTCAGAAAAAGCAATTACATATCCACCTAAAAAAGCTCCAAATGGATTTCCAATTCCTCCAACAATTGCAGCAGCAAAAATAGGAAGCATATTATTAAAATAAGTAAATGGTTTAAAACTTTTATCTAAACCATACAAAGCACCACCTATTGTGGCTAAAATTCCAGCAATTACCCAAGTAACCAAAACTATCTTTTTTGGATCAATACCTGATAGCAAAGCAAGATCTTCATTATCAGAATAAGCTTTCATACTTTTGCCGGTTTTAGTTTTGTTTAGAAACCAAAATAATAAAGAAACCAAAACTATTGTAACAAATATTGTTAAGACTTGAGTTGATTTTATTGCTAGACCTTCATTTAGGCCTGTCATCTCCTTAAATTCACGTGCTTTAATAATGAATTTTTCACCATCAAAAAATCTTCTGTCGCCTGGTCCAATAATAATTCTTACCACCGCTTGAGTTACAAACATTACTCCAATACTTACCATTGCAAACTGAACTGGAGGGCTTTTCTGGTTTCTATAATATTTGAAGACAAATTTATCTATTAAAAGCATGTAAAGAATCATGAAAATAATTCCAAATGGGATAGCTAATAAAGCAGTAGGTAAAACACCCAAAGAGACACCTAATGATTGAAAATACCATGTAAACAAAATTGTCATCATGGTTCCAAAAGACATCATGTCACCAGTTGCAAAGTTTGCAAATCGTAAAATTCCATAGATAAGTGTTACAAATATTGCGCCCAGTGCTAACTGAGATCCATAAGTTAGTGCAGGAATAAAAATATAATTTAATAAAAGAATTATCGCATTTACAAAATCCATATTACCCTCCCAAAAAAGAGCTTCTTACTCTTGGATCGTCTAATAATTCTTTTCCAGTTCCTGAATAACGATTTTCTCCAGTGACCAATACATAGCCTCTATCTGAAATGCTTAATGCTTGTTTTGCATTTTGTTCTACCATTAAGATAGCAACATTTGTTCTTTTAACTTTTACAATATGATCAAATAATTCGTCCATAACAATTGGTGATACACCTGCGGTTGGCTCGTCTAACATTAAAACTGTGGGTTTAATCATTAAAGCTCTACCTAGAGCCACTTGTTGTCTTTGACCTCCAGAAAGTTCACCTACCATCTGATTTCTTTTCTCTCTTAAAATTGGGAACAATTCGTAAATTTCCTCAATTATATTTTTTATTTCATCCTCAACAAGAAATGCTCCCATTTCTAAATTTTCTTCAACAGTCATACCTGCAAAAACATTTTTAGTCTGAGGGACAAAAGAAATACCTTGTTTAACTCTATCTTGAGGAGATAATTTTGAAATATCTTTGCCATCAATCTTTACTGATCCAGATTTTAAATTGAGCAAGCCCAACATTGCTTTCATAGCAGTTGATTTGCCAGCACCATTAGGCCCAAGAATAGAAACTATTTCACCTTTATTAACATTTACTGAACACGAACTAATAATGTCAGGACCATTACCATAACCACCTGTCATTTCTATTCCTTCAAAATATGCCATTAATTTGTATCCTTTAATTTTGATCCTCTTCCAAGATAGCTTTCGATAACTTTCTCATCTTTTTTTGCTTCTTCAACACTTCCTTCAAATAATACTGATCCCTCAGCCATTACAATCACTGGATCACACAATCTTCCAATAAAATCCATATCATGTTCAATCATACAAAAAGTATAACCTTTTTCTTTATTTAACTTTTCTATTGCAGTTCCAAGATCTTTTAACAAAGTTCTGTTAACTCCAGCCCCTACTTCATCTAATAATACTAATTTTGCATCAACCATCATGGTTCTTCCAAGTTCTAATAATTTCTTTTGTCCACCTGAAAGATTTCCAGCAAGCTCATTTGATAAATGTCCTAAATTTAAAAATTCAACAACTTCTTTTGCTTTCTCTTTAACCACAGCCTCTTCTTGTGCAACTAAACCTGGTTTAAATAATGCTGTCATTATTTTTTCTCCAGATTGATTTCCTGGAACCATCATTAAATTTTCTAAAACAGATAAATTTGAAAACTCATGTGCAATTTGAAATGTTCTTAACAACCCTTTAGAAAATAATTCATAAGATGGAACATCAGTGATATTTTCATCATCAAAAATAACATTACCACCTGAGGATTTTAAGTTTCCAGCAATTAAATTAAATAAAGTTGTTTTACCAGATCCATTTGGCCCAATGATACCAGTTATAGTTCCTCTTTTAACTTTTATTGAACAATCTGAAACTGCAGCTAATCCACCAAAATATTTACTTAAATTATTGATCTCTAAAATATTTTCAGACATTTAATTTATTTGTTAAGTCTTCTGTGAATACTATTTAATGTTCTTTCTAGAGATCTATAAAATCCAGCTTTAGTTAATTCTTTCACACCTTGTTCATTTAAACCTTTTGGCGTTTGAGACTCTTTTACTAAATTCTTTAAATTTTCTTTTGAATTTACTACAGCATCTTCAGATAAAGCTAAAAATAAAGAAGTAATATATTTTTGAGCATTATTTCTTTTTACCCCTCTTTTTACCAACCAATCAGTCATTACTCTCAACATCTCATAAAAAGGCGCCATCATGCCAGAGGTTGACCAAAAATTTATAGACGATTTTTCATTCTTAATTTCTACAGTTGTGCCCAAGTTATTAAAAAACGCTTTAACTTTTGAATTAGGAGGGCAAATAGGTACTGGGCCTTTCTTTAAAGAAATCGGAGGAAGAGGTATTGCTCTTACAACTTTTGTCTTTACTTTGATTGCTTTTTTTAATTGAGACAAAGTCATGGTGGAAATAAAACTAATAATAGTTTGTTTTGGTTTAAATTTTAAATCTTTAATAATTTTTTCACCTACAGTTGGTGTTACAGATAAAAACACCCAATCACATTGATCTATAATTTGCTGATTGTTTTTAGCTATTTCAATTTTTCTAAACTTTCTTTTTAAACCCTGTGCTATTTTTTTATTTCTAGGAGAAATAATTATTTTTTTATATGAAATTTTTGATTTGCATATCCCAGTTATTACTGAAGATGCAATCTTACCAGTGCCTATGAAACCTAAATTCATATTGATATTATAACAGCGTGTAAAAAAAAAGCCCCCATATTAATGGGGGCTTTAAATTTTTAAAATAAAACTTAATTAAAATGACTTAACAATTGATAGAGTGCCTCTTGCACCTATCATGTCTTTTACTATAATTTCAGTTTTGTTTGTTTGACCGTTGTTTGATTTAACATCACTAAAGTCAGTACCAGTAACTTCTAATCTTACAGCTACACCGCCTGCTAGTTCATGATTGTATCCTAAACCAACAGTTAAACCGTCAGTACTATCATTTGAATAAGTATTCCCTGATCCACCGTTAGTTTTAGGGGTAACATCAACTTTAGAATATCCAAATTTTACGTAAGTACCACCTAATGGAATATTAAGTTTAGCATATACCGTTGTTAAATCATCAAAACGCGCTGAAACTTTCTTTTCGTTAGATTCGTTCTCTTGAGATACGTTTTGTGGTGTTTCGAAATCCATTGGAACATAATCTACTCCAACAGAAATTACATCATTCAGTGAAGCCTCCAGAAATATTGAACCATATTCAGCAACGAATGCACCATGTTCATCAGTGGTTTCATCTACTGCTGATCCAGCATTATTAAAGTTTTTTTCGGTACCAGTCGCAGCATAAACACCCATACTACCTGATATACCAATTGAAGGTCTTATATCCATACTAAAAGCACTTGTTGCCAATAGCATAGCTGAGCTTATTGCAATAATTATTTTCTTCATTTTGATACCTTATCTTAAATTTAAGTTAACTTTAGTGGTATATATAACTGAATACGGTAAAAATTGTAAAATAAAAAAAAATATTTAATAATAAATATGTTATTGTTGCAAAATTATCACAAAAAAACATAGAATTTAAAGCATTTTTCTCAATTTCTCTCTTAAATTGTATCAAATAACTCCCGTATGATTATTTTTATTTAAATTTTAAAAAAATTTCCTCTGATTCTTAAAAGCTCTCTACTTAAGTCCTTATTCTTCTTAAATGGTTTTCTGCCATGAAGCCAAAAATAGTTATTAGCAATTATAGAACAACCTACAGGTAGTTTTGTTACAACTTTATTTTTACTTTCTTCCAAAGCATCCGATAGTCTTTGTAAAAAATTTCCTTGCTCCATATTTTTTGGTTCTGGAAATTGATCAATATATGAAATTTGTGGCCTTCCTTTTTCATCTGATGAAAACACTGGATGCTCCACTTTATAATCTACATTCTTGCTTTTTGGAGATCCCCAAACAAAATCTTGTTTACCAATTGGATCATTTGATAAATCATCACAGTGCTCCCAATCATCTAAATGAAGCATGGCTGTTTCTCCACCTTCAACATTCTTCTCTTCTAATTTAGTCATTATCAACCAATCGGTTACCTCTTTTACATAAGTGCCATCAGTATGAAGATCCATATTTCTGTAAGCTTTTCTTAAGTATGAGTCACTTACGTCTTCATGTTTTACGTGAAATCTTGCATAATATTTTCCTGCCATAGAATCATAATTAGGGGTACCAAGTAAGTGCGCAACGGCTGTAGACAATTTAACCAAAAATTTATCATTTATTTTTGAGGAAGTATTGCTTGGACCAATAATAAAGCAACCTGTAGATCTATCTCTTATAATGGAATTCATTAACTTGCTTAACTTATTTTGTGTTAAATCATCTAAACTTTTAGCAATAGTAAATCTTGTAAATGGTTTAAGCTCTAATGCGGTTAAATCAAATTTATTAAAAGGGAAAATTAGTTTTTTTATTATTTCATCATTTAATCTAATATTTAAAATTCTTTTTGATTTTTCGTGTTCTTGAACATCTATGCCAGAAATTTTTTCCATAAGAAATAATAACTTAATTGGTCAATTAATCAATTTTATTAAAAAAAACTTGCTAATACAGCCATACAGACTGCCGAAAAAATTGTTGGATATACATAATTTCTTTTTGAAACGAAAAATACTGCTAGAGATAATATGACAACAACGAGTCTTATTAGATATCCTGCTTCATTTAAAACCCCAACAGGAAAAATGATTGTTCTTGCTATCAAAGCTGCTAAAGTTGCGTACGCTAAACAATTAAACCATTTAAAAATTTTTGAAGTTTCTTTTATTCCTTGAGAACTTACAGCTCCAAGAAACCTTGATAAAAAAGTCGCAAGCGAAGTAACCAAAATTGCATAAACTACATTAACTGACATTTATTTCTCCAATTAGATAAGCTACTGTTCCACCTACCACACCACCTAATAAAATCGACCACTCTGGTGAAAAAAAATAAAAAACTGGTCCTAATATAGCCCCTAACAAAACTGAAAGTATAATTTGGATTGTTTTAGACGCTCCAACCATCATGCATAAAAAATAAATAGGATTTAAAATTGCTAAACCCATCATTATTTCTTTATTGAGAAATTCTGAAAAATAAAAACCAAGAAAAGTACCTAAAACAGCAACACTCCAAGTGGCACTCCCTATTCCTATCCAATAATCAATTCTTTGTTCTTTTGGGATTGATTTGTAATTGCTTTTCATAATCAACCAAGCCGATACAGCTATAAAATGACAAGAAAAGTAATATTTCCATTTAGGTTGATTTTTATGCATCATTAATGGGAACAAAGAAACAGCCATTGGATATAAACGAGCATTCACAAACCAAACTGCTAAAAAAATATTTAACAATGATGCTCCAACTAATAAAGACTCTGCCATAACTAAAGATCCTGGCAAAGCATAAGTCAACATTGTTGAAAAAATACTTTCCTGGATGTTAAATCCTAAATTTTTAAGAAGAGCACCAATAGCTATAAAACAACAGCCTAAAGCAATTGCAGGACTGTCATGCGCTAATATTGATTTATATCCTTTAAAGAAAATTTTTTTATTAATCATTAACCACCAAGGAATAGTCTACCGACATCTGGATTTTGTAATAACTCATCTCCTTTGCCGGCGATTGCAGTTTGTCCTGATACCAAAACGTATCCTATGTCTGCAAACTCTAAACCTTTTTTGGCATTTTGCTCAACTAGAATTATAGTTTTCTTTTCATTCTGTTGAAGATCTCTTAAAATTTCAAATACCATATCAATGTATCTTGGTTCTAAACCAATTGACGGTTCATCTACCAATAATACAGATGGTTTCATAACTAAAGCTCTAGATATTTCTAATAATCTTCTTTCACCACCAGATAACACTTTTGCAGGCTGGTTTCTTCTATTTCTTAATCTTTCATATTTTTCTAAAATTCTTTCTGCTTCTTGAAATGATTCTTCTGTTTTATCTTTAATATATCCACCCATTAATAAGTTTTCTTCAACTGTCATGTCTGGAAAAACTGAATTATCTTGTAAAATATATGCGATACCAACTGACTTTAGTTTTTCAGCTGGTGTTAGGTTAGTAATTTCTTTTCCATCTATTTCTATTTGACCTGAAAAAATATTCGTAAAACCATATATTGAATGAAGTATTGTAGATTTGCCTGCTCCATTTGGACCAATTAAACATAGTGATTGTGCTTTATTTACAAATAAATCAAAGTTATGCAAAATTTCCATTTTTCCATAACCGGCACTTAAATTTTTAATTGTTAAATGAATTTCATTTGGAGAAAGTTTTTTTAAATCTTCTGGTGTTGGAGCTTTACCTAAAACTTCATATTGATTTGACATCATTGAGCCCCTAAATAAGCATCGATAACACGCTTATCATTTTTAATTTCATCTGGAGAACCATTAGCTAACATTTTACCATGAGCCAAACAAAAAATATTCTCTGCTAATTGCATTATTACTCTCATGTTGTGCTCAATAACTAAAAGAGTAATTCCAAAGTCTTGATTTACTTTTATCAATCTATCTATAATTCCATTGATCAAAGTAGGATTAATTCCTGCAGTTGGTTCATCTAATAAAAGCATTTCTGGCTCGTTCATTAATGCCATAGCAAGCTCAAGTAACTTTTGTTGTCCAAAAGATAAATCTCCAGCTCTAAGCTTTCTCTTTTGATACAATCCAACAAAATTTAATAAATTTTCTGCTTTTTCAGTTAATTCCTGAGGTATCTTTGAAAATATTTTAAACATACTTTCATCACTTCCTTTGTGACTGATAAGCATGTTATCGATGCAGTTCAATTTCCCATAAATTCTTGTCTGTTGAAATGTTCTTAATAAACCTAATTTTGCAATAACTGGAACTGGTAATTCAGAAACTTCTTTTCCATTAAATTTAATTGATCCTTGATCGATAGGATAAGTTCCTACAATAGAATTAAACAATGTTGTCTTTCCAGATCCATTTGGACCAATTAATCCTACTATTTTTCCCTTTTCTACAGACATAGAAATATCAACGTTAGCTTTTACTCCTCCAAAAGATTTACTAACGTTATTTACTTCAAGAATACTCATTTTATTTCTACCTGTGCCTTTCGGTCTGCTTCATCAACTACTTCTCCAAATCGTTCTGGATATTTTTCTCTTAGCCATCCCATAATTCCTTCTGGAAAATAAATTACAATTACAACAATTAAAACTCCCAAAGCAACATATTGCCAACCCAAAAAGAAAGTCCAAAAACCTTCTTTAAATATATGAAATACAGTTGCTCCAATAACTGGTCCCCATAAAGTTCCTTTACCACCTAATATTGCCATTAGAACCATGAATACTCCCATTTCTCTTCCATCGAATGCTACATCTGTTGAGTCGATGTATCCAACTAAGCCACCCATTATTCCGCCTGCTAGACCACAGAAGAAAGCAGATATCATCCAACCAATAATTTTATATTTCATGGTCTCTATTCCCATCGCCTCTGCTTTATCTTCGTTGTCTCTAATAGCATTCAAAATTAATTTAAATCTTGTAGAGTAAATTGCTTTGACAGCAAGAAAAGTTAAGATCAAAACTAAGAAACTTAAAAAATAAAAAAATTCACCTCTGGCTTCTAAACTTCCTACATTAGGAAAAGGGGGAGTTGTAAAACCTTGTCCTGCTCCAATAATTTCTATTCCACCAGAAATTTCACCTGCAGCTACACCTAAACCTAAGGTACAAATTGCAAAATAATGTCCTCTAAGTCCAAGAATAGAATATCCTATTAAAGCAGCTACAATGGTTGGAACTACAGCAGCCACAACTAATCCAACTGCCATTCCTTGAAAAAACTGTGTAGGAGTATGAACAAATGTTTTTTCACCGCCACTTTCGGTCCATTCGGCTAATGGAAAAAACATTCCTACTTGAACCGAGGCGCATAAATACATTCCTAATCCATAAAATAAAATATTTCCAAAAGTGTTATATCCCATTTCACCCCCTTGAATATTCCAAGTGATAGCAAGGACAATCAATATACAAAGAATTGATAATTGAACTTTAAATGCAGGAAATACATAAGGAGCTGCTAGCCCAAAAATTAATATGCCTATATATAAAATTAAATTATTTTTGTTCATATAAGCTCTTGATTTTATCTCTAAAATTCTGATCTACTGTAAAATAATGGCCATCTTCATCATGAACACTTGACCCTGAAGAATGATATTCGTCCAAATGCTTTTTAAATTCATCTATATCAACCTCAACAGATTTGCCCTCGTTATCATTAATTTTAACTTTTCTCATTTTAAATACTCTCTTTTTCTAGAAAGTTTAAATCTTCTGTAAACTAGGATTAAAACCAATAATAAAAATACTGAACCAATTCTAAATTCTGTTCCTAAAATATAATCTGCAAACTCTTCAAAAACTCCTAATCCCATTCCTGACATTGCAACACCAGGCAAGTTTCCTAATCCTGCTACAATCACGATCATAAAAGATCTAATCGTATATGGTAAGCCCATGTAAGGATGAATAGTAAATGTTATTGAAATTAATGCTCCAGCTACACCGCAAAGAGCAGCATTTATTCCAAATGTTGCTGCATAAACTTTTTCTGTATCAACGCCTAAAATTTTTGCAGCTCTAGCATTTTGAGCTGTAGCTCTAATAGCTCGGCCAAGCTTAGATTTTTTCATGTAAATTACTAAACAAACTGCAAACAAAATACTTATAAATGCTGAAAATATTTTTGAATTAGGTAGCACAACATTGCTATCAAACAACATGGTTGTTCCATAACCAGAGTTTGCAAGCACAACATCTGCACCAAATGCGAAATTCATTAATTGCATGAAAAGAATACTTATTCCAAAAGTCGCCAAAATAGAGATAAATAAATCCCTATCTACTACTTTATTAATTACTAGTTTGTAAATCGCTATACCAACAAAGTACATTATTACAGGCGCAACAATTACTCCCCATGCTGGATGAATACCATAGAGGTACATAAAATATGCGATGTATCCACCTAAAATAACAAGATCTCCTTGTGCAATATTAATAATATTCATTACACCCCATTGAAGTGCCATTCCATATGCAATTAATGCAAACAAAACTCCAAGAAGAATTCCATCCAAGCAGGCTTGAACAGTTATCATTGGGTATTGAAATACAAGAAAATCCATAAAAATTATTTTTGGGTTATATAAAAAAAAGCCCCCTATGACTAGGGGGCTTAAGTATTTTAATTTATCTTTCTGACCACTTAGGAATTGGATGTATTAACTTAGCTGATGCCCATTTTAATGGAGCAACAACTTTATTTTCACAACTTCCTGAAGCATCACACATTACTTGGAAAAGTACCATTGGCTTGTCAACGTTCTGACCACCAGGTGCAAATTTGATATTTCCGTAGAATGTTTGCATGTTAGTAGCTGCAAGAGCATCTCTTACTTTCTTTTGATCGAAAGAATTTGCTCTTTCAAATGCATCTTTGAATACCAATAAAGCAGCTGAAGATTCAGCAGATTGGTAAGGTGGATCATATCCAAACTCTTTCTCAAAGTCTGCAGCATAAGTCATACCATCTTTAAAGAAATCATCTTTATAAGTTAGCGACTTGTGCCATTGAGAAGCGCAAAGTGCATACTGTGAATTTTTACCATGCTGTTTAGATAACTTAGCTGCATCACAGTGTGTCATAGCTAGCATTGGAACATCAACTTTCATTTCAGCAATTTGTCTGATTGCAGTTAATGCTCCTTTTGTATGACCTGATACAACAAGTACATCTGGTCTCATCTGTTTCACTTTAACCAAAGTAGCAGCCATATCATTAAGCTCTTTAGGTAATTTATCGTCGATTATGATTTTAGAACCAGTTCTTTCTGCAGCATCTAAAATACCTAATCTAACGTCCTGTGAAAAAGCATCTTGTTCAAACGCTTGAGCAATTCTTACAGGTTTTCCACCATTTAATTCAACCGCTGTTTCGATAGCAACATCAAGATATAGGTTAGCTGGAGCTAATACAGCAAATAGATATTTGTAGCCTTTTGTAAACAAAGATCTAGATGCACCATTTGCTTCAACCATTGGAACACCATATTTTTCAGTCACCGGCGCAATCGCTTTAGTTAAACCAGAACTGTAAGGGCCAAGCATAAACTCAACACCATCTTGCGATATTAATCTTTCTGCAAGCTGTGCAGCTCTCTTAGGGTTTGATTCATCATCGTAATAAATAATATCAAACTTATAAGTCTTTCCACCAACTTTAACCCCACCCATGCTGTTAATTCTATCAACGGCCATGTTGTAACCATTTTGAGTATGAACACCATTAGATGAGTATTTACCAGTTAAGGAAATTGCAGCACCTAAAATAATTTTGTCACCAACTACTTTTGCAAAAGATGCAACAGAAGTTGAAAATAAAATTACTAATGCAGAAACAAAACTTAAAATTATTTTATTTAATCTCATTTTATTTCCTCTTTAATTAATTAATTATGTTATGATTAAATAAAGAAATTTTATTTTATGCAAGTGGCAATAAAGACCAAAAATAATTTAATATTGCTGTGTTATAACAATTATTCCAGCAATAATTACTAAAACACTCGCAGAAATTGTATTAATTGTTTTTGGATTTGCAGTGATCCACTTAATTAATTTCTGTGCAAGCATTGCATAACCAATCAAAGATAAAAAATCTAAAACAATGTAAGTTGTAATTAAAATTACAAATTGTGCCAATAAATTTGAATTAAAGTCAATAAATTGTGGAAATATAAAAGGAAAAAACATCCAAGCTTTAGGACTTGTTCCAGCAACTAAGAAACCATCTCGAAAAAATGATAAGTTGCTTTTTTTTGTTTCACTTTCGCTTGAAATGGTTTTTGGACGTGATTTATAAATATCATAAGCAAGATATAAAATATAAATTACTCCTATCCATTTAAATATATTTAATATCGTTGAGTTCTCAGAAAAAAAAGATCCTATTACAAAAATTACTAAAGTTGCCTGTATAAAATTTGCTGTTACATCCCCTAACGCTGACCAAACACATTTTCCAACTCCATAATTCATTGAATACGAGATAATCACAACTCTTGGGGTTCCTGGTGTAATGAAAAGAAAAATTATTATCTGTAGATAAAGAATGAAATCTAAGGGGAGCATAAAAAAAGATAGTCCTTAAAAACCGGGAGCTAAAGATGGCTAAGAAGGACTATCTAAGACATAATATCAGAGGCTAAAAAAAATGCATTAAATATTTTTTTCAAATATAAAGGATTTATGAAAAAAAAAGGTCACAGACCAGTTACTAGAGTCAAAAACCCAGAGCCCAAAATGGACGATCCGGATTGGATCATTTGGGCAGCCTGGGCAGATAGGATCACTTTCGAGGAAATTGAAAAAAAAACAGGAAAGAAAGAATCTGATGTAATTAAAATTATGCGAAGATCTCTAAAACCATCATCTTTCAGGTTATGGAGAAAAAGAGTAAACCAAAAAAGTATAAAACATCGAAAAAAATTTGAATATTCTAGAAAAGAAATAGCTAGTAAAATTAAAAAAGGTGACTATTTATAGTTCATGAAAAAAATTACCATGTATACAGGTCCACTATGTAATTATTGTGAGGCTGCAAAAAGATTATTAGCTAGAAATAATGCGCCTTATAATGAAATTGATATTTCAAAAGTTGATGGAGCAATGGATGAAATGATTAAAAAAGCTAATGGAAAAAGAACTATTCCACAAATTTTTTTTGATGACCAGCATATTGGTGGTTATGATGAAGTAAGAGCATTAGAAAAAGAAAATAAACTTCAAGATCTTTTAAATAATTAATTCCATTCTTCTAAAGCTAATTGTTTCTTAGCTAAAGAGCTTAAATCTTTTAGTTTAACTCTATCTTTATAATTAATTTCATAATCTTCAGCTGCAAAATCTGGCGGACTCTTTCCTTCTAAAAATTTTTTTGATTGTTTTACTGTATAATCTAGATTTTTTTTACAATATGGTGTTGCACCAACGTAAATAACATTTGAATAATTTTTTCCTGAGTGTTTGTTTTCAACGGCATGAACAACGTCTGGATGCCACCAAACAGTGTCACCTGGTTTCATTTTTGGAATTGAAACTAAACCTTTTAACAGTAATGAATGATAATCTTTGTTTACTGATAAAGCTCTACCAAGTTTTGATCCACACAATTCATTTTCTTCAACATCATCTAGTAATGCTCTGGTTAAAACATAAGCAATTCCTTTAGCAATAGGTATTAATTGTAAAGTTCCATCACATGGTCCTTGTTCTGTTAAAGCAGTCCATCCTTGAAATGTTCTAAACACATGTGCAACCGCAGGAGACTCGAACTCTATTGTTCTATCTCTATACTTTGCTTCAAATGGATTATATTTTTCAAAGTTGTCACAAAAAATATCTCTATAAATTTTTTGATAATGACTATCGGTCCATCTTTCAATAGATCCAGCATCGCAATGAGGAGAAAGTCCCAAAGTATCATCACCTGGCTCTCTTCTTCTTACTCTATCTGCATAAGACAATTCTTTATTTGGATCAAAAACTTTATATTCAGAGTTTTCAAATAACCAAAGATTATTTAGCCATTTTTTTACTTTAGCCATTTGCTCTGAGTGTCTTATTTCTATCTGTGCTTTAGACCAATAAAGGCCGTATATTTGGGGTTTACCTGATTTAAGATCACTAAAATATTTATCTAAATCAGCTTTCTTCCTTTGATCGTCGTAATAATTATTTTCATCAATATACTTCTCTAATTCTAAATTTAAATTTTCAATAAATTTGTCTTCAAAAACATCTCGGATTATTACACAGCCTCTTTTTTTTATATCTTCTATTACCTTTGTGTTTTTTTGATCTAGCTCATTAATACTAATTTCTGGAATTATAGATTTATTGTTTTTTTTGAGATTTAATATTTCTTGTATTTCAGTTTCTATGAACTTTTCAATTTTGGCGAAATTTTCTTTATAATTTGCTGAGTGATTTCTTAGCTCTTCTTTAACTTTCTCAATATCGATATTTTCAAACATTAAATTTAGCTCTTAGGTTTAAAAACTAAACATACCCCATTGTTACAAAATCGTTTTCCTGTAGGCTCAGGTCCATCATCGAATATATGCCCATGATGGCCTCCACATTTTTTACAATGATATTCGGTTCTTGCATAACCTATGTGGTGATCTGTTTTGGTTTCAAATACGTCTGGCAAAGATTCATAAAAAGAAGGCCATCCAGATCCGCTCTCATATTTTGTTTTTGAATCAAATAATTTTTCACCACAGTTTGCACAATGAAAACTTCCTTCCCTTTTTTCATGATTAAGTTCACTTGATCCAGCACGCTCGGTACCTTCCTCAAATAAAATTAATTTTTGCTCAGCAGTTAAATTTGGATTTATTTTTTTTGTCATGATCCTATATATTTAGCACAAGATTGATGTAACATTGAATGTAATTCAACAAGTTTATTAAAATCTTTATTATAACCACCACCCAAAACCCCACAAAATGGTATTCGTCTAGAAAAAAAGTTTTCTACTACTAGCTCATCTCTTAATTTAATACCCTCATCAGAAATTTTTAATTTCCCTAATCTGTCGTTAAAATGAATATCGACACCAGCTATGTAAAAAATGAAATCAAAATTTTCTTGATTTAACTCATTTAAATAATGTTTAAGTGTTTTGATATAAGCATCATCCTCTAAATTATCCTCGAGCTCCACATCTAAATCACTTTTTGATTTTTTTGCTGGATAGTTAGTTTTAGAATGCATACTGAATGTAAATACACTTCTATTATCTTTAAAAATTTCTGAATTACCATTTCCTTGATGAACATCTAAATCAACAATTAAAATTTTATTAGCAAGACCTCTATTAAGTAAGTAATTTGACGCAACTGCAACATCATTAAATACACAATAGCCCGCTCCTCCATCATAACTTGCGTGGTGGCTACCTCCAGCAGTATTACATGATATGCCATAATTGATTGCAAGTTTAGATGCTAAAACTGTACCGCCTGTAGCAACTAACGATCTTTGAACAACACTATCAACAAGTGGAAATCCAATTTTTTTTATTCCCTCTTTACTTAAAGTTTTATTTTTAATGTCTGAAATATAATTTTTTGCATGTGCGTAGCTTAATGTTTCAAATGAGCAAGGTGATGGTTTGTGAAATTTTTTTACTATTTTATTTTGGATTAAGTAGTTTGCTAGTTCGCCAAATTTATTTATTGGAAATTTGTGATCATCACCAATTTTAGCAAAATAATCCTCGTGATTAACAACAGGTAACTCCATAGTTACTCTAGAACTCTGATAGGCTTTCCATTTACACAAGCCTCTAATCCTTCGATCATTTGATTATAAAAAATACTATAATTTTCAGCAGTAACATAACCAATGTGTGGAGTAAGCAATGCATTTGGTAAAAATCTAAGCTTATTATTTTCAGGTAAGGGTTCTTTTTCATATACATCAATTCCTGCACCAGCAATTACATTAGTTGATAAAGCAATAATTAAATCATCTTCATTTACAATAGGTCCACGAGATGTGTTTATTAAAAAAGCTGTTTTTTTCATTTTATCTAATTCTTTTAAAGTAATGCAGTCTTTGTATCTTTCACCTCCTTGAACATGAATTGAAAGAACATCAGAATTTGTAATTAAATCTTCTTTACTGCAAGGCAGTACGTCTAATTCTTTACACTTATCTAAGTTAAGATTTTCACTCCAGGCCATTACTTGCATACCAAAAGCCTTTCCAATTTTAGCAACTTCACTGCCTACCCTGCCTAGACCAATTAAGCCTAGGATTTTTCCTTTTAATTCTACTCCAATAGTAGTTTGCCAATATCCTTGGTACATATTATCGAACTCTTCTTTAAAGTTTCTTGCCAAGCCAAGAATTAGTGCCCAAGTTAATTCAGGAGTTGGGTTAATATTTATATCTGTTCCACAAACTATAATTTTTCTTTTCTTAGCAGCCTCTAAATCAATAGATCTATTACGTAATCCACTTGTGATTACAAATTTTAAATCATTTAAATTATCAATTAAATTTTTTGTGATTGGAGTTCTTTCTCTCATTATTAATAAAGCTTCAAAATCAGCTAGCTGATCAATTGCATCTGCTTCATCTACAAAAGGTTCGCTAAAAATCTTGAATTCATATTTTCCAGATAGTTTTTCTAAATCTACAAATTGTTGAGCAACATTTTGATAATCGTCTAATATAGCGACTTTAAGCATTTTTAACTTTCTTATTTGATAACAATATTCCTGTAATAATAAAACAAGCGCCTAAAATATGATAAAACATAAATTTTTCACTAAAAAAAATCATCGCCATAATTGCGCTCAAAATTGGCATTAGGTGTAAAAACACACCAGATCGATTAGCACCAATCATAGATATTCCTTTTATCCATAAAAGAAAAGATGCCAAACCTGGAAACAAAACCACATATGATAGTATTAAAATGAATGGTAATTCTAAATTAATTCTAAATCCAATTTGATATTCAATAAAATAAATTGGTATCAAAAATACTAAACCAAAAGTAATTACTACTTGAAGTAATGATATTTGAGTTAATTCATATTTTTTTCCTTTTAACAATGTAGAATATAAAGCCCATGAGAACATTGCTATAACCATAGTGATATCCCCTTTATTAAAATCTAAATTTTTTAATATTTCTAAATTTGCTTTTGTAATAATCATAATCACACCGACAAAAGAAAAAATTACTCCGATGATTTGAAATATATTTGTTTTTTCAATTTTTAAAATTGACGAAAACAACATGATCATTACAGGTATCGTTGAAATCATTAAAACTCCGCTAATCACCTGAGTAAAATTTAATGAATAATAAACAATTGAATTAAAAACCGTAATACTAGTAACTCCCAAAATAATGAAAAGTTTATAGTTTTTAATTATATAGTTTCTTTTCTCTAATATTTCAGGAATTGTAAAAGGTGCTAAAATTAGCCAAGCAAAAAGCCATCTGTAAAAATTTAATGAAAAAGGAGGAACTTCATAAAAACTTGCAAGCTTACCTACTACAAAATTTCCTGCCCAGAAAGTTACTGTTAAAAATAGATATAAATAAGCTAAAAAATTATTATCTTTAGTCACTTAACTAAATCTAAGCGAACTATAAGGTTTTAAATCTAAATTTGTATTTTCTTTCGCTATCATCCCAGAAATAATCTTTCCAGAAATTGGGCCTAAAGTCCATCCTAAATGATGATGCCCAAAACAATAATAAATATTTTTATGATTTTTTGATGGTCCCATAACAGGTAAAAAATCAGGTAAAGTTGGTCTAAATCCTAGCCACTCATCCTCATGCTCAGGTAAATCACCAAGCATATATTTTGCGTTATTGATCAAATTTTTAACTCTTGATTTAGATAATGGATTATCTAATCCACCAAATTCTACGGTTCCAACTACTCTTAAACCTTGTTCCATCGGTGTAATTCCAAATCCACGGTTGGAAAATATTACAGGTCTAGTTAATAAATGATCGCAATTTTTGAAATGAACATGATATCCTCGCTCAGTATCTAAAGGAATTCTTTCACCAAGATTATCTGTTAATTTTTTTGAAAAAGCTCCACAAGCTATTACTGCTTTATCAAAAACATAACTTTGAGTTTCGGTTTTAAAAACTGGTTTTTCTTCATCGAAACTAATATCTTTAATATTTACTTTATTAAATTTTCCACCTTTTCGCAGAAATAAATCAAATAGTTTTAAAAGAATTCTTTTCGGATTTCTTGCATGTCTTGCATAAGGGTAATATACGCCAGCATGGTAAAATGGTTTAATGTGTGGTTCAAGATCGTGTATTTCAGCTTTAGTGACCAATTGTTGTTCAACACCTAATTCTTCTCTGACTTTAATTTCTAATTCTCTACTCTTTAAATCTTTATCGTTCCATATATAAAGAATTCCTTTGTTTTCAACCAAACCGTCTAGGTCTATCTCTTCAAATAATTCATCATATGCAGGTAAAGCTAGATCTAAAATTTGGTGCATATTTTTAGCGGTATGCATCATCTTAGTTTTAGTAGTATTCATTATAAATTTTATAAACCATGGAATCATTTTAGGAACGTAATTCCATTTTAAAGCAAGTGGACCTGAAGAACTAAGCAACATTGCAGGCACATCTGCTAGAACATCAGTTCTGTTTAAAGAAAGAGATGCATAAGGTGAAAAGTGACCTGCATTACCATAAGAGGCGGCTTGGCTACCTGGGTTGTCTCTGTCAAAGATAGTTACATTGAAACCTTTTTTTTGAAGAAACAAAGCATTAGATACACCTTGAATTCCTGCTCCAACTATTCCTACTTTAAGATTTTTATTCATGAAATTGTTATACAAGTAAAAATTAATTTATCAGAGTGACAAATTATGCAAATTTAAATTTTATTATGCAATCATTTGTTTATGATTGATTTTTGCACTCAATACTATGCCAAAGCCAATCATTGTAGCCAACATTGATGAACCTCCATAGGACATTATTGGTAATGGAGAACCAACTATAGGTAGTAAACCTAGAACCATTGAAAGGTTTACGAAAATATAAATAAATATTGCAAACGCATAACCAAAACAAAAAAGTCTGGCAAAATTACTTCTCGAAATTGCTCCTATTCTTACAATTCTAAAAATTATTATTGAGTATAATACCAAAAGACCAACTGAGCCTATAAAACCAAACTCTTCTGAAAATAAAGTAAATATAAAATCTGTATGTTTTTCAGGTAAAAAATCTAAATAGCTCTGGGTTCCTTTTAAAAAACCTTTTCCGTCAAGGCCACCTGAACCAATAGCTATTTTCGACTGTATAATTTGATACCCAGCACCCAATGGATCTCTATCTGGATCTAAAAAAGTTAATATTCTAAGTTTTTGATATGGTTTTAGAAATGAGATTATAAATGGAAGTGAAATTAAGAAAGTAATAAATGAGTATATAAAATATTTAATTTTTATGCCTCCTAACCATAAAATAATTAATCCACTTAAAGCAATTAATATAGATGTACCAAGATCAGGTTGAGAAATTACAAAAATTATTGGAATTATTATAATCGACAACACAATAGTTATATTGGTAAATGAATTAACATTTTCTATTTTTAATCTATGAAAATATTTTGCAAGACACATTATGATTGCTACTTTCATAAGTTCTGAAGGTTGCAGAACAAATAAATAAAGATCCATCCATCTTTGTGAACCAGAGGACTTTATTCCAAAAAATGAAACATAAATTAATAAAAGTATTACTATAAAGTAGATTATATAAGAAAAGTTATGCCAAAATTTTATGTTAAAGAAAGCCACAAAAATCATTAAAGGAAAAAAAACTGCAAGTTTTACAAAATGATTTTTTGTATGAAAAAGTATTTCACCACCATCTGTAGAGTACATAACAAATACACTTAATACAGAAAGAAGGATGACAGAAATCAACAATATATAATCTAGGTTTTTTATTTTTTGAAATAATGTAATCTCATTACTCAATCTATCATGCTGAAACATTTAAACTGTAATCCTCTCAAAATTTGATTGTTTATTTCTTAAATCATGTCTGTCGATGATTAATTTAAATAATTTTTTTGCAATTGGTGCTGCCGCCTTACTTCCCGAACCACCATGCTCAACAATTATACTAAGCGCATACCTTGGATTAACATATGGACCATACGCAACATACAAAGCATGATCTCTATCTTTGTATGGTATTTGCTCTAACTCTAAATCCAATTCCCTCTCTCTTTTACTAATTCTCTTGACCTGGGCTGTTCCAGTTTTTCCTGCAAATTGATATTTAGGGTCATCAATTCTTGACTTATAAGAAGTTCCAAATCTTTCATTGGTCGAAGCAAACATGGCTTCTTGAACAATCTTAATATTTTTTTGGTTTTGAAATAACTTTTTGTCCAACAATTCCTCAGAGTCGGTATCAAATAATAACCCGCTTTCCATTGATTGTTTTGCATCTTCATAAGAAACTGGATTACTATCCACTATTATTTTCGGTTTTACAGCAAAGCCTCCATTTGCAATTTGTGCAGTCATCATACAAAGTTGTAAAGGAGTTGTTTGTGTATAACCTTGACCAATACCTGTGATTAAAGTTTCACCTAATACCCAACCTTTGCCTAGATTATTTTTTTTCCATTTTGTACTCGGAAATAATCCTTTTTTTTCATTATCAAAATAATCACCAAGAACTTTTTTTCCTAAGCCAAACTTTTCAGCTGTAATGTTTAACCTATCGACACCTAATAATCTTGCAACCTCATAAAAATAAGTATCACAAGATTGCTTCATGGCATTTTTTAAACTTACCCAACCATGTCCTTTTTCCTTCCAACAGTGAAATGTTTGTCCATACAGCTCCATTTTTCCTGTGCATTTAACTTTAAACTTTGTATCTATTACTTTGTTTTCTAAAGCTGAAAGCGCAACGATAGGTTTTATTGTTGAACCTGGTGAGTATAGACCCGAAAGGGTTTTGTTTATTAATGGTTTTAATGGATTATTTCTAATTAATTGCCACTCATCTTGACTTATTCCGAATAAAAATAAATTTGGATTATAAGATGGAGATGAATACATTGCTATTATATCTCCAGTATAGATATCCATTACACTTATAGATCCTGCTTTTTCGTTTAACAATTCCCCACAAGCTTTTTGTATTTCTGTATCTACAGTCAAACGTATTTTTGATCCTTGTTCACCTTTTTGATGCTCAAGTTGATTAATTCTTTTACCGTAAGCATTAACTTCATATCTTTGAATAGCATTTGTTCCAATTAAATGATTTTCTAGTCTTTTCTCTAATCCCAGTTTTCCAATTTTCATTCCAGGTACAAATCTTTCTTGGATAGTTTGATTGTCTAAAATTTCTTGTTCATTTGGTTGACTTACATATCCAAGAACGTGTGTGTATACATCGTTAAAAGGATAGTTTCTGGAGATTGTCATTACAGGTTTAACACCAACAAGATCGTATAAATAATTATTAATTTTTACGAATTGACTCCAACTTAAATTTTCAGAAACAATAATACTGTCCCAGGGTTTCAGTTCTGATTTTAATTTTTTTATCTTTGCAATTTTTTTTTCACTTAGATTTAAAAGGTTTTTCAATCTAACTAATAAATAATTGAAGCTCTCAACTTGCTCTGGAATTATATGTAATTGATAAACTTTTAAATTTCCTGCAATTACATTTCCAAAATAATCAACGATATTCCCCCTTGTAGGTGGAAGTTTCCATTCTCTAATTCTATTTTTATCTGAAAGTGTTAGATATTTTTTATTTTCATTTATTTGTAAAGAAAACAAGCGAGCAATAATACCAACAAAAACTACAATTTTTGCTGCTCCTATTATGAACATCCGTCTATTAATTACATCAGTTTTTCTTATTCCTGAATTAGATTTAATCATTTGTTTGATATGAAATTCTTTCGTTTAAAAAATTAAAAAATAAGAAAAATATTGGATAAAATAAAAAAGTAAAACCTGAGTTAATTAAATAATTGGTGTAATCAACTTTAATTAAAAAGACTAAATCCAAAATAATTACTTGAATTGAATTTATTAATAAAATTGTGAATAATAATGATATCCAGTCCTTCATAAAGTTTGGGGTTAAAGTAATGTTTCTTATATAAGCTGTTACAGAGCAAAGAATAAGGTAACAAAAACTACTAATTCCTATTGGTATACCTATTACAACATCATTAATTATACCTGCAAAGAAAATAGCTAGATAGCCTAATTGATCAGGATTTCTTAAAGTCCAAAAGAAAATTAATAAATGAGCAAAATTAAAAGAAAAATAATCAAGTTTTAAGTAATTAAAATCAAACTCATTAAATACAGAAAAAAACAACATTATAAATGGTAGATAGGATAAGAATATTTTTAAAAAAGGACTTTTATTAAGTGATGACATTATTCTTCTCCACTTATTTTATAAGAAACTATTTTTACATAGTTAAGTTGTGTAAAATCAGAAAAAAAATCAATTTTACCCTCTGAAATGTTGTTAATTTTTCCAATTGGTATACCAGGTTTGAATAAACCACCAAGACCTGAGGTGTAGGCAAAAATTTCTTTATTTTTAAATTCTTCTTTAAATTCCTCTTGAGTATGTTCAATTTTTCCAAAATAACTTCCTGTCCCAGAAATTACAGCTTGTATATCATCTGGCTCTAAAACAGATGGTATTTTGCTATTAAGATCTGACAATAGTAATGCCCTTGAATTAGTATAATTTACTTCAATTATCTGGCCAACTAAATAAACATCATCAATAACAGCCATTCCAATTTTTACTTTATCCTTTGTGCCTTTATTTAATACTACTGATTTTAAATATGGACTGTCTTTATCAATTAAAACTCTGGCAAATATTTCTTGTGAACTTATACTTTCATCAAGTAAGTCTCTAAGCTTTTTATTTTCTGCAGTTAAAAATTCATTTTGTAATTTAAGTTGGTCAGAATTTTTTATTTTAGTTAATTCTTTCTGATGACTTTCATATAAATCCATATGTGATTTAAATTTTGAAGTTATCTCTTTTAATTTATTTTCTGGGATTGATGCAATATGAGATGATCTATAAATTACTTCATTAATTCCTAATTTAACAAATTGTATTGCTTTAAAATTAAAATTACTTAGAACTATTACAAAAATTGACAAAACAATTAAAGTTAGTAAAGAAAATTTTTGTTTATCTTTTTTTTTTAAAAAAGCTGACCTGATGGCAATTACAAAATCATCTCTGCCAGTAGCCATTTTTCCTAATATTCAGATAACATAGTAGAAAAAGTTTCTTCTTGATCCAAAGCTTTACCTGTACCAACAGCTACACAAGATAATGGATCATCTGCTATATGAACTGGTAAACCTGTTTCTTTAGAAAACCTTTTATCGATATTTTTTAACAAAGCACCACCACCTGTTAAAGTTAAACCCATATCAACTAAATCAGCTGACAACTCAGGTGGAGTATTTTCTAACGCATCTTTAATTGCACCAACCATTTGCTTCATAATATCATTTAGTGCTTCAGCAGTATCTTCCTCTGTAATATTAACTTCCTTTGGAGTACCTGATCTTAAATCTCTTCCTTTAACTGGATAAGTATTTGTTCCCGTTGGTACAGCTGTTCCCATTTCTTTTTTTATTTTTTCAGCAGTAGTATCACCAATTAATAAATTATATTCTTTTCTCATATAATCTACGATTGCTGTATCCATTGAGTCACCTGCAACTCTTAAAGATTTAGAGTATACTAATCCACCTAAAGACATTACTGCAATTTCACTTGTACCCCCGCCAATATCTACAATCATTGAACCAGTTGCTTCAGAAATTGGAAGATTTGCTCCAATGGCTGCTGCAATTGGCTCTTCAATTAACTGAACTCTTCTTGCACCTGCTGCTAAAGCACTATCTTGAATTGCTTTTCTTTCAACTGGTGTTGAACCAGTTGGCACACAAATCAATATTCTAGGATTAGCAAATGTGCTTCCTTTATGAACTTTTTTAATAAAATGTTTAATCATTTCTTCTGTAACTATAAAATCTGCAATAACACCATCTCTTAAAGGTCTAATTGCACTAATGTTACCTGGTGTTCTTCCTAGCATTGTCTTAGCTTCATCTCCAACAGCTAATACGTTTTTTTTTCCACCTTGATCAACTATCGCAACAACTGAAGGTTCATTAAGTACTACACCTTGACCCTTTAAAACTACAAGTGTGTTTGCTGTTCCAAGATCAATTGCCATATCTTGGCTCCATATTTTTTTAACACTGCTAAATAACCCCATTATATCCCTCTTACTTTCTGACTTTCTTGCTCCATAGGAGCTGTTTTATCTCGTTTGATTATCATTTTATTTAATGCATTTATGTAAGCATTTGCTGATGCAACTAAAGTATCTGTATCAGCTGCTTGACCTACTGTTGTTTTACCCTTTTCCTCTATTTTTACACTTACTGTTGCTTGTGCATCTGTTCCTTCTGTAACTGCATGGACTTGATAAAGCTGTAAGTTAACATCGTGAGGATACAAAGTTTTAATACATTTGAATATTGCATCCACTGGACCATCGCCAGTTTCTGTTGCGTTTTTAACATCACCGTAAACATCCAAAGTCATTTCTGCTTTTTGTGGTTCTCCTGTTCCAGCAAAAACTTTTAAAGATTTAAGAGTTATTGCATTTACTTTATTATCTACAATTAAACTATCATCTACTAAGGCAATGATATCTTCATCATAAACATGTTTTTTCTTATCTGCTAAGACTTTGAATTTTGCAAATGCATTTCCTACTACATCATCAGTTAAATCTGGATAGCCTAAGCTGTTTAGTTTATCTTTAAATGCATGTCGGCCAGAATGCTTTCCCATCACTAATGATGTTTGCTTAACCCCTACACTTTCAGGTGTCATTATCTCGTAGGTTTGTCTATTTTTTAACATCCCATCTTGATGAATTCCTGCTTCATGAGCAAAAGCATTTTTTCCAACGATAGCTTTATTATATTGAACAGGAAATCCTGTTGCATTTGAAACAATTTTTGAAGCTTTGCTTAAAAGTGTTGTATTAATTCCAGTTTCATATGGCATTAAATCTGGTCTTGTTTTAATTGCCATAACAACTTCCTCAAGAGCAGCATTTCCTGCTCTTTCTCCTAATCCATTTATTGTACATTCAATTTGTCTTGCTCCAGCTTGAACTCCAGCTAACGAGTTAGCTACTGCTAAACCTAAATCATTATGACAATGAGTTGATAAAATTGCTTTATCAATATTAGGAACTTTATTTAATAAAGTTTCTATAATTGTAGTAAACTCAGATGGTATTGTGTAACCAACTGTATCAGGAATATTAATTGTTGTGGCTCCATTTTTAATTGCAAGCTCTACAGTTTTGCACATGTAATCCATATCGGTTCTAGTTCCATCTTCACATGACCACTCAACATCATCTGTAAACTTTCTTGCATAAGCAACATGTTTGCCAATTGATTCATAAACATCTTCTGGAGACATATTTAATTTATGCTTCATATGTAATGGACTTGTAGAAATAAATGTATGTATTCTAAATCTTGGTGCATGTTTTAGAGCTTCATAAGCTCTATCAATATCTTTTACTGAGTGTCTTGAAAGTCCTGCGGGGATAGAATTTTTTAAAATTTTACTTACTTCTGAAACAGCTTCAAAATCTCCTGGTGAAGCTATAGGAAAACCTGCTTCAATTATATCAATACCTAATTCATCAAACACTCTGGCGATTTGAATTTTTTCTTCTAAACTCATAGATGCGCCTGGCGATTGCTCACCATCACGCATAGTGGTATCAAATATAAAGACTCTATCTTTATTGCTCATAACTAAAATTTTTAGAAAATCTATAATACAATCTATGAGAGAGATTGCAAAATAATTAGTTAAATAATCATTTTTAATGGACCATTTTAGGCTTACGAAAGATTAATTATAAATAGACTCAATTTTAGGCATTAATCGTAAAAGTTCCTTTGTATATTCATGCGTTGGTTTTAAAAATAAATCCTCAGTGTTTGAAACTTCACATAGTTTGCCGTCCTTTAAGACTCCAATTCTATCACACATCTGTCTAACAACAGGTAAGTCATGACTTATAAATAAAATTGTTAAATTTAATTGTTCTTGTAGATCTTTAAGCAAATTTAATATTTGAGCTTGAATACTTACATCCAAAGCAGAAGTAGGTTCATCACAAACTAAAAGTCTTGGTTGTGTGGCAAGCGCTCTTGCAATTGATATTCTCTGTCTCTGTCCTCCTGAAAATTCATGTGGATATCGATCTGCAGATTTTTGGGTTAATTCTACAGACTCGAGCAAATCATAAATATAATTATTTAAATCTATATTTGATATTGATGGGTTATGAAGTGTTATCGGTTCTGCAATTATATCTTTTACTTTTAATCTTCCATTTAGTGAAGAATAAGGATCTTGAAATATCATTTGAATTTGTTTTCTAAATTTCATTAATTCAGATCTCTGCTTAATTTTTGTTATACAAACGTTGTCAAAGAAGATATCTCCAGAAGTAGGTTTAAATAAATTTACAATCATTTTGGCAATTGTAGATTTTCCACTTCCACTTTCTCCTACTAAACCAAAAGATTCACCTTCTTTTATTTCAAATGAAACATCATTAACAGCCATTACAGAATTTTTAGAATTTTCCGTAAAAAAATTATCATCAAAACTTTTATTCAAATTTTTAATCTGAACTAAATCTTGATTAATAATTTCTTTCTTTGACCATCTATTTAATATTTTGATATTATTTTCTTTTTTGTTATTGTTTTCTTTTTCTACAATCACAAATCTTGAAATTTTTTTGTTAGTTGGTGGAACTGAACTTACTAAACTTTTAGTGTAATTTTCTTGAGGATTGGTTAATATTTTTTTAGTTTCACCGATTTCAACCAAATTACCACTCTTCATAACTGCTACACGGTCTGCTGTCTCTGCTATAACACCCATGTCATGAGTAATTAGTATAACCGCAAGGTTTCTTTCTTTTGTTAATTTTTTAATAAGTTCTAATATTTGAGATTGAATTGATACATCTAATGCTGTTGTTGGTTCATCTGCTATTAACAATTCTGGTTCACAACATAAAGCTAAAGAAATTACTACTCGCTGTCTCATTCCACCTGAGAATTGGTGAGGATAATTATCAAATCTTGTCTCTGCATCTTTTATACCAACCTCTTTTAATAGATTTATAGATTTATTTTTTGCTTCTTCTTTGCTTAATTTAAGATGAGTTTGAATTGTTTCGATTAACTGTTCGCCCACTGTAAGAATTGGATTAAGTGACGTTTGAGGATCTTGAAATATCAATCCAATTTTATTTCCTCTATATTTAGCTATACTTTCAGAATTTTTATGAATGTTAAGATCGCCTAAAATAACTGAGCCACTAGAAACCTTACCTGGTTCATCAATTAAGCTTATGATAGCGTTTCCTACAGTACTTTTTCCTGATCCAGATTCTCCAACTAATCCTAAAATTTCTCCTTTGTTAACCTCAATATTTACATTCTTAGCAGCGTAAACTGTTTCTTTTCTCATTTGATAATCAACACTAAGATTGTTTATTTTTAAAAATGTCATTTTTTTAATTTTGGATTTAAAGTATCTCTCATCCAATCCCCTAATAAATTAATTGAAAAGGCTAAAATAACTAAGAAAATTGCTGGAAAAAAAGTTATCCACCATTCTCCTGAAAATAAAAAATCATTACCAAGTCTTATCAATGTCCCTAAAGAGGGAGTTGTAGGAGGTACACCAACTCCTAAAAAACTTAAAGTAGATTCAGCTAAAATAGCAAGAGCTAAACCAATAGTTCCAATTACTAATACTGGTCTTAAAATATTTGGTAAAATATGTTTAAACATAATAATTATATTAGAAACCCCAATTATTGTTGATGCTGAAACATAGTCTTTATTTTTTTCCACCAAAGTTGCAGCTCTAGAAACTCTTGCAAATTGTGGCCACTCTGAAATCCCAATTGCAAATATTAAAACATAAATTGCCATTTCATCATGCATCTCTCTTGAAATTAATCCTCTTGCTATTCCATCAACCAACAATGCCATCAAAATACTTGGTACTGTTAACTGAACATCAGTTAATCTCATTACTATCATTTCATATTTTCCACCAAAAAATCCAGCGGTTAATCCCAATCCAACTCCAAGAACTAAACTAAAAATTATTGCAGAAAAACCTACAATGAGAGAAATTCTACATCCGTACAAAATTGTCGACAACATATCTCTTCCTTGTCCATCAGTACCTAAAATGAATTTTGCGAGACCATCTTCTGTCCATGATGGTGGTGTGAATGCATCCATAAGTGATAGAGAGGATGGGTCAAAAGGATTGTAAGGTGTTATAAGTTCAACAAAGAAAGAACAGAAAAAAATTATAAACAAAATAGTAGATGATACAATTGCAGTAGGAGATTTAATAAAGCTATGGTAAACATCACTATCTTTAATTCTTTCCCAACTACTTAGAGTTCTATTATCCACTTGCAACATCTCCTTTAACTCTTATTCTTGGATCAATAAAATAATAAAGAATATCAACTATAAAATTTATCATTACAAAAACAAAAGCTATAAAAACCAAATAAGCTGACATGATAGGAATATCGACGAACTGTACTGCTTGAATAAATAAAAAGCCCATACCAGGCCATTGAAAAACAGTTTCAGTAATAATTGAAAACGCAATAAGAGTTCCGATATTTATTCCTGCTATAGTTATTACAGGTATCAATCCATTTTTTAATGCATGTTTGTATTTAATACTATTTTCACTAATACCTCGTGCACGTGCAAATTTAATATAATCTGTTTGTAATATTTCCATCATCTCTGCTCGCACAAGTCTGATAATATAAGTCATTTGAAAAAGACTTAATGTTACTGAAGGAAGTATAATTGCTTTAAGTCCTGAAACTGTTAAAAAACCTGTGGTCCAAAAACCTAAATCAACAACTTCTCCTCTTCCAAAAGAAGGTAAAATTCCTAAGATTACTGCAAACAAATATATAAATAATATACCAATTACAAATGTGGGGAGTGAAACTCCTAACAATGAGATGGCTAAGACAAAATCACTTAAAAAACCTTTTCGATTTATGCCTGTATAAACTCCTAACAAGGTGCCAGTTACAAGTGCAATTAGTGCTGAAATAACCACAAGTTCAATAGTTGCAGGCAATCTTTCAACTATTAATTCTGAAACAGGTCTTCTTAATTGATATGAAATTCCAAACTCACCCTTAGAAGCATTAACTATAAATCTTGAAAACTGTACATGAATTGGATCCATTAAACCAAGTGTTTCTCTCAATTCTGCTCTTTCCTCATCAGAAGTCTCTTCTCCAACCATGTTATTGATTGGATCTCCAACAAAATTAAATAAAGAGAAAGACACAAAGGCGACAACCAACATCACCAAAGCAGATTGAAACAGCCTTTTAAAAAAATATTTTATCAATTTGTGAAGGTTTAAACTTACAAGCCCTTTAAATTTTTAAAGGGCTTGTAATAATTTTTAATTAGTTAAAACTAGCAGTTCTGAATAACGGTTCGTTATTCGGTCTGATAGGAACATTAACATTGCTTTTAGATGCCCAAGAAATTACTTGGTGATGTAACGGAAGATAAGAAATATCATCTTTTACAATTTTCCAAGCTTTTGCAATTGCAGCATTTCTTTTATCTAAATCAACTTCGCCTTCCATAACTCTAATTGCAGCATCAACGTCTGCGTTACTAAAGTTAACTTTGTTCCAGCTAGCACCAGTTTCATATAAATAATGAAAAACATAGTGACTGTCTAAAGTTGGAACACCCCATCCTAGCATATAGAAATCACCTTGATCATCTTTAAGCTCTTTGAAGTGTTTACTTTTAGTTTGAGCGAATAAATTAACGTTAACTCCAATTTTACCTAACATTCCAACTACAGCAGTACAAATTGCTTCATCGTTTACATATCTGTCGTTAGGACATCTAAGTTCAACATCAAAACCATTAGGATAACCTGCATCAGCTAAAAGTTTTTTTGCAGCATCAACATCATAAGGTAATCTTTTATCAAGATCCGCTGTGTAACCATTTACACCAGGGAAAGTTATAATACCTGCTGGTTCACTTAAACCTCTCATAACTTTTTTCTTAATCGCTTCAATATCAATTGCTTGATAAAGTGCTTGTCTTACTTCTTTTTTCTTAAATGGATTATCACCAGTATTTCCAGTTCTCAACTTGTCAGCTGCTTGATCCATTCCTAAGAAAATTGTACGCATTTGTGCTGTACTTTCAACTTTGTGACCTGAAGAAGAACCAATTCTTTTTAAGTCTTGAACAGGAGCATCAGTAACTATATCAATTTCTCCAGATAACAATGCTGCAACTCTAGTTGCTGCATTTTTAATTGGAAGTAATTGAATTTGAGTTACTTTATTATCCTTCATCTCACCCCACCAGTGTTTATTTCTTTTGAACACAGTTTTAGTATTTGGCTCTCTTAAAGTAATTTTAAAAGGTCCAGTTCCTAAAGCATTTGTAGCTGAAAATGTTTCTTGCCCTGCATCCCAATTTTGTGGTGCCATAGCAAAATTTTTCTCTGACCAAGCTTTAGACATGATGAAAATATTTGATAATTGGTTTAAAAGGATCGGATTTGGTTTGCTAGTCGTAATCTTAACTGAATAATCTCCGATCGCTGTAACATCAGAAATTGTACTGATGTATTCTTTGAAATCAGATGTTCTTTGTTTAGCTCTTAAAATACTAAAGACAACATCTGCAGATGTCATTCCAGTACCGTCAGAAAACTTTGCATCTTTCCTCAAATCAAATATCCAATTATTTGGATCAGTGGTTCTCCATTTTGTTGCTAAAGCAGGACCTATTTTCATATCCAAACCTCTTTGAACTAAAGCCTCATAAACTTGTCTTGAAACTTGAGTAGTTGGACCTTCGTTTTGTGCATGTGGATCTAGTGTTAAACTGTCTCCTTGCATAGACCATTTAATTGTTTTTGCCCATGCTGAAGAAAATCCAAATACTAGAACTAATGACAATAGTATTCTTACTATATTTTTAGTCTTCATATTCCCCTCGTTTTTTAAATTTATATAAAAAAGTATAAGTGAAATAATTGAATTATAGTAGCAATAATTTACTGATAAAATTTAACTTTTATCACTATCGACTAATTTTTTCTTACCAATCCAAGGCATCATAGCTCTTAGTTCTGCACCTACTTTTTCAACTGGATGCTCAGCTAATTTTGCTCTTGTAGCAAGGAAGTTTTTTTGACCATTTTTACATTCATCCATCCACTCTTTAGTAAATTTTCCAGATTGAATTTCAGCCAAAACTTCTTTCATTCTTTTTTTAGTCTCTTCTTTATTAACTACTCTTGGTCCAGATTGATATTCACCATATTCAGCAGTATTCGAAATAGAATAATTCATATTTGCAATTCCACCTTCATAAATTAAATCAACAATCAATTTAACCTCATGAACTGTCTCAAAATATGCCATCTCTGGTTCATATCCAGCTTCAACTAGCGTTTCATAACCATTTTTAATTAGCTCAACCAAACCTCCACATAGTACTGTTTGTTCACCAAATAAATCTGTTTCAACTTCGTCTTTGAATGTAGTTTCAATTATTCCTGATCTTCCTCCACCAACTGCTGAAGCATAAGATAAAGCTAAATCTCTTGCCTTTCCTGAACCATCTTGATGAACAGCAAATAAACAAGGCACTCCACCTCCTTTTTCATATTCACTTCTAACTAGGTGACCAGGTCCTTTGGGCGCAACCATAAAAACATCTAGATCTTTTCTAGCTTTAATTAAATCGTAATGAACATTTAAACCATGAGCAAAAGCGATACTTGTTCCTTCTCTTACTCTTTGTTCAATATGATTTTTATAAATTTCTGCTTGTAATTCATCTGGTGTAAGAATCATTACTACATCAGCCCATTCTGCTGCATCAGACAAGTTCATTACTTTTAATCCTTTTGACTCAGCTTTTGCGGCACTAGATGAACCTTCTCTTAATGCGACAACAATTTCTTTTACTCCACTATCTTTTAGATTTAATGCATGAGCGTGTCCTTGGCTTCCATAACCAAAAATAGCAACTTTTTTACTCTTAATCAGATTTACATCTGCATCTTTTTCATAAAACATTTTCATATCGTTTCTCCTATTAAATTAATTAAATATTTTAGCACCTCTGGTCATAGCTACTGCCCCTGTTCTCGAAGTACTTATAAGTCCCAAAGGCTTTAATTTTTTATTCATTACATCAATTTCTCTTCTTAAAGCAGTTATTTGAATTACTGCTGAAGATTTTGTTTCATCTAATATTATGGGATTAAATTTTTTACAAGCATTTAAGCATTTTTCAATTTTATTTCTTTTGCCTACTACCTTAAATAAAGCCATTTCCTTAAATATTACGTCTTTGTCTTCTCTTTTAAACTCCGCAACTTTATGAACAGGCACTAATTTAGTTAACTGAAGTCTTATTTGATCAATTACTTGAGGTGTTCCAGTAGTAACAATTGTTATTCTTGAAATATTTTTAACCGCATCAACCTCAGCAACTGCTAACGACTCTATGTTATAACCTCGACCAGAAAATAAACCGACTACTCTTGCAAGAACTCCAGCCTCATTATCTACCCAAACAACAAAAATGTATGTATCTGATTTTTGTTTCTTCGTAGGTACGCTATAAGCTGATTTTGATTTCGGCATTATGATTATACTAAGGCTTTGCCTTTTCCTTTAATTTTATTTTCCTCTTGATCATTTGGGCCCAAGATCATTTGGTTATGAGGTTTTCCAGATGGTATCATTGGAAAGCAATTCTCGTTAGGATCTACATGACAATCAAATATAACAGGCCCATCACAATCAATCATTTCTTGAATTTTATCATCAAGCTCAGATGGACTGTCTGCTTTAATTCCTTTGCATCCATAAGCTTCTGCCATTTTCATAAAATCTGGTAATGCTTCAGAATAACTTTCTGAGTAATTTTTTTCATGCAGTAATTCCTGCCATTGTCTTACCATTCCCATATACTGATTATTTAAAATAAATATTTTTATTGGAAGATTATATTGAACTGCAGTAGACATTTCTTGCATTGTCATTAAAACCGAAGCTTCCCCAGCAATATCAATTACTAATTTTTCAGGATGAGCAATTTGAACACCAACTGCTGCTGGCAATCCATACCCCATAGTTCCTAAGCCGCCAGATGTCATCCATCTATTTGGTTTATTAAATTTATAATGCTGAGCAGCCCACATTTGATGCTGTCCAACCTCGGTAGTAACATAAGCATCTTTATTCTTAGTTAATTCATAAAGTCTTTGAACAGCGTGTTGAGGTTTTATACTTTCATCACTATTTACAAAATTAAGAGAGTCTTTTTCTCTCCATTTTTCAATTTGCTCCCACCACTTAGCTATATTTGATTTATTTGACTTACTATGACCATTTTTTCTTTTAGCAATTGTCTTATTAATTTTGCTAATGACACTCGTAACGTCTCCAACAATTGCAAGATCAACCTTAATAATTTTATTAATTGATGATGGATCTATATCTATATGAACCTTTTTTGAATTTGGTGAAAACTCATCAATTTTTCCGGTAATACGATCATCAAATCTTGCACCAATATTAATTAAAAGATCACAATCATGCATAGCATTATTTGCTTCATAAGTACCATGCATACCAAGCATTCCTAAAAATTGATTATCATCACCAGGGTATGCACCCAATCCTTGAAGTGTTGAAGTTATAGGAAAGCCAGTTAGCTCAACAAATTCTCTTAAAGCCTGACTTGCTTTTGGTCCTGAATTAATTACTCCTCCACCAGTATAGATGATTGGTTTTTTAGCTTTGCTTAATAATTTTACTAATTCATCAATTTGATCTTGAGAAAATTTATTATGTGATTTTCCATTTAATTTTTTTTCTTTATTTGGTTTTTTATATTTTGCTTTTGCAAACTGAATATCTTTTGGAATATCAATCAAAACCGGTCCTGGTCTTCCAGTTGTTGCAACTCTAAAAGCTTCATGCATAACTTTAGATAGATCATTTATATCTTTAACTAACCAATTATGTTTCGTACAAGGTCTTGTAATTCCTGTAGTGTCACATTCTTGAAATGCATCTGTTCCAATTAAATGTGTTGGAACTTGACCAGAAATACAAACTAATGGTACAGAGTCCATATAAGCATCTGTTAAAGCTGTAACAACATTGGTTGCTCCAGGACCTGATGTAACTAAAACTACACCTGGTTTTCCTGATGATCTTGCATAACCTTCTGCCGCGTGACCAGCGCCTTGTTCGTGTCTAACCAAAATATGTTTTATAGAAGGATGGTTTTTTAATTCATCATAAATTGGTAACACTGCGCCACCTGGATAGCCAAAGATATGTTCTACCTTTTGGTCCTCAAGACATTTGAATACAATTTCTGCTCCAGTTAATAATTTTGGCATTAGGCAATCTAGCTGAAGTTGTGCTCATTGGTCAAGTTTAAGAATGAGTATTTTAAATTTTTTTCAAAAAATTATTTATGTCTTGTGGCTTTAGCTTAATCCAGTTTATCATGTTGCCTCTAGCCCAAGTACTTTGTCTTTTGGCGTATTGTCTAGTTTTTATGGCTATTTTTTCTTTAGTATCATGCAAATCTTTTTGTTTTTTCAAGTATTCTTTAATTTCATTAACTCCAATAGCCTTTTTAGCGCTTTTATCTTTTCTAACCCTTAGCTTTATGAAATCTTTTACTTCTTTTAGTGCTCCATTTTCTATCATCTCACTTGTTCTTACATTAATCCGCTCAATTAATTCTTGTCTAGGGTAATCAATGTAAAATTTAAAAAAATCATCTTCCATGAAGTTTGATTTTGTGTTTTTAAACCATTCATGTAGAGATTTTTTTGTAAACTTTTTTACCTCATAAGCTCTGATAGATCTTTGAGTGTCTGTAGGGTTTATTTTTCCTTTTGAGGATGGATCTATTTTTAATAGTTTTTCATAAAACTTCTTTTGTCCAAGTTTTTTTTGTAAATCTCTAATTTGAGTTCTTAAATTTAATGAAATATTTGGTATTTTAACTAAACCATCAGTTAAAGCTTTAAAGTATAAGCCTGTACCCCCAACAAGAATTGGGGTTTTTTTTCTTTTTTGAACTTCACCAATTTTTTTAATTACTAGCTTAAGCCAATCACCTGTTGAAAAGTTTTTTGTAACATTATGAAAACCATACAAATGATGTTTTATTTTCTGGTATTTTTTTGGATCTGGTCTAGCCGATAAAATTTTAAGCTGTTTGTATACTTGCATACTGTCTGCATTGATAATTTCTCCATTAATTTTTTTAGCAAGCTTAATTGCAAAACTTGATTTTCCTGATGCTGTGGGTCCAGATATTAATATGATCTTGGATTTTAAATCCATTATTAGTCTAGCTTAACACCAATGTATCTTCTTTGATTTTGATTATTATAGATTGCAAGTAAAACAGTCTTTTGATTTGAATTAAGAACTTCTTTAATAATATTTCTTAAGTCTTCAGCTGATCTGATTTTTTTCTTCTGAGCTTCAATAATAATGCTGTTGAGCTCTATTGAATTTAGTACAGGGCTGTTGTTAGCAATTTTTGTTATCACAAGTCCTGTTGTCTGATTTGGTAAATTTCTATTTTTAATATCTTCTTTAGTTAATGGTCTTACTGCAATTCTTAGACTTTCAATTATTTCTTCATTGTTTTGTTTTTGAGTTTCTGGATTTTTACTTATTTTAAAATCATCTGAAGTTTCTAATCTTCCTAAAATAACATTTTTGACAATCTCTTTTTTATTTCTCCAAATTTTAACTTCAACCTTTTTTCCAACCTCTGTTCTTGCAACAATTGCTGGAAGCTCTTTCATTTGATTTATTTTTTCTCCATTAAATTCTAAAATAATATCACCAGCTTGAATTCCTGCTTTTTCTGAAGGACTATTTTCTGCAACACTTGCAACAAGTGCTCCTCGTGCTTTATCTAATTTTTCAACATCAGCAATTTCTTTTGTTACATCTTGAATTCTAACTCCCAACCATCCTCTTTTTGTTTCACCAAATTCGATTAATTGTTTAATTACAATTTGAGCACTGTTAGATGGTATAGAAAATCCAATTCCGATAGAACCATTACGTCCTAGAATTGCTGTATTAATTCCAATTACATTTCCTTCCATGTCAAACAAAGGTCCACCTGAATTACCTGAGTTTATAGAAGCATCTGTTTGTATAAAATCTTCATATCTTGATAAACCAATTGATCTATTTCTAGCTGAAATTATTCCAGCAGTAACAGTTCCACCTAAACCAAATGGATTTCCAATTGCCAAAACCCAATCCCCAATTCTTGCTTTATCTGAATCTCCAAAAGCCACAGGGATAAATTTTTCATCTGTTTCTAACTGTAAAACTGCAATATCCATAAGTGGGTCAGCGCCAAGAACCTTTGCTTTAAATTCTTGATCCCCATTTACTCTAACAATAATATCGTCAGCATCTTGGATTACATGATTATTTGTAACAACAATTCCTTTCTCATCAATTATAAATCCTGAACCTAATGCAGCTGATTGTCTTTCTTGAGGTGTTCCAAATTCTTTAAACATATCCTCAAAAGGAGAGCCTGGAGGGAATTGAAAAGGAAAAGGGTTTGAATTTGTTGTGATAGTAGTTGTTGTAGAAATGTTTACCACAGATGGCATTAATTCTTCTGCAAGATCTGCAAAGGAAGCGGGAACTTGTTTAGAGTTTACATTTAATGAAAAACTGAATGATATAACTAGTGTTAAGAATATAAGTTTAATCTTATTCATATTAGCTCTTAATAAAATAAATAATTATAAAACCTATTACTGCAAAAATAAGTCCACCTGATCTAAGTTGGCTATCTTTAACAAGTTCTAATTTTTTCAACATACTTTTCATTTTTGCTGGAAATAAGGCGTACAAAATTCCCTCAATAAATAAGAAAAGACCAAAAGCTATAACTAGCTCACGCATTTAAGAATTATTGTTGGATTTCAGGTTTTATATTTCCAAAAAATTTAAAAAATTCACTATCAGGTGATAAAATTAAAGAAGTTTCACCACCAATAAGAGCTTTTTCATATGCTTGCATCGCTCTGTAGAAAGCAAAAAATTCTGGATCTTGACCAAAGGCGTCAGCAAATATTTTGTTTCTTTCTCCGTCACCTTCCCCTTTCATAATCTCGGATTGTTTTTGAGCATCTGCTAAGATTACAGTAACTTCTTTGTCTGCAGTTGATGTAATAGTGACAGCCATCTCAGCACCTTTTGCTCTAAATTCTTTTGCTTCCCTCTCCCTTTCAGTTTGCATTCTTCTATAAATCGCATCACTGTTAGCTTGGGGTAGATCTGCTCTTTTAATTCTAACATCAACAATATTAATTCCAAAATTTTGTGCTTCGTTATTAACACCTTCTTTAATTAGAGCCATTTGCTTAGATCTATCTTTAGATAATAATGTTTGTAACTCCTCTTGACCTAGTACATTTCTAATTCTTGAATTTATAATTGTCGATAATCTTGATCTTGCAACTCTTTCATTTCCAACTGAAATATAAAACTTCAGTGGATCAACAATTTGAAATCTTGCAAATGCATCCACAATCAAACGTTTCTGATCTGATGCAATAACCTCTTCTGGCGGAGCATCTAAATTTAAAATTCTTTTATCTAAATAAACAACATTTTGAATAAAAGGAATTTTAAAGTTTAATCCCGGCTTCATTATAATTCTTTTTGGATCACCAAATTGAAGAATAATTGCTTGGTTAACCTCTTTAACTATAATTACTGATAAAAAAGCTACAACACCAATTGCAACTAATACTCCTGCTAATATTTTTCCAGCTTTCATCTTAATTTGTCGCTTTCTTTTTGAGTTCAGGTAAAGGTAAATATGGAACTACTCCTGAACCTGCATTTTTTTCTATAATTACTTTATCTATATCTGCTAAAACTTTTTCCATAGTTTCTAAATACATTCTCTCTTGAGTAACTGCTTTTGCGTTTTTGTACTCATTATAGATTGCTATGAATCTACTTGCTTCACCCTCTGCTTTAGCAACAACCTCTTTCTTGTACGCTTCTGCTGCTTGTAAAATTTTTTGCGCTTCCCCTCGTGCTCTTGGAATTACATCATTTGCGTAAGCTTCAGCTTCGTTTTTAGATCTTTCCATATCTGCTCTTGCAGCCTGTACATCTCTAAATGCATCAATTACTTGATCAGGTGGGTCAGCCTTTTGTGTTTGAACTTGTGTAATTTGAATTCCACTTTCGTAATCATCTAAAATAGTTTGAATAATTTCTTGAGTTTCAAGCTCAATTTTAGATCTACCTTCTGTTAAAATTGGTTGAATATCACTTTTTGCAATTACTTCCCTCATTGCAGTTTCAGCAGCCGCTTTAACTGTACCTTCTGGGTCTTGAATTTTGAATAAAAAATTCCCAGCATCTTTAATTACCCAAAAAACCGAAAAATCTATGTTAACAATATTTTCATCGCCAGTTAACATTAAGCTTTCTTGTGGAACATCAGCAACACCACCACCTGTAGAAAAGCCACTGTCTCTTTCAGATCTAAATCCTATATCCATTCTATTAACCTTAGTGACCTTGGGTGTTTGAACAGTTTCAACAGGAAAAGGTATATGATAGTTCAAACCTGGCTGTGTAGTTTTTACAAACTTACCAAATCTTAATACAACACCTTGTTCATCAGGTAAAACTCTATAAAGTCCGCTAGCTAACCATACAAAAACTAAAACTAATAAAATTAGACTTATTGATTTGCCTCCTGAAGTTTTTCCACCAGGTAAAAATCTTTTAATTTTATCTTGAAGATCTCTAATTAATTCGTCGACATTTGGTGGTGTAGGACCTCTACCTGATCCATTACCACTACCACCTCCACCAGGGGGTGCTCCCCAAGGACTTTGACCTTTGAAATCGTCTGACATATGTCAACTTATATAGTGTCTTTAATGCAAAAAACAAGTAATGATACTTTTATGACTGATAAAAAACCTGAACTTAGTGCCGCAATGAAAAGTAAGCTAGAGCCTAAAAAATTCACTAAAAATCCAATCCTTGGAACTAAATTTACTATAGCCATCTCTAGTGCAAAAGGAGGTGTTGGAAAATCTACTTTTGCAACGAATCTTGCTTTAGCATTAAAAAAAGTTGGATGCAAAGTTGGTCTCTTAGATGCAGATATTTATGGTCCATCAATACCTAAAATGTTTGATATTAATGAAAAACCAAAAAGTGATGGTCAAAAATTAGATCCAATTACAAAATATGACATTCAGTGTATGTCAATTGGTTTTTTAGCTGATCAACAAACTCCAATGATATGGCGTGGCCCCATGGTAACAAGTGCAATTAAAACTTTCACTCAGAAAGTGAATTGGAAAGATTTAGATTTTATTATTGTTGATATGCCTCCAGGAACTGGTGACACTCAACTTACTTTTTCTCAAGAAATAAAAATGGATGGTGCAATAATTGTCAGTACACCTCAAGAAGTAGCTCTTTTAGATGTTAAGAGAGGAATAAAAATGTTTGATAAACTTGGGGTTAAAATCTTAGGTTTAGTTGATAACATGAGTTTTTTCATAGGTGACGATGGAAAAAAATACAAAATTTTTGGAGAAGGTGGAGTAAAAAAAACTGCTGAAGAATTCCAAAAAGAATTTTTAGGTGAAATTCCAATTAACCCTGAAGTTGGAAAAACTGGCGATGAAGGAAAACCAATTGTAGAGGCTAGCCCTGAGCATGAAATTTCAAAAATATATTTAAATTTTGCTAAAAAAGTTAAATCAACTTATCTTTAAGATCAAAAGCATTCATTAATTCATTCCATTCTCTTTTGGAGAGTCCAGAACTATCAACATCTACATTTTCACCTTTGATAAGTTTTTGAATAATTAATTTTCCTTTTGCAGAAACCTCTGTTCCACCAACTCTATAATCCATAAAAGCATCATATGTTATTGGAACCCATTTTTTTACAGTATCCAACATTATGTCAGCATAAACTCTAATTTCATATTGAGCATGACTATCAGCTCTTAATCTTAAAAAATTCATTAAGTTTAATAAATCGGTTTTCCAATACCATTGAGTATAGGTATTTAGTGTTAAATTCATCCTTGCAAGTTCTCTTGCTAAACCTTTTTTGTTTTCATCAATAGTTGATCCATCAAATCTTTCATTAAGCATAGTCTCGTAATTATCATAAGTTCTCTCTGCATCACTTTTTAAAAGTTCTAAAACTTCCTCTGCTTGTTTTCCTTCCAATACATCTCCTCTACCCTGTCTGTTACTAGTTGATTGAGCAGCTAAATTTTCTTGTGAAGGCAAATAAAATTCTTTATCCAGAATTGAATACCTTGCAGAATATTCATTCACATTTGCAGTTCTGTGTCTAATCCATTGTCTTGCAATAAATATCGGAAGTTTAACATGATATTTAATTTCGCACATTTCAAATGGAGTACTGTGCCAGTGCCTCATCAAATATTTAATTAAACCTTTGTCGGTTGAAACTTGTTTTGTACCTTTTCCATAAGATACTCTAGCTGATTGAACTATTGATGTATCGTCACCCATATAATCAACCACTCTAACAAAACCATGGTCTAAAGCTGGGATTGCTTCATATAAGATTTTTTCAAGTTCAGGAGCAGTAACTCTCTTGGTCTGATTGCTTTGAGATTGTTGATTTTTTATTTCTTCTTGTTGTTCTTTAGTTAATTTCATGATTGTTATTGAATCTGTTGTAATTACTTTTATATTAATAACGTTGGTTTTCCAACTACGACGATAAACGAATTTCGTAATAACCATTGCGGACGTGGGGGCAGTACCCACCACCTCCACCATTACAACTTATGGGGGTGAACTAGATTCGACGGGTGACTAAAGGCTATTCTTTCGTTCGGGATTGTTCCACCGTAACGGGCTAATTTATAATTGCTAACGAAAGTTACGCACTTGCTGCCTAATTAACTTAGTTAATTAAGCAAACGGGGTCTGGGGCACCTGGCAACAGAACGCCCCCTACTTATTAATTTAATTTTTTCTAATTTCAGCTTGAGCGGCAGCCAACCTTGCAACAGGAACTCTATATGGTGAACAGGAAACATAATTCAATCCTGCATTAGAACAAAAAGATATACTGTGTGGATCTCCTCCATGCTCTCCACAGATGCCTAACTTTAGATTTTTGTTTTGTTTTCGCCCTTTTTCTACTGCTATTTCAACTAAATCTGCAACTCCTTCATCTATTGAAACAAAAGGATCAACAGAAAATATTTTGTTTTCTAAATAATCATTTAAAAATTTACCACTATCATCTCTACTGATACCAAAAGTAGTCTGAGTTAAATCATTTGTTCCAAAACTAAAGAATTCTGCGTGCTTAGCAATCTCCTTTGCTTTTATTGCCGCTCTAGGTAATTCAATCATCGTTCCTACTAGAAATTCTATTTTCAATTTATTTTCTTGTTGAACTTGACTAGCAGTTCTAATTACTAATTCTTTCATTATTTTAATCTCAGCCTCTGTAGATACTAAAGGTATCATTATTTCGGGAAATGCAGATTTAATTTTATTTTTTTTGAGGTGAGCCAAAGCCTCAAATATTGCTTTGCATTGCATTTCATAAATTTCAGGAAAAGATATTCCCAGACGACATCCTCTATGACCTAACATAGGATTTTGCTCATGGAGCTCTTCAATTCTTGACTCAACCTCTTTAACTGGGAGATTAACTATATTAGCAACCTCATGAATTTCCTTTTCTGTACGTGGTAAAAATTCATGTAATGGTGGATCCAATAATCTAACTGTGACTGGTAATCCACTCATGATTTTAAAAATATCTATAAAATCTTTTCTTTGATGCGGTAACAGTTTTTGTAATGCTATTGCTCTGTCTTCTTTTGTTTTAGATAATATCATTTCTCTTACAGATAAAATTCGTTCTTCATCAAAAAACATATGTTCAGTTCTGCATAATCCAATACCCTCAGCACCAAAATCTTTTGCTGTTTTGGTATCTTTAGGAGTTTCAGAATTTGTTCTTACTTTTAATTTTCTAAAACTATCTGCCCAAGACATTAACTTGGAAAAATCACCAGATATTTCAGGCTTCACAGTTGAAACACTTCCAGCAATAATTCTTCCAGTTGATCCATCAATAGTGATTACGTCTCCTTCTTTAATTTCCATTGAGGAAGTTTTAAAAGATTTATTTTCATAGTTTATATCAATTTCACTTGATCCTGATACACATGGTCTACCCATACCTCTTGCAACAACAGCTGCATGACTTGTCATTCCTCCTCTAGCAGTCAAAATTCCTTTAGCAGCATGCATACCTTGTATATCTTCTGGAGAGGTCTCTACTCTGACCAGAATTGTATCTTGCATCATTGCAGTCAACCTTTCAGCCTCTTCTGATGTAAATACAACTTTACCACTGGCTGCACCTGGCGATGCTGGCAATCCATTTGCTATTACATTAATTGAACTTTTTTCATCCAAAGTAGGATGCAAAAGTGTATCCAAGGAGTTTGGGTCAATTCTTAATACAGCTTGCTTTTTAGAAATTAATTTTTCTTTAACCATATCAACTGCAATCTTGACTGCTGATTTTGCTGTTCTTTTTCCTGATCTTGTTTGAAGCATCCATAGTTTACTATTTTCAACTGTAAACTCTA
>CACJHS010000003.1 GCA_902593235.1 uncultured Pelagibacteraceae bacterium
AGGCGCCTGATGATTTGGCTCCTCAATTTGAGTATATAAGAAAATCAGTATTAGCATTCAATTTACCATCTGTGGATCTTCCTAATTATGAAGCAGATGATTTAATAGCGACATATGTTGACCAAATCCTTAAAATAGGTGCAAAAGTTACAATTGTCTCATCAGATAAAGATTTAATGCAGCTTTATAAAAAAGGGGTTCGAATTTTTGACCCCATGAAAAACAAATTTATAAATGATGACGATGTCTTAAAAAAATTTGGAGTAGAGGCCTCAAAAGTCATCGATGTGCAATCTTTGGCAGGAGATAGTAGTGATAATGTTCCTGGTGTTCCAGGGATAGGTGTTAAGACAGCTGCAGAGCTAATTAACAAATATGGCACTTTAGAAAATTTACTAAAATCTGCTCATGAGATTAAACAAAATAAAAGAAGAGAAACATTGATAGAAAACAAGGATAAAGCATTAATAAGTAAAAAACTTGTAACATTAGATACTAAAGATGAACTGATTAAAATAATTGAAAGTACAAATAATGCTAAAGATTTAGAGTTATTTGTAAGAGTTGCTGTTTCAAATGAACATGCAGAAATTGATTTATCAAAAAAATTTGGTGCTTTAACATCTGAAGCAATAGGTTTATTAAGACTTGTAAAACAACATGCAAAAAAGATTGGTTTAAGTTTTCATGTTGGTTCACAATGTATGCATCCAATTTCTTATTCAAAAGGAATTAGTGAGATTGGAAATATAATTAAAAAGACAAAAATTATTCCGCATTACATTAATGTAGGTGGAGGTTTCCCTACAATCTATCCTGACTTAATTCCACAATCTTTAGATAGTTATTTTAATGAAATAAATAAGAGTTTAGAAAATTTAAAGCTTGAAAAACTTCCTGAAATTATTTGTGAGCCTGGTAGAGCTATAGTTGCAGAAAGTGGTTCAACAATTGTAAGGGTTAATTTAAGGAAAAAACAAAAGCTTTATATTAATGATGGTACTTATGGTACTCTTTTTGATGCTGGTACACCAAACATTGTATTCCCATCTAGAATGATTAAAGAAAATTCTAATAAAATAATTTCAAAAAAATTAACTGCTTTTGATTTCTTTGGACCTACATGTGATAGCATGGATTATATGAAAGGTCCTTTTTTGCTTCCAAATAATATTAAAGAAAATGATTATATTGAACTTGGTCAACTTGGGGCATACGGATTAACATTTAGAACTCAGTTTAATGGTTATTACTCAAATGAAATTTATGAAGTTGAAGATAACCCAATAATGACAATGTATGATAAAGACATTAACAAAGCTAACATGGTAGCTTAATGTCGAGTCAAAAAAATCCAGGTCACAACAGTAAAAGAGATTTCTTAAAAAATCCTGTTGAGCATATCGATATAACTTCTTTCGACTCTAGAAAAATTATATCCTCAATGGAAAAAATGTCATTTGTTTCTAGAGAAACAGCAAATGCTGCTAATATTTATAACGAGATGCTTAAAGATAAAGATTGTACAATTTTCCTTACTTTAGCAGGCTCTACTTCGGCAGCTGGATGCATGAATATTTATAAAGATTTAGTTAAATATAATATGGTAGATGCAATCGTTGCTACAGGTGCCTCAATAGTAGATATGGATTTTTTTGAAGCTCTTGGTTTTAAACATTACCAAGGTTCACAATTTCAAGATGATACTGAGCTGAGGAATAACTATATAGATAGAATTTACGATACCTATATAGATGAAGAAGAGCTTCAAATGTGTGATAAAATCATATGTGAAATCGCAAATAACTTAGAAGCGAGAAGCTATACTTCAAGAGAGTTCATTTATGAAATGGGAAAATATTTAAAGAATAACTCAAAGAAAAAAGACTCTTTGATTGAAACTGCTTTTGACAACAATGTTCCTATCTTCTGCCCTGCTTTTACCGACTCAAGTGCAGGATTCGGGTTAGTTATGCATCAAGAACAAAATCCAAAAAAACATATGACAATAGACTCAGTTAGAGAATTTAGAGAACTAACAGAAATTAAAATCAAATCTAAAGGTTCTGGATTATTTATGATTGGTGGTGGTGTGCCTAAAAACTTTATTCAAGATACTGTAATTTGTGCTGAGCTATTAGGAAAAGATGTAGATATGCATAAATATGCTGTTCAAATTACTGTTGCTGATAGTAGAGACGGTGCTTGTAGTAGCTCCACATTAAAAGAAGCAAGTTCATGGGGAAAAGTAGATATTACAAAGGAACAGATGGTGTTTGCAGAAGCAACTAGTGTTTTACCATTGATAGCAAGTGATGCTTATCATAAGGGGGAGTGGAAAAATAGAACAAGAAAAAACTTTACAAAAATTTTTGAATCAAATTGAAATATCTCTCAAATAAAAACGGATTTTTAGGAATTGATAATAAATTTAGCTTTAAAGAAAAAGCTGTGATTGTTCCATTTGGATTAGAAAAAACAGTCAGTTATGGTGGAGGAACAAGAAATGGACCTAAAGAAATCATAAAAGCATCTCATCAAGTAGAGCTGTATGATGAAGAACTTAATTGTGAACCTTATAAAAAAATAGGTATTAAAACTTTAAAACCATTTAAAATTGATAAAAATATTAAAAAAGCCCTAAATAAAATCTCCAATATTAATAAAGAAATTATAGATAAAAAGCTTTTCCCAATGACTTTAGGTGGAGAGCATTCAATAACGCCCGGGTGTATTGTACCTTTTACTAAAAAATATAAAAATATTTGCCTCTTGCATTTTGATGCCCATGCAGATTTACGTCAAAGCTATAATGGAGAAAAATTTTCACATGCCTCAGCAATTAGAAGATGTCTAGATTATAAAAATGTTTCCTTAATTTCATTTGGGATAAGAAATATCTCAGAAAGTGAAATCCCATTTTTAAAAAAAAATTCTTCAAGAATAAATATTTTTTGGGCAAAAGATAAAAAAAAATGGAATTTGTCTAAATTTAAAAAATTGATTAAAAACAAAAATGTTTATCTAACATTCGATGTAGATGGACTAGATTCAAGTATTATGCCTGCTACTGGTACACCTGAACCAGGAGGACTTTTGTGGGACGAAACATTAGATATTATAAGAATTGCAGCTAAAAACTCGAAAATTGTTGGTGCAGATATTAATGAGCTGTCTCCAATTAAAGGATTTAATTCTTATAATTTTCTTGTTGCAAAATTGGCTTATAAAATTTTGTCTTATAAATTTTTATATTAAACTTTAATTGGTTTAATAATTTTCAATAACATTCTGAAAGGTATCAACATTATTATAGCAACTAAAATTTTTACCGCTAAATCTCCAAGAGATAAAGTAACCCAAGGTACCCCTGTTGCATAAAATGATATTGAGAAAAATAAAAATGTGTCAACTGTTGATCCAATCAAAGATGAAGTAAGTGGTGCAACAAACCACTCTTTTTTTCTTAATCGATCAAAAATTTGAATATCTAATAATTGAGCAGTAATAAAAGCTACCCCTGATCCTATTGCAATTCTAACCGATATTAAATCTGCAAAATCAGTTGAGAATAACAATGTAAATATAATTCCTATTAAAAAGCCCAAATATACAATTTGCCTTGCTAATAATTTTCCATAAGACCTATTTGCTAAATCTGTTATTAAAAAAGCTATTGGGTAACTAAAAGCTCCATAAGTTAAAATCTCATTTAGTCCAAAATAGTTTATTGGAAACTGGACTAAATAATTAGAAGATAGTACAACAACCCCCATCATTATAGACAGGGTGATAAATAATTTGTTCATTAAGCTGATTTAGCTACAGGTTTCTTTTTAAAAGGGGATTTAATTAAAACTACTTTTTTTAATTTTTTTAATCTAGGAGATAAATTTTTATTTTTTACAGTTTTTAAAAATTCATCAAAACTACCTTTTTTGTCAACTGACCTTACACCTGAGTTGCTTACAGTAAGTTTTAAACTTCTTCCAGTAAGCTCACTTGTAAATTTTACTTTTTTAAGATTAGGTAAAAATCTTCTTTTAGTCTTGTTGTTAGCATGACTAACATTATGACCTTTCATAGGAATTTTACCGGTAAGTTCGCATTTTTTTGACATAATAACAGTGCCTATATAAGGGGAGATATTGAAGGCGTCAAGTTTAATACATTTAAGAAACAGTTTTATTTCCCACAATTTCTGTGAAATTTTTGACACCATCTCTTATCAGTAATTCTTTTAGGTCTTTTTTAATCATCCCAGCAATATTGGGTCCTTGAAATACCATGCCGGTATAAAGTTGAATATAGTCTGCTCCCAATAAAAACTTATCATAAGCTGCTTTACCAGAATCAACACCACCTACTCCAATTATTTTAATTTTACCTTTAAATAAATTGTAGAATTTACTTATTAAAAGATTTGATTTTTTTTCAATAGGTTTTCCAGATAAACCACCTTTTTGATGTCTCTGTATATTTTGAAGTGTTTCCCGAGAAGCGTCAGAAGTATTTGAAATTATTATTGCGCTTATTTCATTTTCTAAAAGTATTTCTGAAATTAAGTCAATTTGATTTTCGTTAATGTCTGGCGAAATTTTTACAGCTATAGGAATTTCAGTTTTTAATTGTTTTTTTTTCTCTGAAATAGATTTTAATAACTCATTTAATTTATTCTCATCGTGAAAGTTCCTTAGATTTTCAGTATTTGGCGAAGAAATATTGATTGTGATATAATCTGCAACTTCAGAAAATTTTTCTAATCCAATTAAATAGTCATTCAATCTATCATTAGAATTTTTGTTTGGACCTACATTTACACCTAGTACACCTAGTTTTTTATTAGATTTTATTCTGTTTAATATTGTATCTGATCCGTGGTTGTTAAAACCTAACCTATTAATTAATGCTTGATCTTCTACTAATCTAAATACTCTTGGTTTTTCGTTTCCATATTGTTTTAACGGAGTAACTGTACCTACTTCAACAAATCCAAAACCCAGCTTAAATAAAGGGTTATATACCTCTGCATTCTTGTCAAAACCTGCAGCAATACCGATAGGATTATCAAGATCTTGATTAAATAATTTTGTTTTTAAAATTGGATCATTTTTGGTTTCATCAAATATATTTGAAACTAAATTGAGTTTGAGTGATTGAATTGCTAAAAAATGTGCTCTTTCAGGATCTATTTTAAATATTAAAGATCTTAAATTTGAATACATTATTTCAATTTACTAATTATCAATTCTTTTGTTTCGTTAACACCGAAAAAACTTATAAAAAAACCCATTCTAGGTCCATTTTCATCTCCAAACACCACTTCATAAATTAACTTAAACCAATCTCTTAAGTTTTCTGCATACCCATTTTCTTTGCCTGTTGAATAAATTAATGTTTGTATATCCTCCGGAGACATTTGATCATTACATTGTTCTAAAGTTTTAACTAAGGCTTGTAGAGCTAATTTTTCATTTTCAGATGGATTTTTATATTTTTTTTGAGCCTTAATAACATCATTAAAATACTTGATTGCATAACCTACTAGCGCATCAAAAATTGGAAAATTTTTTTCATGAATATTAGATTTGTATTTTTTAACAAACTTCCATAATAAATCTTTATTATCAGCATTACTTGTTTCAACTAAATTCAACAACATAGAAAAAGTCATAATCATCTCTTCTTTTGGAATTTTTCCATTATGAACATGCCAAACAGGATTCATTACTAATTGTTGTTCTGTTTGTTTTTTTGATTTTTCAATATTATCAAGGTACTCATCTACAGCTTTAGGCACTATTTCTTTATAAAGTTTTTTTGCTCTTTTTGGATTTTGATACATGTATAAAGATAAGCTTTCGGGTGAAGCATATTTTAACCATTGGTCGATGGTAATACCATTTCCTTTTGATTTTGAAATTTTTTCACCCTTTTCATCAAGAAATAATTCATAAGCAAATCCAGATGGATGTTTTTTACCAATTAAATTTATTATTTTGGTCGATAAAATTGCACTCTCAATAAGGTCTTTTCCATACATTTCAAAATCTATATCTAGAGCATACCATCTCATTGCCCAATCAACTTTCCATTGTAATTTACAATTTCCATCCAAAATACTAGATTCTAATTTTTTACCTTTGTTATCAAAAATTATTTTAGAATTTTTTTTATCAATTTCTATAACTGGAATTTCGAGAACATGACCTGTATCTGGACAAATAGGTAAAAAAGGACAGTAAGTTTGTTGACGTTCTTTGCCTAAAGTTGGAAGTATAATATTCATTATACCATCATAATTTTCTAAAATAATTTTTAAAGTTGGGTTAAAAAAACCGCCTTTGTATAAAGATGTCGAACTTTTAAAACTGTATTTAAAATTAAAACTATTTAAAAAATCTTTTAACATTTCATTGTTATGCTCTCCAAAACTTGCAAATTTTTCAAATGGATCAGGAACTTGTGTTAATGGTTTATGTAAGTTTTTGTTTAGTAATTCCTGATTAGGAACATTGTCAGGAACTTTTCTTAGACCATCCATATCATCAGAAAAAGTAATTATCTCAGTTGGTAAATCTGTAAGTTGCTTTAAGGCATTCACCATCATTGAAGTCCTTGCAACTTCGCCAAATGTTCCGATATGAGGAAGACCACTTGGACCATATCCTGTTTGAAGGGTAATTTTCCCTTTTTTATCAATGAATGATTTTCTCTCACGAAGCATTTTTTTTGCTTCAACGAAAGGCCAAGCACTTGTTTTGTCTAAAATTTCTTTTTTAATCACGAGTATATCTTTTATAAAAATCTTAAATTGGCGATTTTATTAATTCTTATAGAGTTGAAATTTATTTACCATAAAATAATGTTCTTTCAAAATGTCTAATTATAAAACTGTTTTTTTTACACTTGGAATTTTGCAAATAATTTTAGGGGTCTCAATGTTCATCCCTATAATAGCTCAATTTATTTATTCAGAAATAGATTCATCATTTTTTGGTGCATCAATTGTTAGTATAATTTTTGGATCATTATTTTTTCTTTCAAATCTAGACCACGACAAAAAGTTAAATTTACAACAAGCATTTTTGTTAACTGCTTTGTCCTGGTTAAGTATTGCTATTTTTGGATCTTTACCATTTATATTTTCGACTATGGAGCTTTCAATTACCGATGCTTTTTTTGAGAGTATGTCTGGTATTACAACAACTGGGTCTACAATTATTTCCAACTTAGAGAGTACTCCAAAAGGCATTCTATTATGGAGAGCAATACTTCAATGGTTGGGGGGTATTGGTATTATTGTAATGGCAATTACCCTAATGCCATTAATGAATGTTGGCGGTATGCAATTATTTAAAATTTCTAGCAACGACTCTTCTGAAAAAATTCTTCCTAAATCAAAAGAAATAGCTTTGAGACTTATTTATATTTATTCAGGTTTAACCGCTCTTTGTGCATTATCGTATTGGATATTTGGAATGGGAAAATTTGATAGTTTAACTCATTCTATGACTACCATAGCTACTGGTGGATTTTCTAATTATAATCAATCTATCGGATATTTTGACAGTGTTCCTATAGAAATATCATCAATGATTTTTATAATTTTAGGAAGTATTCCATTTATTGCATATATTAAATTTATTAGTGGCAATAAAAAAATATTTTTAAACGATATTCAAATCAGAACATTTATTAAAATAATAATTATAAGCATTATTATATTATCAATTTATTTATTATTTAATAATAATGGAAACTTTAGTTTAAGATCTATTTTTTTTAATACAATTTCAATATTGACTGGAACAGGTTATGTAAATGCTGAATTCGACGGTTGGGGAAGTTTTCCTATAACAATATTTCTTGCATTAATGTTTATTGGGGGCTGTGCTGGATCAACTACTTGCGGAATCAAAATTTTTAGAATTCAAATTCTATATTTATTTATATTAAATCAATTAAAAAAAATTATATATCCCAAGGGAATATTTGTAATTAAATACGATCAAGGATCTGTTGATGATAAATTTATTGCATCAATAATTTCATTTATTTATTTTTACTTTGTTATTTTTTTTATTTTAGCTGCATTATTATCATTAACAGGTCTCGATTTTATAACTGCTATTTCTGGAGCAGCAACATCAATATCAAATGTTGGTCCTGGTTTAGGCCCTATAATAGGACCTAATGGAGATTTTTCATCTTTGCCTGATATTTCTAAATGGATCTTAACTGTAGGTATGATTTTAGGTAGACTTGAGTTGTTTGCAATATTAGTATTGTTCTTACCATCTTTTTGGAGAAATTAATTATGTCTGAAACAAAGAAACAAACATGGCTTGATTCTCTTGCAGTTTATAAAGATATTCGAATGGTAAGAATTCTTTTATTAGGTGCAATAAGTGGATTTCCATGGGTATTAATTGCAAGCAGCTTAAGTCTTTGGCTTAAAGAAGAAGGTCTTAGTAGATCAACAATTGGATGGGCAGGTTTAATTTTTGGAGTATATGCTTTCAATTATTTGTGGGCTCCCATTATAGATAGAATTCAAATTCCAATACTAACAAAAAAATTAGGTCATAGAAGAGGATGGATAGTTTTGATGCAATCAATTATTTTGTTAAGTCTTGTTGTTTGGAGTGTGATTAATCCAACTGAAAATTTGGCTTTATTAATTACTGTAGGTTTAATTATTGCTATTGCGTCAGCAACCCAAGATATAACTGTAGATGCATTAAGAATTGAACAGATAAACGAAAATGAGGGAAAATCAATGGCTGCTGGTGCAGCTATGGCTGTTGTTGGTTGGTGGACAGGTTATAAATTAGGTGGAGTTGTTGCTTTATTCACAGCAGAATTTTTTGAAAACCTAGGGGTGGCTGACTACTGGCAAGCTACTTTTTTAATTTTAGGTATTTTAATAATTTTAATGAATATTGGATTAATGTTTGTTCATGAACCTATAGAAACAAACAGACAAGCAAAACAGAGAGAAACAGACAAATTAATTGAAGGAAAACTTGGATCTAGCAATATTATTACAAACTTTATCGCATATATTACAGGAACTATAGGCGGACCTATTATTAGTTTTTTTAGAAAAAATGGTTTTGCCATTGCTGCTGGAATTTTAGGATTTGTTTTCTTGTTTAAGATAGGTGAGGCATTTATGGGAAGAATGTCTATTGTTTTTTATAAAGAAATTGGTTTCTCCAAAGGTCAAATTGCAATTTATTCAAAAGGACTTGGTTGGATAACAACAGTTGTATTTACTTTGTTGGGTGGAGTAATGGCCATGAGAGCTGGAACAATTAAAACTATGTTCTTTGCTGGTGGGTTAATGGCTATAACCAATCTTTTATTTGCAGTTTTAGCATGGACTGGAAAATCAGAAATTTTATTTGCAATTGCGGTTATAGCTGATGATATCACAGCAGCTTTTGCAACTGTAGCATTTGTTGCATTTATATCATTACTAGTTGATAGAACTTATACAGCCACACAATATGCATTGCTTGCTTCAATTGGTACTGCTGGTCGTACTACTTTAGCTTCATCCTCTGGAGCTCTAGTTGACTGGTTAAACGGAGATTGGGGAACATTTTTTGTTTTAACGACTATAATGGTGATACCATCATTAATTTGTTTGTGGTTAATTAAAAACAAAATTAAAATTGGTGCAAAATAATTTTTATTTCATAGGTAATTTTTCGAATATTTACAAAAATCCTTCGAAAAGATCTGAGGTAACTTCACAAATTATACATGGTGAAAAATTCAAAATACTAGCAAAAAGTAAAAATTGGATAAAAATTAAAACTTTATTTGATAATTATAAGGGGTTTATAAAAAATTCAAAATATATAGAAAAATTTAGCCCCAATTATAAAGTCAGTTCACTAAAAGCAAAGATTTATAAAAAACCTGGAATTGGAACTATCAGTTGGCTTCCATTTGCATCCAAATTATCTGTGTTTGAGCAAAATAAGAATTACGTAAAAATTGAAAAAAATAAATGGATTAAAAAAGCTGATATTAAAAAAATAAACCATAAAGAAAATAATTTTACAAAAATATTTAAAAAATTTCTCAAAGTAAAATATGTTTGGGGTGGAAAAACATTTAAAGGTGTTGATTGTTCAGCTTTATTGCAAATTTTTTATTTTTATAATAATTTGTTTTATCCAAGAGATACAAAAGATCAGATCAAATATACAAAAAAGAATTCAAAGAAAAGACTATTTAAAAAAGGAGATATTATTTTTTGGAAAGGTCATGTTGCTATGTGCTTAAATTCTAAACAACTAATTCATGCTTATGGTCCAGAAAGAAAAGTAATTATTATGCCAATTATAGAAACAATTAATAGAATTGAAAAAACTGCCAAGCTAAAGGTAAAAAAAGTATCTAGAATAAAATATTAATTTCTTCCAAAGTCAGGTTTATCAATATCTTGTTTCAATTTGATGATTTTTGACCTTACTTTTTTAGTCTGAGTAAGTTTCTTTACAATAGACTTATTATTTTTTGAATTAATATCTTTTTTAAATTGATTTAAATTTTTAATAAATAAATCAATCGCTTTTGAAATATTATTTTTATTGTTAAAAAAAATATCTCTCCACATGATTTCATTTGATGCTGCTATCCTAGAAAAATCTCGTAATCCACCAGCACTATATTTGATTAGCTCATAATTTTGTTTTTTTTCAAAATCTTGTGCAGATTTCACCAGATTATATGCAATTAAGTGTGGTAAATGACTAGTAATAGAAAAAATTTTGTCATGTTTTTCAGCGCTCATAACAACTACTTTTGCTCCAATTTTTTTCCAAAACTTAGTTAGAATATTTATGTTATTTTTTTTAATATTTTTTTCTTTAATTATTATGCACCATCTATCAGTAAACATATTTTCTTTACCATGCTCTGGTCCACTGACCTCTGATCCAGCTATTGGGTGACTTTGAATCCAATGAATACCTTTCTTTAAAAATTTATTTATAATTTTAGAAGTTTCAATTTTTGAAGAACCAATATCTGTAATCAAAGTTTTTGATGGTATAAATTTATTAATTTTTAAAATAATATTTTTGTATTCACTCATTGGTGTACAAAAGACGATTAAATCGGAATTACTTACACCTTCTTTTAATGATTTAACAATTGTTCCAGGTAATTTTAATTTTTTTATCTTAGCAATATTTGATTTTGATTTTTCATAAATAAATATTTTTTTTGCTATTTTTTTTTTGCTAATACGCCTTAATAAAGATGAACCTAATAATCCACAGCCAATAATTAAAATATTTTTCATTTTTTCAATACTTGCTTAATAACACCCATAAATTTTAAGTTTTCTTTTTTAGATCCAATAGTTAACCTTAATTTATTCTTTATATGATAACCATCTTCTGTTGATCTTAAAATAATTCCCTTATTTTTAAGTTTTTCATACAGAAATTTTGCTGAATATCTGCATTTTTCAAAATTAAGTAACAAAAAATTTGCTGAAACTGAATTTGAAAAAATATTATATGTCTCAAGGAATTTCTTAATTTTTTCAGAATATAATAAATTATGTCTAATCGATTTATTTATGAAAGATTTATCCTTCAGTGACTCGGTGGCAGCTAATTGAGCAATACCATTTACATTAAATGGTGGTTTTATAACATTTAGTGCATCAACTATTTTTTTTGATCCATATCCCCAACCTACTCTAAGAGAAGCTAATCCAAACATTTTTGAAAAAGTTCTAAGGATGAAAACATTGTCTTTATTTTTAAATAAATCTAACCCAGATGAATAATCTTTGTTTTTCATATATTCTGCATAGGCATCATCTATAACTAATAAAATTTTTTTATTTAATCTTTTTCTTAATTCTAAAACTTCTTTTTTCGTTAAGTAAGTTCCTGTAGGATTGTTTGGGTTAGCTATAAACACAATTTTAGTTTTTTTTGTTATTTTTTTTAAAATTTCATTGACTGAAACTTTAAAATTAATTTCTTTTGCAAATACAACTTTTGCACCTACAATTTTTGAGTAAATTCTGTACATTAAAAAACTGTACTCTGGTACTACAACCTCATCTTTTGGGTTTAAAAACAACTGACAGAGCATTTGAATAACTTCATCTGAACCAGCTCCACAAATAATTTTCTCAAAATTACATTTATAGGCTTTGGATATTGCTTTTCTTAAATTTTGAGATTTTCCATCTGGATATTTATCTAAATTCAGATTTTTGTTTGATATTATTTTCTTTGCTTTAGGGCTCATACCTAAAGCAGACTCATTTGCAGAAAGCTTAATTACGTTCTTAAGTTTCTTAACTTTTGATTTACCAGGCTTATAAGCCTCAATTTTAAATTTTTTGAAATTTGGAGTTATCATTTTTTTTAATTTATGTGCTCTTTATAGATAAAATTACAAAATTTTATAGAGAATAAGAGGATTTTTTAAAAAATTGACATAATAAATAAGTTCTAGTAAAAAAATTATGCGCTGATTTAACTGAATTGCGAGCGCTTAAAAAAAACCGCTAAAATAGTTTTTTTTCTCACAATTCGAAACAGTCAAAAAACTATGAATACTGAGAAAAGAATAAAAACTTTAATTGTAAAGAAACCACTAAAATTAGACTGTGGAAAGACCATAAAAGATTTTCCTATAGCCTATGAAACTTACGGTTCACTTAATTCAAAAAAAGATAATGCAATATTAGTTTTTCATGCTCTAACAGGAGATCAATTTGTAACCGGAATAAACCCTGTAACTAACAAAGAGGGTTGGTGGAGTTATGCAGTAGGTCCTGATAAAGCTATCGATACGAATAAATTTTTTGTTATTTGCTCTAACGTAATTGGTGGATGTATGGGATCATACGGACCAAGTCATAAAGATCATGATCAAAAAATTTTTGGAACAAATTTTCCCGTTATTACAATTAATGATATGGTGAATGCTCAATATAATTTACTTGATCATTTTGGTATTGATAAACTGTTTTCTATAACTGGTGGTTCAATGGGAGGTATGCAAGTCCTTCAGTTTATTAGCAACTTTCCTGATAAATCTAAAACAGTAATACCAATAGCAACCACATCCAGTCATTCAGCACAAAATATTGCTTTTAACGAACTAGGCAGACAAGCTATTACAGCTGATAGTAACTGGAAAGAAGGAAACTATACATCAAACAATACTAATCCTGGAAAGGGTTTGGCTGTAGCTAGAATGGCAGCTCATATTACTTATTTATCTAAAAAAGGTTTGCAGGAAAAATTTGGAAGAAAGTTACAAGAAAGAGAAGATCTTAATTTTGGATTTGACGCTGATTTTCAAATAGAAAGTTATTTAAGATATCAGGGCTCAGTTTTCGTAGATAGATTTGATGCAAATAGTTATCTTTATATTACTAGAGCTATGGATTATTTTGATTTAGCCAAACAATTCAATGGTAATCTTTCAGAAGCATTTATAAATACAAACGCAAAATTTTTTATAATTTCTTTTACTTCAGATTGGCTTTATCCAACCCAAGAAAACAAAGATATTGTGATTGCTTTAAACTCAATAGGAGCTGATGTTGGATTTGTAGAAATTGAGTCAGATAAAGGTCACGACTCCTTTTTACTAGACGTTCCTGATTTCTTAAGTGCACTTAAAAACTTTTTAGATAAATCTTACGAAGAAAATTAATTATGAAAAATGAATTTCAGGTAATAGCAGATTTAATTGAAAAAGATAAGAAGGTCTTAGATGTAGGTTGTGCCGATGGAACCTTGATGAAATTTTTAAAGGATAACAAAAACATAAATATAAGAGGATTAGAGATTTCAAAAGAAAAAGTGCAAGAATGTATTGCTAAAGGTTTAACTGTAATTGAAGGAAATGCTGAAAAAGATTTAAAGCAATTTCCAGACAAATCATTTGATTATGTTGTTTTAAGTCAAACCCTTCAAGCTTTTCTTAATCCTGAATTAGTTTTAGATGAACTTTTAAGAGTTGGAAAAAAAGCAATAGTTACAATTCCTAATTTTGGATACTGGAAAGTAAGATTTCATTTATTATTTAAAGGTACAATGCCAATTACAAAAACATTACCAGATGAATGGTATAACACACCAAATTTACATATGTGTACAATCAAAGATTTTTTTCACTTTGTAAAATCAAAAGATATTAAAATTTTTAAATCACTCGCTTTAAATAATCTTAATTCATCAGTAATAAATGAGGGTAATTTAGGGCTTAAAAATTTGTTTGCAGATCTAGGTATTTTTTTGATAGAAAAATAAAATGCGTATTGAAATTATACCCTGTCTTCAAGACAACTATAGCTATTTAATAATAGACGAAAGTAACAATTTTGCATGTGTTGTAGATCCCAGTGAGTCTGAACCAATAATTAATTTCCTAAAAAATAAAAAAATAAAATTAAAATATATTCTTAACACTCATCATCATCATGATCATATCGGAGGAAATCAAGAATTAAAAAAAAAATATGGATCAGTTGTTGTAGGTTTTAAAGGAGACTCAAAAAGAATACCCGGAATAGACACATTGTTAGAAGACAATCAAATATGGAAAGCTGAAAACTTTGAAGCTAAAATTATGCATATACCTGGACATACTTCAGGCCATATTTGTTTTAATTTTTTTAAAGAAAAATTAGTTTTTACAGGAGACACACTTTTCTCACTTGGTTGTGGAAAAATATTTGAGGGCTCTTATGAGGAAATGTTTGAGTCTTTAAACAAAATTAAATCATTACCAAAAGATACAAAAATTTATTGTGGTCATGAATACACTCTTAACAATGCAAAATTTTGTAAAAAATATGATTCCGAAAACAAAGATTTACAAAAAAAAATAGAAAAAATAGAAAATTTAAGAGAAAATGGAATTCCAACCATACCTTCAACTTTAAAAGAGGAATTGGAGTGTAATATATTTTTAAGAGCAAAAGATGTTAAAACCTTTTCAAAATTAAGAGATTTTAAGGATAATTTCTAATTAATTCGGCTTGACTAAAGGCTGACTACAACTATATTGCGGTAACTTTAAATTAAATCATAATATGTCATACGCAGTAATTAAAACAGGTGGAAAACAGTATAAAGTAAAATCTGGAGAAATTCTAAAGATTGAAAAACTACCAGACTCTAAACCTGAGACTAAAATAGAGTTTAATGAAATTTTGGCATACGGTGATGATAAATCAATTGAAATTGGAACTCCAAATGTTGAGGGCGCAAAAGTAGAGGCTGATTTAATTAAAAATAGCAAAAATAGAACTATTTTAATTTTTAAAAAAAGAAGAAGACAAAATTCAAGAAGAAAAAATGGGCATAGACAAGAATATACTATGATAAGAATTAACAAAATTTTTTCAAAAGATGGTAAAATTTTATCAGAAGCTGAAAAAATTTCTAAAACTTCAAAAAAAGATGAAGTTAAGGAAGCAGTAAGCAAATAGTTATTAGGTAAATTATGGCAACAAAAAAAGCAGGTGGATCATCACGAAACGGACGAGATAGTGCCGGTAGAAGACTTGGTGTAAAAAAGTATGGTGGTGAAACAGTAATTCCTGGAAACATAATTGTTAGACAAAGAGGAACTAAGATTTTTCCGGGTGAAAATGTTGGTATGGGTAAAGATCATTCAATATTTTCAGTTGTTAAAGGAAAAGTTGTCTTCAAAAAATCTAAATCAGATAGAACTTTCGTTTCTGTAAAGCCCAATTAATAGTACAACCAATTAAAATAGATGTTGTATTATGAAATTTCTCGATCAAGTTAAAATTTATATTAAAGCTGGAAACGGTGGAGACGGATCTCCTAGTTTTAGAAGAGAGAAATATGTTGAGTTTGGTGGACCAGATGGTGGGGACGGTGGAAAAGGTGGATCAATTATTTTAAAGTCAGAGGAAAATTTAAATACCCTTATTGATTATCGATATCAACAACACCATAAAGCCGAACGTGGAGAAAATGGTTCTGGTCAAAACCGAACAGGAAAAGGTGGTGAAGATTTAATTTTAAAAGTTCCTCTAGGTACACAGGTATTTGAAGAAGATAACAAAACTCTTCTTTTTGATTTTAATAAAAAAGGTGAAGAATATGTTGCAGCCGCTGGTGGAAAAGGAGGTTTGGGAAACACAAGATTTAAAAGTTCTACAAATAGAGCTCCAAGAAAATTTACTAAAGGGACCATCGGAGAAGAATTTACAATATGGCTTCAATTAAAAACAATTGCAGATATTGGTATTATAGGATTGCCAAATGCAGGAAAATCTAGTTTGTTAGCAGCATTAACAAACGCAAATCCTAAAATTGCAAATTATAAATTTACAACTGTTAATCCAAACCTTGGCGTAGCTTCTTACGATGATAAAGAAATTACTATTGCAGATATTCCAGGACTAGTTGAAGGAGCCCACGAAGGTATAGGGTTAGGGATACAATTTTTAAAACATATAGAGAGATGTAAGTCTTTACTGCACTTAATTGATGTTACTAACTTAGATCTGAATGAGTCTTATAATCAGGTGAAAAATGAATTAAAAAGCTATAGTGCAAAGTTATTAGAAAAAAAAGAACTAATTGTGCTTAATAAAATCGATTTGATTGATGAAGAAACTGCAAATGAAGTTATAGATCATTTTTCAAAGGGTAAAAATTGTGAGATTATGACAATGACAACTCTGGAAAAAAAATCTGTATCAAAAATTAAAGCAAAACTATTGTCTTATGTATCTTAAAACTTCCAAAATAATTGTTGTCAAAATTGGATCATCTCTTCTAGTTGATCAAAATAAAAAAATTAGGAGACAATGGTTATCTAGTTTTGCAAAAGATATCAAAAAATTAAGAGATAAAAATCAAAAAGTAATCATTGTTAGCTCTGGAGCTATAGCTTTGGGCTGCAAGAAAATGAATTATAACAAAAAGAATATTAAATTGGATAAGAGTCAAGCTATTGCTTCTATTGGTCAAATAGAGCTAATGAATTTATTTTCACAAACTTTTGCAAAATATAAGTTAAATATTTCTCAGATTCTACTTACATTAGAAGATACTGAGGAAAGAAGAAGATCTCTTAATGCAAAACGAACTTTTGATAATCTTTTTGAACTTGGTTTTATTCCTGTGGTCAATGAAAATGATACTATTGCAACGAGTGAAATAAAATATGGAGATAATGACAGATTGGCATCTAGGGTTGCGCAAATTACAAACGCAGATACCTTAATTTTATTATCTGATGTTGATGGTTTGTATACAAAAAACCCTAAAATTTTTAAGGATGCTAAACTAATAAAGAAAATTGATGATCTAAAAAAAGATCTAAAAAAAATTTATATCAAAGGTGTAAATGAATATGGAAGTGGTGGTATGCATACAAAAATTGAAGCAGCAAAAATATGTCAGCTTGCTGGTACTAGTATGGTTATTGCAAATGGACTTTATTCAAATCCTATTTCAAAAATAATTAAAAAAAATAACTGCACCTGGTTTAGTTCAAAAATTTCAAAGTTAGATGCTAGAAAAAAATGGATAATAAGTTCTGTAGCACCTAAAGGAGCTTTAATAATTGATGATGGTGCTAAACAAGCATTAAAATCTGGAAAAAGTTTGTTAGCAGCAGGAATTAAAAAAGTTTCAGGAAGATTTAATAAAGGTGATCATATTAAAGTATTAGATAAAAAAAATAATGAATGTGCTAGAGGTTTAAGTTCCTTTACTTCTGATGAGGTGACTAAAATTATGGGGCATCACTCTAATGAAATTGAAAAATTATTAGGTTATGTTGCAAAATCAGAAGTTATTCATAAAGATGATATGGTAGAAATTTAAATGATTAAATATATGAATTTAATTGGAATAAAAGCTCGAAAAGCTAGTGAGTATAAAGTTACAACTGAAGTAAAAAATAAAGTCTTAAATGATTACGCGAAATTAATTAAGAATGAAAAAAAATTTATTATTAATCAGAATTCAAAAGATATTAATTACGCAAGAAAAAAAGGTTTAAAAGAGAACTTAATCAAAAGACTTCATTTAAATGAAAATAAATTAAATGGAATTGTAAATTCTATTTTAAAAATAGCTAAATTAAGAGACCCTATAGACAACACTTTAGACAAATGGAAAAGACCAAATGGTTTGAATATAAAAAGAGTATCAATACCAATTGGAGTTATTGGTGTTATTTATGAAAGTAGACCAAATGTAACTTCAGATGTTGCTAGTCTTTGTTTTAAATCTGGAAATGTAGTTATTTTGAAAGGAGGCTCTGAGGCTATAAACTCAAACAGAGCTCTAGCTAAATTATTTAGAAAAGCACTTAAAAAAAATAAAGTTGATGAAAACTTTATTCAATTTATTGACTCAAAACAAAGAAAACTTGTGGATATTATGCTTTCTAAAATGAAAAAATATATCGATGTAATCATACCTCGTGGTGGAAAAAATTTAGTTAAAAAAGTTTTAGAGTTATCCAAAGTGCCTATAATTGGACACCTAGAGGGGCTTTGTCATACTTATATAGATAAAGATGCTGAATTAAAAATGGCTAAAAAAGTTGTCTATAACGCTAAATTAAGAAATACAAGTATTTGTGGTGCAACTGAAACAATTCTTATTCATAAAAATATGGTCAAAAAATTCTGCAATCCAATTTTGCAGACACTTGAAAATAGTGGTTGTAAAATAATTGGCGATAAAATTTTGAAAAGTTATTACAAAGGTCAAATATATCCTGCAAAAGAAAAAGATTGGTCAACCGAATATTTAGCATCAATTGTATCTGTTAAAGTTGTTAAAAATTCTGAGGAGGCAATAAAGCATATTAATAAATACGGAACTATGCACACTGACTCCATCATTACAAAAAATAAAAAAACAGCAAAATATTTCTTAAAAAATGTTAAAAGCTCAATTGCAATGCATAACACCTCAACTCAATTTGCTGATGGCGGTGAATTTGGATTTGGTGGAGAAGTTGGAATTTCTACTAATACACTACCACCGAGAGGTCCTGTAGGTTTAAATCAATTGATTTCATATAAATATGAAATCACTAGTAATGGTAAAATAAGAAATTAAATTGAATAACACAAAAATAAAAATTGGTGTATTGGGTGGATCGTTTGATCCTGCTCATAAAGGACATTTAGCAATTTCGAAGGAAGCAAAAAAAAGATTTAAACTAAAAAAAGTTATTTGGGCAATTACAAAAAAAAATCCGTTTAAAATTGAGAGCAAAACATCTGTTAATGTCAGAATTAAATATTGTAAAAAAATAATTGGTACAAATTCATTTATTAAAGTTAAATTTTACGAAAAAATTATTAAATCAAATAAAACTATAAATTTAATCAATCATTTAAAAAAAGGTAAAAATATTGAAATTTATTTTTTAATGGGTGCCGACAACCTTATTAACTTTCATAAATGGCATAAATCTAAATTAATTTCAAAAAAATGTAACATTCTAGTTTTTGACAGACATGGGTATAAAAAAAATTCTTTAAAATCAAAGACATTTAAGCAACTTAGTAAAGACAATCTAGAGTTTATTGAGTTTAATAAAGTCAACATTTCATCTTCTCAATTAAGAAAAATTTGATAATCTAAAATTAATTAATGGACAAAATTTCAGACTTAAAAGAAATTGTAATCAACACACTAGATCTCAATAAAGCTCAGGACATTGTAACTATTGATCTTAAAGACAAAAGTTCTATGGCTGATTACATGATCATAGCAAGCGGAACTTCATCTAGACATATCCAGTCTTTATCGGAACAAGTTTTAGAAAAACTTAAAAATAATGGTGTAAAAGACTCTAAAATTGAAGGCAAAGAAAGTGGAGAATGGAAGCTTGTTGATGGGATTGATTTAATTGTTCATATTTTTCACCCAGAGAAAAGAAAATTTTACGAATTAGAGAAAATTTGGTCAGAACTAATTCCAAAAGAAAAAGTGATGATATGAGAAAAATTAAATTTTTATCACTAATTTTTTTTCTTTTTTTTGTTTAAATAAAACAGTTATTTCAGCTGAAATTGATATTTATAAAAAAATTGATCTTTTCGGTGAAGTTCTAGAAAAAATAAATAAAGAATATGTTGATGAGATCGATCAATCTGAAAGTATGGACTCTGCTATCAATGGTCTTTTACAATCACTCGATCCATATTCAGCATACATGTCTCCTAAAATTTTTGAGGAAATGCAAACTGATACTAAAGGAGAGTTTGGGGGACTTGGAATAGAAGTAAGTATGGAAGCTGGTGTGGTGAAGGTTATTTCTCCTATAGATGGTACTCCAGCATCTAGAGCTGGATTAAAAGCTGGAGACTACATTGTAAAAATTGACAATATTCAAGTTCAAGGAAAGTCATTAAGTGAAGCTGTTGATATTATGAGAGGTCCAGTAGGAACTTCCATTGAGCTTATTGTAAGAAGAAGGGGTGTTAAAAAAGCATTAACATTTAATATCGTAAGAGAAGTTATTCAGGTGCAATCAGTTAAATCTGAAATTATAGATGAAAATATTGGTTACATAAGACTCACATCATTTAATGACAATAGTAGTGATCAAATTAAAAAACAAATAAATGAGTTAAAAAAAAATAAAAAGTTAAATTCATTTATTCTAGATCTAAGAAACAATCCTGGCGGACTTTTATCTCAAGCTATTAAAATCTCTGATTTTTTTCTAGAAAATGGAGAAATAGTTTCAACAAAGAGCAGAAAAAAATCTGAAAATAGAAAGTGGTTTGCGCGAAAAGGTGATATTACAGATGGAAAGACTTTATTAGTTTTAATTAATTATGGATCAGCGTCAGCATCAGAAATAGTAGCTGGAGCTTTAAAGGATCATAAGAGAGCTATTATTGTTGGTGAAAATAGCTTTGGAAAAGGCTCAGTTCAATCAATAATTCCTCTTAGAAATCGTGGTGCGATACGTCTTACTGTATCAAAATACTATCTACCTTCAGGAAAATCTATTTCTGAAGTAGGTGTTAGACCTGATATCGAAGTTAATGAGGAAGGTGATGATTTTAGAATTAAAACTGATACTGATAATCAACTGAATTACGCTATTAGATTACTCAACGGATAATATGAAAAAAAAATTTAAAGATTTACCACTGAGAAGTGGAGTCGGAATAGTGTTATTGAATAACCAAAATAAAGTATTCGTGGCAAAAAGAATAGATAATCCTAAAAACTTCTGGCAAATGCCTCAGGGTGGTATTGATGAGGGAGAAGATAATTTAAAAGCTGCATTTAGAGAACTAGAGGAAGAAACTAGTATCAAAAGCGTAGAACTTATAAAAGAATTAGATGGTACATTAACTTATGATTTACCAGATAGATTACTAGGTATTATTTGGAAAGGTAAGTACAAAGGTCAGAAGCAAAAATGGTTTTTAATGCGATTTATTGGAAATGATAATGAAATAAATATTAATACATCTAATCCAGAATTTTTAGATTGGAAGTGGATTGACTTAGATTTAATTACTGATGTTGTGGTTGATTTTAAACATCATGTTTACAAAGAACTTAAAGAAAAAGTAAAAAAATTAATTTAGAGTTTTTAAAACTTCAACTTTTTGATCTGCTAAATATTTAGATTGATCGTTAATATCGGTTTTATTAGCCTCTTCTTCTGCCTGTTTAAGTAAATCTTGTTGCTTTGATTTATCCATATCAGCAAGATTAAAAATTGTGCTTGTTAAAATAGATAAATTGTTATTTTTGAACTCAACAATTCCATCTTCAACATAGTAATTTTCATCACCTGATTTTGATAAAATCTTAATTATCCCAGGTTTCAAAAAGGAAATAATAGAAATATGATCCTTCAATATTCCCATCTCTCCTTCAAAAGCAGGGACCACAACTTCTGAAACATCATCTTTTACTAAAAAAGATTTTTCAGGATTTACTATTTCAACTTTAAACTCTTCGCTCATTAAGCAGCAGCTTCTTGTTCCATTTTCTTAGCTTTTTCTATAGCTTCTTCAATTGTTCCAACCATATAAAAAGCAGCTTCAGGTAAGTGATCATACTCACCTTTACAGATTGCATCAAAACCTTTGATAGTTGAGTCAAGATCAACAAGTTTTCCTGGGGAACCAGTAAATACTTCTGCAACAAAAAATGGTTGAGATAAAAATCTCTGGATTTTTCTTGCTCTTGCTACAACTAGTTTATCTTCCTCAGATAACTCGTCCATACCAAGAATAGCTATAATATCTTGTAGTGATTTATATGATTGTAGTATTCTTTGTACATCTCTTGCTACTCTATAATGCTCATCTCCAACAATTCTTGGATCCAAAATTCTTGATGTGGAATCAAGCGGATCTACTGCAGGATAAATACCAATTTCTGCAATTTGTCTTGAAAGTACAGTCGTTGCATCTAAGTGAGCAAATGATGTTGCTGGAGCGGGATCAGTTAGATCATCAGCAGGCACATAAATTGCTTGTACAGATGTAATTGACCCTTTGTTTGTGGTCGTAATTCTTTCTTGTAAGTTACCCATGTCAGTAGCTAATGTCGGTTGATAGCCAACAGCAGATGGAATTCTTCCTAACAAAGCTGAAACCTCTGATCCTGCCTGAGTAAATCTAAAAATATTATCTACGAAGAAAAGTACGTCTTGACCTTCTTGATCTCTGAAATATTCAGCTACAGTTAATCCTGTAAGTGCAACTCTTGCTCTTGCTCCAGGAGGTTCATTCATCTGTCCATAAACTAGAGCAGCTTTTGAACCGGCTCCTTCTTTTTTAATTACTCCAGATTCTATCATTTCATGATAAAGATCATTTCCTTCTCTAGTTCTCTCTCCAACTCCTGCGAAAACTGAAAAACCACCATGAGCTTTTGCAACGTTATTAATTAATTCCATAATTAAAACTGTTTTTCCTACACCTGCTCCACCAAATAATCCAATCTTTCCACCTTTTGCATAAGGTGCAAGCAAATCAATAACTTTAATGCCTGTTACAAGTATTTCAGTTTCTGTTGATTGGTCATTAAATTCAGGTGCAGCTCTATGAATTGGCCAACTTTCTTTAGTTTTAACTTCACCTCTTTCATCAATTGGTTCACCAATTACATTAATAATTCTTCCAAGAGTTTCAGGCCCAACCGGAACTTGAATAGGAGCATTTGTGTTGGTAACTTCATCACCTCTTTTTAGTCCTTCAGTAGCATCCATAGCAATTGTTCTAACAGTAGTTTCACCTAAGTGTTGCGCTACCTCTAAAACTAGTCTGTTATCACCATTTTTACATTCCAATGCTGTTAAAATTTCTGGTAGTTCACCATCAAATTTTACGTCTACTACCGCTCCAATAACTTGTGTGATTATTCCTTTGCTCATAATTATAAACTTTCTGCTCCTGATATGATTTCTATTAGTTCTTTTGTAATTGCTGCCTGACGACTTCTATTATATTCGATAGTAAGTTTGTCAACCATTTCACCTGCGTTTCGGGTTGCATTATCCATTGCACTCATTCTAGACCCTTGCTCGCTAGCTGAATTCTCTAACATTGCTTTAAATATTTGCGTAGAAATATTCTTTGGCAATAAATTGCTTAAAATTTCATCTTCATCTGGTTCAAATTCGTAACTTTCTTCTGAGCTACTTTCTTGTCCATCATTATTTAATGGGATAATTTGCTGTGCTTGAGGAATTTGAGTAATTACATTTTTAAATTGGTTATAAAAAATTGTACAAACGTCGAATTCACCTGCTTCGAATTTTTCAATTACCATTTGCCCAACTTTGTTAGCATCAAAATAATTTGCATTTTTAGACTCTTTGAAAGAAATATTTTCAATTATTTTGTCACCATAAACTCTTTTTAGTTGATCATTCCCCTTTGAGCCTACTGTAATAATTTTAAGTTCCTTACCTTCATCTAAAATTTTTGCAAAATAACTTTTAGCTTTTTTAATAATATTAGAATTAAATCCGCCACATAAACCTCTATCAGAAGTCATCACCACACAAAGATGAGTTTTTTCCTGACCAGTACCTGATAATAACTTTGGTGCATTTTCTTTATCAGATATACCATTTGATAAATTTAAAATAACATTATTCATTTTTTCAGAATAAGGTCTTCCCTTCTCAGCACTTTCTTGAGCTCTTCTTAATTTAGCTGCTGCAACCATTTTCATAGCTTTAGTAATTTTCTGTGTAGACTTTACACTAGCTATTCTTTTTTTTAAGTCGTCTAAACTTGCCATAAATTATTAAGATTTAAAATTTCCTTTTAATTGAGTAATTACCTCAACAAGTAATTTTTCTTTATCTTCCTCAAGTTTTCCTGAAGTTAAAATTGACTCGATAATTTCAGGCTTATCTGATTTACATTTTTCAATAATCTTGCTCTCAAATTCAGCAACATCTTTTAGATTAATATCGTCCAGATAACCTTTTACTCCACAAAATACTGAAATAACTTGTTCTGCAACAGTCATAGGTGAATATTGTTTTTGTTTTAAAAGTTCAGTTAGTTTAGAGCCTCTATTCAAAAGTTGCTGAGTAGATGCATCTAAATCAGATCCAAATTGAGCAAAAGCTGCCATTTCTCTGTATTGAGCTAGCTCTAGTTTCATTGAACCAGAAACTTTTTTCATCGCTTTTGTTTGAGCTGATGAACCAACCCTAGATACTGATAAACCAACGTTAATTGCAGGTCTTATACCTTGGTTAAATAATTCTGTTTCAAGAAAAATTTGTCCGTCTGTAATTGAAATAACGTTAGTAGGAATGAATGCAGACACGTCTCCACCTTGTGTTTCAATGATTGGCAGTGCAGTAAGTGATCCACCACCATGTTCGTCACTTAATTTTGCTGCTCTTTCAAGTAATCTACTATGAAGATAAAATACATCTCCAGGATAAGCCTCACGTCCTGGAGGTCTTCTTAATAGCAATGACATTTGTCTATAAGCAACTGCTTGTTTAGACAAATCATCATAAATTATTAACGCATGCATTCCATTATCTCTAAAATACTCACCCATAGCACAACCTGTATATGGTGCTAAGAATTGTAAAGGAGCAGAGTCAGATGCAGTAGCAGCAACGATTGTTGTGTACTCCATAGCTCCAGCTTCTTCTAATGTTTTTTGAATTTGTCTTACTGTTGATCTTTTTTGTCCAACTGCAACGTATATACAATACAGTTTTTGTTTTTCATCACCAGTTTCATTGATTTTTTTTTGATTAATAATTGCATCTACTGCAACTGCTGTTTTACCAGTTTGTCTATCACCAATAATTAATTCCCTTTGACCTCTTCCGATTGGTACTAGACTATCAATTGATTTAAGACCAGTTTGCATTGGTTCACTAACTGATTGTCGTGGAATAATACCAGGTGCTTTAACTTCAACCCTACTTTTTTTAATTCCTTTATCTAATGGTCCTTTTCCATCAATAGGATTTCCTAAACCATCTACTACTCTTCCTAATAATTCTTTTCCAACTGGGGTATCTACAATATTACCCGTTCTTTTTACTACGTCACCTTCTTTAACATTTCTGTCATCTCCAAAAATTACAACACCAACGTTTTCACTTTCTAAGTTAAGAGCCATACCTTTTGAACCATCTGAAAACTCTACCATTTCACCAGCTTGAACATTATCTAAACCATAGATCCTAGCAATACCGTCTCCAACTGATAAAACTTGACCAACTTCTGTGACTTCTGCTTTATCACCAAAATTTTTAATTTGTTCTTTTAATATTTTTGTAACTTCTGAAGGATTTATTTCCATTTATGCCTCTATCATTCTATTTTCGATTTGTTGTAATTTATTTTTAATCGAGGTATCAACCATAGTACTTCCAACTTGTACTACCAAACCTCCTATTAAACTTTCGTCATGTTTGTAGTTTAATTTTATTTTTGAGCTAAAATTTTTTGTTAACTCCTCTGTTATTTTTGAAATTTCTTCATTAGATAATTCTTTTGCTGATTTTAATTCTGCCTTAAGTTCTCCTCTTTTTCTTGAACAAATTTCAATAAAACTTTTAAGGATACGCTCAATAAAAAAGAAACGTCTTTTTTGAATTAAGAAACTTAAAAAATTTTTAAATAAAGACTCAAATTTATTATTTTCAGAGATTGTATTGATTACTGTTAGTAAATCTTCTTGGCTTGTAGTTGGATCTTTAATCAAGTTAGAAAAATCTTCGCTTTGCTTAATTAAATTAAGAATAGATGAAGACTGGTCTTCGATCTGACTTAAAAGATTGCTTTCCTCTGAAAGTTCAAAAAGCGCAAGAGAATACCTTTCAGCTGAAGTTATTGAAAATCCGGTGTCTTTACTCAACTTGGTTCCTCTATAATGTTGAAGATTATTTAAAAATCACGCCCTAAATAGCATATGACCCTTATGTCTTCAAGTAGCGGATTCGTAAAAAAGGTCTCTTTTTTGTGATTAATTGAAGTTAATTGGGTCAACATCAACTGAAAGTTTTATTCCGGAAGAAAATTTATATTTTGGAATAATTTTTGCAAGAGAGCTTTGTAGTTTCATAGATTTTAAGCCTCTAATTAAAAATCTAATTCTAAATTTTCTCTTTAATCTAAATAATGGAGCATTCACTGGCCCTAATATTTTTCCTTGAATTTTATTTTCAATAAAATTTTTAAAATTAATAGCTTCTTTTTCTAATTTAATTTCATTTTCTCCAGTTAAGATTAAAGAAATAAATCTTTGAAATGGTGGTAGTTTATTTTTTTTCCTTATGTCCAGTTCTCTTTCTAAAAAAATATCTGGATTTTTACTTGTAATTTCTGAAATCATCTTGGTATTATTTTCATAGGTTTGAAAATATACGGTTGCTGGTTTTCCAGTTCTTCCTGCACGTCCTGAAAGTTGATGATAAAGCTGCAAATTTTTTTCTGCACCTCTTAAATCATGCCCTTGAGATGAAAGGTCAATATCAACAACTACAATGCAATTTAAGCTTGGAAAATGAAAACCTTTTGAAATTAATTGAGTACCAACTAAAATATGGGTTTCATTATTAATAATTTTATCTATTTTTTCTTTAGAATCTTTTTTATTCATTGTGTCACTTGAAAAAATCTCTATTTTTTTTCCAGGAAATTTTCTTTTTACCTCTTCTGAAATTCTCTCAACACCAGGGCCACTAAAAATAAATTCACAATTACCTTCTTTTGTACAATTCCTTTTAAGATCAGATTTATACCCACAATAATGACACAATAAATTATTTTTATTTTTATGATATACTAGGTTTATACTACAATTTGGGCATGTAAAACTTGTAAAACACTTATTGCATAAAGCATTTGGAGAAAAACCTCTTCTATTTAAAAAAAATAAAACTTGATCTTTTTTTTCTAAATGTAAATTTACTTTTTCGATAATTTTATTTGATAGCCATGATTGTTTTTCAAGTTTGGTTTTATTTAAATTAATAATTTCATAATTAGGTAATGCTGCGTTTTGATATCTTTCATTTAATCTAGAAACCTCATATTTACCTTTTTTAATATTTTCAAAAGTTTCAATAGAAGGAACAGCAGTAATCAAATTGATTGGAATATTTTCAAAAGATGCTCTAGAAATTGCCATATCACGAGCATTGTAAGTTATGCCTTCATCTTGTTTAAATGATTGATCATGTTCCTCATCAACAATTATCATTCCTAATTTTTTAAATGGTAAAAATAGTGAGGATCTTGCACCAATAATTATTTTTATTTTACCATTAGAAACTCCGCTCCAAATTAATTCTTTCTTTTTTTTTGAAATACCTGAATGCCAAACTGCAGGTTTAAAACCAAAATGTTCTAAAAATTTTTGTTCAAACTGACTAGTTAGACCTATTTCTGGCAATAAAATTAATCCTTGAAAACCCTTCTCTATCAGTGGTTTTAACGCTTCAAAATAAACTAAAGTTTTTCCTGATCCAGTTGTGCCTTGCAAAACATGAACTCTAAATTTTTTATTTGAAATATTCATTTTATTTAGAGATTTATTTTGATCAGTAGATAGCTTGATTAAGTTTTGTTTAATTTTGCTATCAAACATTTGATAAAGTTGAGTTTCTTTATTCTCTATTGCCTCGCTGCTTAAAAGCACCAACTTTAATGCCATACCCTTTGGTATAAGATTATATTCTGCAAACCAATTTAAAAAATTAATTGTATTTTTTTTTAATGGAGTAACGTCTAATTTCTTTATTACCTTTTTAGTCTTAAAATTTTTATTATTATTTTTTTCAAATTCGTCCCAAACAACACCTGTAATTTTTGATTTTCCAAAAGGTACCCTTACATAATCACCAACTTTAAGATTTAAACTACTTTCATAAGTAAATGGATGATTAAAAATATTTGGTACAAGAATCGGAAATTTCATATTTTTATAATATGAAAAAAAATTAAGAGTGTATTGCTCTTTTATCCACTGATAAAGCAGCTTCTTTAACTGCTTCAGAAAACGTTGGATGAGCATGACAAGTTCGGGCGATATCTTCTGCACTTGCACCAAATTCCATTGCAACACCGATCTCTGCTATTAATTCTCCTGCATGAGGTCCAATTATATGTGCACCTAATACTTTATCTGTTTGCTCATCAGCTAAAATTTTAACAAAACCTTCTGCATCGTCTATGGCCTTGGCTCTTGAATTAGCCATAAACGAAAATTTCCCTACTTTATATTTTTTATTTAATTCTTTTAATTGTTCCTCTGTTTTACCGATTGATGCTACTTCTGGTGTTGTATAAACTACTCCTGGGATTGTTTCGTAATTTACATGTCCAGATTGACCAACTATGTTTTCTGCAACTGCTATACCTTCGTCCTCTGCTTTATGTGCAAGCATTGGACCAACAATTACATCGCCTATTGCATAAATATTTTCAACGTTAGTCTTAAAAATTTTATCAGTTTTAATTCTATTTCTTTCATCAAGATCTACTCCTACAGACTCTAAATTTAAACCATCTGTATTAGGTTTTCTGCCAACAGAAATCAAAACAACATCACACTCAAAATTATTTTTTTTACCATCTTTATCTACTGTGGACACCACTGCACCTGCTGCACTTTTTTTAATTGTTTCAACTTTATTTTGCATATTAAATTTCATTCCCTGTTTTTTTAAAATTTTCATAAATTCTGAAGAGATTTCTTTATCCATTCCAGGTGTAATATGATCTAAAAATTCAACAACTTGTACCTCTGCTCCAAGTCTTGACCATACAGATCCCATCTCCAATCCTATATAGCCTCCTCCTACTACAACCATTTTCTTAGGTACCTTTTCTAACTTTAAAGCACCTGTTGATGAGACAATTGTTTTCTCATCTATTTCTATTCCTGGTAATGAAACTGGAACTGAACCTGTTGCAATAACTGTTTTTTCTGTTTGGATGATAGTTTCTTTATTTTTATCATCCTTTATTAAAATTTCATTTTTAGATTTAAAACTTCCGTGTCCTTTAAAGTAAGTAACTTTGTTTTTTTTCAAAAGGAATTCAACACCTTTTGTAAGAACAGTTACAGCTTTATCTTTGCTTTTCATCATTTTGTCTAAATTTAATTTTACTTCACCAACTTCAATACCTTTGTTTGCTAAACTTTTTACTTTGTGAAATTCTTCAGACAGATTAAGTAAGCTTTTTGATGGGATACAACCAACATTTAAACAAGTGCCTCCCAAAGACCCTCTAGACTCTATACATGCAGTTTTTAATCCTAATTGAGCAAGTCTGATTGCGCATACATAACCACCCGGTCCACCTCCAATAACTACAGCTTGAAATTTTTCTGACATTTAAATATCTAAAAACAACCTCCTAGGGTCTTCTAAGTTTTCTTTAATCATTTTAAGGAAAGATACAGACTCTTTTCCATCAATAATTCTATGATCATATGATAATGCTAAATACATAATTGGTCTTATTTTGATTTCACCATCAACAACAACTGGTCTTTCTACTATATTATGCATGCCCAACACACCAGATTGAGGTAAATTTAGTATTGGGGTTGAAAGCATAGACCCATACACACCTCCATTACTTATTGTAAATGTTCCTCCTTGAAGATCTTCAATTGTTAACTTTCCATCTCGAGCTTTTTCTGAAATTTCTTTAATATTTTTTTCTATATCAGCAAAAGATAATTCATCTGCATTTCTTAAAACTGGAACAACCAAGCCTTTATCTGTTCCAACAGCAAAACTAATATTGTAATAGTTTTTGTAGATAATCTCATCACCATCTATTTCAGCATTCACAGCAGGGAAATTTTTTAAAGCAACTACACATGCTTTTACAAAGAAAGACATAAATCCTAATTTTATCCCATAACGAGATTGGAAATCCTCTTGATTTTCTTTCCTCATTTCCATTACACTGCTCATATCAACCTCGTTAAATGTTGTTAAAAGAGCGGCATTCTCTTGAGCTTGCTTTAATCTTTTTGCAATAGTTTGTCTCAACCTAGTCATCTTAATTCGTTCTTCTTCACCATATTGAATTTTTCTTTCAGATGGTTTTGGATTTGCACCCATCAAACTTATTAAATCTCCCTTTAAAACTCTCCCATCTTTTCCTGAACCTTGAATTGAATTAATATCAATATTATTTTCAGTTACTATTTTTCTCACTGCTGGAGACAAGGTTGGATTAACATCTCTTTTTGGACCAAGATCTAATTTAACTTCCTCAGTTAAAACCAAAGGTTTATCTTTGGGTTTTTCTATCTCTTTTTCTTCAAATACTTTTGGTTCTTTTTTATTTGCATCTAATTTTATTACATTGCTCTCTGCAGGAACTATTTCCTCTTGCTTGATTTCTTTTTGAGTTTTTGGCACAGATTTGACCGCTCCACCATCTGCTGATACAGAACCTAACAATGCTCCTACTTCGACAATCGACCCATCTTGTGAATTTATTTCAGTTAATACACCAGAAATTGGCGATGGCACCTCTAAATTTACTTTATCTGTCTCAAGTTCTACAATTGGCTCGTCTGCTTTAACATCATCACCCTTTTTTTTTAACCATTTAGCAACAGTGGCTTCAGTTATACTTTCACCAAGAACTGGGACTACAATTTTTTCACTCATTATAATTAATTAAACACCTTGTTTATTATTTCTTGTTGTTGAGAATTATGCCTTTTGGCATATCCTGTTGCAGGAGTTGCGTCTGGGCTTCTTCCTATATAAGAAATTTTGTTATTATTAGCCTTTAAAGTGTCTAATGTCCATTGGATATAATCTCTAACTGAAAACCAAGCACCCATATTTTTTGGTTCTTCTTGACACCAGAAGAATTGAGCATTTTTAGCATATGGTTTTAACTCCTTAATCAAAGCTTTTGCTGGAAATGGATACAATTGTTCAATTCTATACATCACAACATCATCTCTTTTAAACTTTTCTCTAGCACCTAATAAATCAAAATATACTTTTCCAGAACAAAGGATTACTTTTTTAATCTTTGAACTTTCTTTGAGTTCAATAAATCCTTTAGACTTAGGATCGATAGCATGATCCCACAGTACTCTATGGAAAGTATTTTTTTTGTTAAAATCTTCTAAATTTGAAACACAGTATTTGTTTCTTAATAATGATTTTGGTGTCATTATGATTAGTGGCTTTCTGAAACTCCTATGCATTTGTCTTCTTAAAGCGTGAAAATAATTTGCTGGAGTTGTGCAGTTCATTACTTGCATATTATCGTTTGAGCATAGTTGTAAAAATCTTTCTAACCTTGCTGATGAATGTTCTGGTCCTTGCCCTTCATATCCATGAGGCAACAACATCACTATACCAGATGCTCTATTCCACTTTCTCTCTCCAGATGCAATAAATTGATCAATTACTACTTGAGCTCCATTTGCAAAATCACCAAATTGAGCCTCCCAAAGAGTAAGAGTGTTTGGTTCTACAAGACTGTAGCCGTATTCAAAACCTAAAACCGCGAGTTCAGATAAAAAACTATCTACTACTTCAAAATGTTTTTGATTTTTAGAAATATTATTTAGAGGAATGTACCTAGAATTATCTATTTGATTTCTCAACACAGAATGTCGTTGACTGAATGTTCCTCTTCCAGAGTCTTGTCCTACAAGCCTAACTGGATATCCTTCTTCAAGCAAAGATCCAAAAGCAAGAGCTTCTGCTGAAGACCAATCGATTCCAGTACCTTTTTCGATACTTTCTTTTCTGGCATTGAATATTTTAGAGATAGTCTTATGAATATTTTTTTCCTCAGGAATACCATTTATTTTATCTGAAATTATTTTTAATTTATTTTCATCAAAACCTGTTATACCCCTTTTATCTTTACCTCTTTCAGGTTTATATCGTGACCATGTTCCCTCAAACCATTCTATTTTAGGTTTATAATCTTTTGCACTCTTATATTGTTCATCAAGTAAATCTTTAAATGATTTAACATTTTGATTTAATAATTCTTGCGTTATAGAGTTTTCATTTACAAGTTTATTTCCATAAATTTTGTAAACACTGGGATGAGATCTAATTTTTTTATACATTAAAGGTTGAGTAAATGAAGGCTCATCTCCCTCATTATGTCCAAATCTTCTATAACAAATTAAATCTACTACAACGTCTCTATTAAATTTTAATCGAAATTCTGTTGCTATTCTAGTTGCATAAACAACTGCTTCTGGATCATCACCATTAACATGAAGAATTGGAGCCTCTACCATTTTTGCAACATCAGATGGATAAGGTGAAGACCTCGCAAATCTTGGACTAGTAGTAAATCCTATCTGGTTATTAACAATAATATGAATTGTTCCTCCAGTGTTATGTCCTGGTAGTCCAGACATTGCGAAACATTCTGCTACAACTCCTTGACCAGCAAAGGCTGCATCCCCATGAATGAGAATAGGTATAACTTTATTTCTTTCTCGGTCTTTATGAAAAAATTGTTTGGCTCTTGTTTGACCTAAAACAACTGGGTTAACAGCTTCTAAATGAGAAGGATTATCTGTTAAACTGACATGTACTGAATTTCCATCAAATTCTCTATCAGACGACGCTCCAAGATGATATTTTACATCTCCAGCACTATCTTCAGAATCATTACTCAACTCACCAGCAAACTCATTAAAAATTTTTTTGTAAGATTTTTGTAAAACGTTTGCCAAAACGTTAAGCCTACCTCTATGAGACATACCTATTTTAACTTCTTTTATATTATTTTGACCACCAATTTTTATTATTTGTTCAAGAGCAGGTATTAAACTTTCGCCACCATCTAAACCAAATCTTTTTGTTCCCACATACTTTGTAGCTAAAAATTTTTCAAATCCTTCTGCCTGTACTAATTTATTTAAAATTGCCTCTTTACCATTTTTTGTAAATTGAAGTGCATTTTTATCTTGTTCTATCCTGTCTCTAAACCACTTTCTTTCATTTGGGTTTGAAATATGCATGAACTCATAACCTATTTTTCCACAGTAGGTTTTCTTCATAAACTTAAGTATTTCTCTTATATTTGCATATTTACGATTGATTACCCCGTTTAGAAAAATTTTCTTATCGTAATTTTCTTTTTTAAAACCATAAAAATCTGGATGAAGCTCGTCTAGATATTCTGACTCTCTCATTTCTAAAGGATCAAGATCCGCTAATAAATGTCCTCTTAGTCTGTATGCTCTAATTAATGCTACAGCACTAATAGAATCTTTATTTGAGTCAGCAAGTAATTGAAAATTAAATTTTTCTGAAGTGTCTAATTTGACATTATCAAAATCGTTTTTATCTTGTTCTTCTATTTTTTTTTGTAATTCATCAATATCAATCTTTTTTTTAGTAGGTCCCCATGATGGACCATTAATTTCTTTTGCTATAACATTTAATTCTTCACCAATTCCCTCAAAATAATTTGCCCAACTTTCTGGAAGATCAGCATCTTTATTAACAAACTTTAAATACATTTCTTCTATAAATGCACTATTAGATTTGTTTAAAAACGAAGTTTTTTCGAAATCAAGATTTTTTGATGAAGACATCTTATTTATTTAATATATCCCTCTAATATTTTTTTTCAATTAGACAGTTTATCAAATAAAGTTTTTCCAATAATTGATGGTGATTTGGCAACTGTAATATCACATTCTTCCATTTTTTTTATTTTATCCTCAGCTCCACCCTTGCCACCTGATATAATGGCACCAGCATGTCCCATTCTCCTTCCTGGAGGAGCAGTAATTCCAGCTATAAATCCAACTATTGGTTTTTTAATCTTATGATTTTTTATAAAGTCAGCCGCTTCTTCTTCGGCTGTTCCTCCAATTTCACCTATCATTAAAATAGATTCTGTTTCAGGATCATTTAAAAATAAATCTAAACAATCTATAAAATTTGTTCCATTAATAGGATCACCACCAATACCAATACAAGTTGATTGACCAAGTCCATTTTCAGTTGTTTGGGCTACTGCTTCATATGTCAATGTTCCTGATCTTGATACAATTCCAACACTTCCTCTTTTGTGAATACTTCCCGGCATAATCCCAATTTTACATTCATCTGGTGTGATTATTCCTGGACAATTAGGTCCAATTAATCTGCTACTAGATCCACTTAATTTCTGTCTGACCTTAAGCATATCCTGAATTGGAATTCCCTCTGTTATACAAACAATAAGTTCAACTGATGCATCAATAGCTTCAATGATTGCTGCTGCTGCAAATTTTGCAGGTACATAAATCATAGTTGCATCTGCTCCTACTTCATTTTTTGCCTCTAAAACGCTATTAAAAACTGGTCTGTCTAAATGTTTTTGTCCACCTTTCTTTGGCGTAACTCCACCAACAAGATTGGTTCCATATTTTATAGCCTGCTCTGAATGAAATGTTCCGTGTGAGCCAGTAAATCCCTGACAAATTACTTTAGTATTTTTATTTACCAAAACCGACATTTTATTTTATCGCCTCAACAATTTTCTTAGCAGCATCATCTAAATTTTCTGCAGAAATTAATTTTAATCCAGAATTATCAAGAATTTCTTTTCCTTCCTTGAAATTTGTACCTGCTAATCTTACAACTAAAGGCACACTAATATTAATTTCTTTAGCTGCATCAACTACTCCTTGAGCAAGTACATCACATCTCATTATTCCTCCAAAAATATTAATTAAAATACCTTTAACATTTTTATCTGAGAGAATTATCTTTAAAGCGGCAGATACTTTTTCTTTGGATGCGCCACCGCCTACATCTAAAAAATTTGCTGGCTCTTTGCCATACAATTTAATTATATCCATTGTTGCCATCGCTAATCCTGCTCCATTTACCATACAGCCAATACTTCCATCTAACTTGATATATGCAAGATCATGCTTGCTAGCTTCTATCTCGGTAGGATCTTCCTCATTTAAATCTCTTAATTCAACAATTTCTGGATGCCTAAATAAAGCGTTAGAGTCGAAATTAACTTTTGCATCTAAACAAACAATTTTTTCCTCTTTTGTCAAAATTAATGGATTTACTTCAACCATGTTTGCATCAGTATTCACAAACATTTTATATATTGATTTAATTAATGTTATTGCTTGTTTTTTTGCGTCTTCATTTAAATTAAAAATATTAATTATTTTTTCACAATCTGACTCAGAAATTTCATCACTCATATCAACTTTCGTAGTTATAATTTTTTCAGGTGAACTGCTTGCAACTTCTTCAATGTCCATCCCTCCTTGGTCACTTGATATAAATGCAATTTTAGAACTTGACCTATCAACCAGGCACGATAAGTAAAATTCTTTATCTATATTTGATGATTCTTCTACGTATAATCTTTTTACCTCTCTACCTTCGGGGCCAGTTTGATGAGTAACTAGTGTTTTTCCTAGTAATTCTTTAGCTGCTACCGCTAGTTCCTCTATAGAGTTTAAAATTTTTACACCACCAGCTTTTCCTCTACCTCCAGCATGGATTTGTGCTTTAAGCACATATTTCTCAGTTTTGAGTGCTTTTGCTTTTTGAATAAGTTCATCAACATTAAGCGCAAATACTCCTTCGGGAACTACAGCTCCATATTTTTTTAATATTTGTTTAGCTTGATGCTCGTGAATATTCATTATTACTTAGATAAATCAGGATCTATTTTAGATGCAGCTTCCCATAAAGCTTTTACAGCATCTATTGAATGCATAAATTCTTTTTTTTCTTTTTCATCTAAATCAATCTCTTCAATTTTTTCTACACCATCTTTTCCAATGACAACGGGAACACCTGCATAAACATTTTTCACACCATATTCTCCATTTAATTTTACAGCGCAGGGTAATAATTTTTTTTGATCACTCAAATATGCTTCTGCCATTTGAACACCTGAAGCTGCTGGTGCATAAAAGGCTGATCCTTTTTCTAAATATTTAACTATTTCTGCACCACCATCTCTTGTTCTTTGATTAATTTCCTCAACTCTTTCTGAAGAAATCTTTCCATCCTTTACAAGATCTAACAATGGTTTACCTGAAATTTTTGTAAATCTTGGCATAGGGACCATGGTGTCACCATGACCACCCATAACCATTGCCTCAATTTCTCTTACTGGAACATTTAGCTCTAATGATAAAAATAATTTAAATCTCGAACTATCTAAAATACCTGCCATACCAACAACTTTATTTGATGGCAAATCTGAAAATTTTTGAAATGCCATAACCATAACATCTAAAGGATTGGTGATACAGATCACAAAAGCGTTAGGAGTATTTTTCTTTACCCCCTCAGCAACTTGTTTAATAATTTTTAAATTAATTCCAAGAAGATCATCTCGGCTCATTCCAGGTTTTCTTGGAACACCTGCTGTAATTATTATTACATCTGAATCTTTTATGTCCTCATAGTTATCAGTTCCTGAAAACCTAACATTGAAACCATCTACAGATGAAGATTGTGCAATATCTAATGCTTTTCCTTTTGCAATACCACTAGCTACATCAAATAAAACTACTTCATCAACTAGTTCTTTTGTTCCTATTAAATGTGCAAGAGTTCCACCTATTTGGCCTGCACCAATTAAAGATATTTTTGTCATTTATTTCCTTTATTTCATTGTTGGCATAACAAATTCCGCATTTGATCGGACACCTGAAGGCCATCTGGATGTTACTGTTTTAAGTTTAGTATAAAATTTTATTCCTTCCATACCATGCATTCCACTATCTCCAAATAATGATCTTTTCCAACCACCAAAACTATGAAATGCCATTGGAACTGGGATCGGCACGTTAATACCAACCATACCTACTTGAATTTTACTTGCAAAAGTTCTACCTGCATCACCGTCTCTTGTATAAATACTAACTCCATTTCCGTACTCATGGTCGTTAATTAATTTTGCAGCTTCTTCAAAAGTTTTTACTCGAACAACTGATAAAACTGGACCGAATATTTCCTCTTTGTAAATTCTCATATCTTTATTTACATGATCAAACAAGCATCCACCTATATAAAAACCATTTTCATAACCTTGAAGTTTTAAACCTCTTCCATCAACCACTAGCTTTGCGCCTTCCTTGACACCTAAATCAACGTAACTTGTAACTTTTTCTAAATGTTCCTTTGTAACTAAAGGTCCCATTTCTGATGCTTTATCCATTCCAGGACCAACTTTTAAAGCTTCAGCTTTTTTTGATAATCTTGATACAAGTTCATCACCAATATCTCCAACCGCAACCGCAACTGATTGAGCCATACATCTTTCTCCAGCTGAACCATAAGCGGCACCCATTAAACCATTTACTGCACCATCTAAATCACAATCTGGCATAACAACTAAATGGTTTTTTGCTCCACCCAAAGCTTGAACTCTTTTTTCATTTTTAGCTGAATTTTCATAAATATATTTTGCAATTGGAGTAGATCCTACGAAACTAACAGCTTTGATATCTTTATTTTCCAAAATTGCATCAACAGCTTCTTTATCTCCATTTATTACGTTAAATACTCCTTCTGGAAGACCCGCCTCAGAAAGTAATTCTGCTAATCTTATTGCGCAAGAAGGGTCTTTTTCTGATGGTTTAAGAATAAAAGTGTTTCCACAAGCTATTGCTATTGGAAACATCCACATTGGTACCATAGCAGGAAAATTAAAAGGTGTAATACCTGCAACAACTCCTAATGGTTGTCTGATTGACCAACTATCAACATTGGTTCCAACATTTTCTGAAAACTCACCTTTTAATAAATGTGGTATTCCACAAGCAAATTCTACCACCTCAATTCCTCTAGTTAAAGAGCCTCTTGCATCTTCATAAACTTTTCCATGTTCTGAAACTATTAACTTCGTTAATTCATCAGAATTTTTTTCAATTAATTCTTTAAATTTAAATATTATTCTAGCTCTTTGTAGAGCAGGTTTTAAAGACCAACTTTCAAATGCTTTTTTTGCTACCTCAACAGCACTGTCTAGATCAGATTTTGAAGCAAGTCTTACCTCTGACTCTTGTTCACCAGTTGCTGGATTAAAAACTTTTCCTTTTTTATCTGAGGATCCCGGAATTATTTTACCGTTTACGAAGTGTTCTATTAATTTCATGAATACGGTGTTTTAGATCAAAAATATCGAATAGTCTATTTAAACATTAGCTGTTGCTAACATTTTTTTTATTTCAGCTATAGCTTTTGCTGGATTCAAGCCCTTGGGACATGCATTTGTACAATTTAATATTGTATGGCATCTATATAATTTTAATTCATCTGAAACTTTTTTTAATCTAGCTTTTCTCTCTTCATCTCTACTATCAATAATCCATCTATAAGCCTGTAGCAGAACTGCTGGACCTAAATATTTATCTCCATTCCACCAATAACTTGGGCAAGATGTAGAACAGCAAGCACACATAATGCATTCGTAAGCACCATCAAGTTTTGCCCTATCTTCTTTAGACTGATAAATTTCTGTTGTCTGTTTTGTTGAGTTATTTTTTAACCAAGGTTCAATAGATTGATATTGTTTATATAAGCCATCTAAATCACCAATCAAATCCCTTTTAACTTTTAAATGAGGTAGAGGATAAATATCGATGTCACCGTCTATCTCTGCATGAGAAGTTGTGCAGGCTAGTCCATTTTTTCCTCCCATATTCATAGCACAAGAACCACAAACACCATGAGCACAAGACCTTCTATAAGCCAATGTAGGATCAATTTCGTTTTTAATTTTATTTAGAATATCCAGCACCTTAGATGGACAATTATCCATATCAACTTCGTATGTATCAATTCTAGGATTTTCTTCTGTCGATGGATCCCATCTATAAATATTTACTTTTCTTAAATTTTTAGATCCAGTTTTGTCTTTAAAATATTTGCCTTTTTTAACCTCTGAATTTTTAGGTAAACTTAGCTGAACCATTAATATACTCGCTCTTGTGGTGGAAAATATTGAACTTCATTTGTTAAAGTTGATTTGTGTACTGCTCTGTAACTAATCTTTGTATTTTTTCCATCACACCAAGCAAGAGTATGTTGCATAAATTTTTCATCATCTCTTTTTGGATAGTCATCTCTCGCGTGAGCACCTCTGCTCTCCTTTCTATGATATGCAGACTCTACAGTAGTTACTGCTTGTCTTATTAAATTATCAAATTCTAATGTTTCAACTAAATCAGTATTAAATACTAAAGACCTATCTTTAACTGAAATAGAGTCCATACCATCATAAGTTTTTTTAATCTCATCAACACCTTCTTTAAGATTTTTTTCTGTTCTAAAAACTGCACATTTCGACTGCATAGTTTTTTGCATTGAAAGTCTAAGTTCTGCAGTACTATTATTTCCTTGTGCATTTCTAAGTTTATCAAATCTATCTAAACATTTTTGTGTTTCTGACTCAGGAATTTCTTCATGAGGTGTTCCTGGCTTAACTAACTCAGCTGCTCTTTTTGCTGCTGCTCTTCCAAATACTACTAAATCAATTAAAGAATTAGAACCAAGTCTATTTGCTCCGTGAACAGAGACACATGCCGCTTCTCCTATAGCCATTAAACCTGGAACAGTTTTTTCTGAGCCATTTACAGTTAATACTTCTGCTTTATAGTTTGTTGGAATACCACCCATATTATAATGAACTGTTGGTACAACAGGAATTGGTTCTTTAGTTACATCTACATTTGCAAATAATCTTGCTGCATCAGTAATTCCAGGAAGCCTGCTTTCAATTATATCTTTATCTAAGTGACTTAGGTTCAAATGAACATGATCTTGATCTTTTCCAACACCTCTTCCCTCATTAATCTCAATAGACATAGATCTACTAACAACATCTCTTGATGCTAAATCTTTTGCATTTGGAGCATATCTTTCCATAAATCTTTCACCTTTAGAATTTGTAAGATAACCCCCTTCTCCTCGCGCACCTTCTGTTATTAATGTGCCGTGGCCATAAATTCCTGTTGGGTGAAATTGAACAAACTCCATATCCTGAAGCGGCAGTCCAGCTCTTAAAACCATTGCATTACCATCACCAGTGCAAGTATGTGCTGATGTTGCTGAATAATAAACTTTTCCATAACCACCTGTAGCAATAATTACGGTGTGCGCTCTAAATCTGTGAATTGTACCATCATTCAAATTCCAAGCAATTAGACCTTTGCATTCTCCATTCTTCATCAACAAATCTAATGCAAAATATTCTATAAAAAATTCTGTATTATGCTTTAACGCTTGTCCATATAATGTATGTAAAATAGCATGTCCTGTTCTATCAGCTGCTGCACAAGTTCTTTGAACTATTCCATTTCCATAATTTTTTGTCATTCCACCAAATGGTCTTTGATAAATTTTTCCTTCTTCAGTTCTGCTAAATGGAACTCCATATTTCTCTAACTCTAAAACTGCTTTAGGTGCTTCTTTACAAAGATATTCAATACTATCTTGATCACCTAACCAATCTGCACCTTTTACAGTGTCATACATGTGCCATCTCCAATCATCTTCTCCCATGTTTCCTAGTGCTGCTGATATTCCACCTTGTGCAGCTGATGTATGACTTCTGGTAGGAAATACTTTTGAGATACAAGCTGTTTTTAAGCCAGCTTCGCTGAGCCCTACTGCCGCTCTTAAACCTGATCCACCTGCGCCAAGTACAACAACATCGTACTCATGGTCTATAATATTATATGCTTTCATGTATTTAAGTTAAAAATTACAATTATTGTAATTACTGGAATTGTTATAGCAAAAAAATTTAGGACTTTGTTTGCGGCATTTTTGGTTTTTTTATCGTTAATATAGTCTTCAAAAACCTCACTTATATTCAAAGCTGAAAAAAAATAAGCAATAACTAAAAATAATCCAATTAAGAATTTAGATGGTTGTGTTGTTAAAAAATTCACTATTTCAAAATAACTTTTATCATAGATATTCACTAAATTTATAATAAACCAAAGCATTAAAGGTAATAAGATTGCGGAACTAATTTTTAAGAATAACCATTTTTTTGTTACTGGAAGCATTATATTAATCCTCTGCCAATTAAATATATTAAGATAGTTAAAACAATCGAACCAAAAATAACTAACAAACCTGTGATTTTTGTTGTTTGTAATTCAAATCCATAACCCAAATCCATAATCAAGTGTCTTACTTCACTTAACATTTGAAAACTAAATGACCAGGTTATTCCAATTAAAATAAACTTACCTAAAAAAGTTTCTAAAAAAATTTTAATAATTTGATAATTACTTTCTCCTAAAAGCATTAATGCAAACCAAATACAAATTAATGTGATCGCAAAAAAATTAATTATTCCTGTAATTCTATGTGAAATAGATACTAATGAAGAAATATGCCATTTATAAATCTGTATATGTGGTGATAAAGGTCTGTCTTCCATATTTTATTTTGAGTTAATAATTGTTTCAGCAATTTCAACAGAATTAAGTGCTGCACCTCTAAGTAGGTTATCTGATACAATCCACAAATTTAATGAATTTTTTTTAGTTTTGTCTTCTCTAATTCTAGATATATATGTCTCATCACTCCCAGCTGCTTCAAATGGTGTGCTATAACCTCCATTTTCTCTTTTATCAATAACCTCACAACCATCTGCTTTACTTAAAACATCTCTCACTTTTTCTAAAGTATATGGTTTTTCAAATTCTATATTAACAGACTCCGAATGAGATACTAAAACAGGAATTCTTACACATGTAGCTGTAAGTTCTATTGAATCGTCTAATATTTTTTTTGTTTCATTTGTCATTTTTAATTCTTCTTTTGTATATCCATCATCAGCAAAAACATCGATATGTGGAATAACATTAAAAGCAATTTGTTTAGTAAAATTTTTTGACTCTATTTTTTTTCCATCTAAATATTGTTTAGTTTGATCTATTAATTCGTCCATTGGACTTTTGCCACCACCTGAAACAGATTGGTAAGTTGAAACTACAACTCTTTTAATTTTGAATAAATTATGTAGTGGTTTAAGTGCTATAACAAGTTGTGCTGTAGAACAATTTGGATTTGCGATAATATTTTTTTTCATATTTTTAATTTCAGCTGCATTCACTTGTGGGACGATCAATGGAACATCTGGATCCATTCTAAAAAAACTCGAATTATCAATTACTATTGTGTGCTTGGCAGCTTTTTCTGCAAATTTTTCAGCAATTTTTCCTCCTGCTGCGAAAAAAGTTATATCTGCTTTTGAAAAATCATATGTCTCTAAATTTTCAACAACATACTCTTTATCTCTAAAAGAGATTTTTTTTCCTGCACTTTTTTCTGAGGCAACTAAATATAGATTATCAAACTTAAAGTTTTTTTTATCAAATACTTCAAGAGTTTTTCTCCCAACATTTCCTGTTGCACCTACTATAGCTATGTTCATTTTAAAGTTGTTATACTAAATAAAAGGTAAATCGCAAACTTTACCACTACAAATATCACCATTTATGCTTGCTTTTACGTTCTGGTCTATATTCCAATGCGATTTTTTCATCATAGCAATACCAATTACTTTTTTAAAATGAGGCGAATAACAGGCTGACCTTAATTCCCCAATGATTTTGTTATTATCATCAGTCAGATCTAAAGATCCTGTTAAACTTATTTTGTCCAAATCTAACTTCACACCCATTAATTTTCTTTTTATACCTTCAGATTTTATTTTCTTTAATTTTTCTTTTCCTAAAAAAATAATATCACTATCTATGTTTACATATTTATCAAAACCACATTCATAAGGATTATCTCCATTATCCATATCATTACCATGAGATAACAGTCCACTTTCTATTCGTTCGATCAAATTAGGACATCCCGGTTTAACATTTAATTCTTTTCCAATTTCAAATAAATGATCATATAGTTTTAAGCCTGCTTCTGTATTTTGAACATATACTTCATAGCCTCCTTGTTTAGACCATCCAGATTGTGCGATAAGGTGTTTTGCACCTCCAAATTCAAAATAATCAAAACCAAAAAATTTTAATTTTGTGATCTGTTCCCCAAATACTTTTTCCATCAATTTAAATGATTTTGGACCTTGTACAGCCATGATATCAACTTTTGGCTCTACGATTTCAACATCAAATTTATTTCCAATTGCTAATCCTTTTGCAAATAATATTACGTCCGTATCTGCAATAGAAATCCACCATTTATTTTCATTAATTCTTAAAACAACTGGATCATTAATTAATCCAGCATTATCATCTATAATCGGACAATAATAACATCTTCCATCTTTAGATTTTGATAAATCTCTACAAGTCATCAACTGAACTAGTTTTGCAGAATCTTTTCCTGAAATTTCTACCTGTCTTTCAGCTGCTACATCCCAGATCTGAACATGCTCTTTTAAATGATGATAAGATTCTTCAATTGAACCAAAGGCAGCTGGAAGCAACATGTGGTTATAAATTGTATAAGCTGTAACACCCTGTTCCTCAATTCGAGAAGTATATGGAGTACTTCTAAGTCTTCTTGATTTTGCAATTGAAAAGTTTTTCATTTTTTCAAAAATTCTAAAACTTTCTCTCTCATTTCAAATGCTTTTTCAATCATAATCATATGTCCACAACCCTCTATTATATGTGTAGATGAATTATTAATAAGACTAGAAAATTTTTTTCCAGCTTCTATATTTACCATCTTATCTAAAGAACCAAAAATAAACATTGATGGAAATTGTATTAATTTAGCAGCATCAGAACCATTTTTGTAATTGTTGCACGCAACAAGGTCTACCGCCAGTATGTCTCTTATATCTCGAGGTGATTGTATTATTTTTTCTACTGGGTTACCTCCAATAAATCTTTTTGAACCTTCATAACCCCACTTCATCATTAATTTAACTGCATCGGAGTCCCCATTTTTTGCTAAATCAATTAAATCTGGATGTACTGGCATTTTATTTGAGCCTCCAATAAAGACTAACTTTTTTAATCTATCTTTATATTTGTGAGCATATTCAAGTATCTCCAAGCAACCTTGGGAATGACCAATTAAAATTAAATTATTTAAATTAAGTTTATTAAAAACGTGCTCCAACCAATCAGCTATTTTTTCAATACTATCTAAGCAAGGGCCATCAGAATTACCGTGCCCAGGTAAATCAATAGATAATACGTTAAAATTATTATTTGAAAAAAACTGTTCAGTTAGAGACCAAACAATATGCGAAAGACCACTTCCATGAAGAAATACTATTGTATCTTTATTTTGATCAATGCCCTGTCCTGCATCAGACGCATAAACATTTTTATTTTCCAATTGAAAATTCAAAAATTACCTAAACTTGTTTTCTTAATTCAAACTTTTGTATTTTTCCTGTCGAAGTTTTTGGCAAATCACAGAACACAACCTTTTTAGGAACTTTAAATCCCGCTAAAGTTTCTTTACAAAAATCAATTAATTCTTTTTCTGATACCGGCTTATCTTTAACCATTTCAATAAATGCACAAGGAACTTCTCCCCATTTTTCATCTGGTTTTGCAACAACTGCAGCAATAGAAACTGATGGATGTTTAGAAAGTGTATTTTCTATTTCAATTGAAGAAATATTTTCTCCTCCAGAAATAATTATATCTTTTGATCTATCTTGTATTTTTACATACCCATCAGGATGCATTACAGCTAAATCACCACTATGAAACCATCCATCTTTCATGGCTTTATCAGTAGCATCTTTGTCTTTAAAGTAACCTTTCATTACGACATTCCCTCTAATCATAATTTCACCAATTGTTTTTCCATCTTTAGGAACTTCTTTCATTGTTTCTGGATCCAAAACAACGACACCTTCAGTATTTGGATATCTCACACCTTGCCTAGCTTTAATTTCATTTTGTTTTTCTTCATCAAAATTGTTCCACTCATCATTCCAAGCACACTGGGTAACATGTCCATAAGTTTCTGTTAAACCGTAAACATGCATAACTTCAAAACCTAATGCTTTCATTTTTTTAAATATTATACTTGGTGGAGGTGCTCCAGCCGTTAAGACATAAACTTTTTGTTTTAATTTTTTTTTGTCACTTTCTGGTGCTCCGGTAATCATGTTTAATACAATTGGTGCACCACCAAAATGGGTTACTTCATATTTCTCAATTAATTCAAAGATTTTTTTAATATCAATATTTCTTAAACAAATTGTCCTTCCGTTTAACATTGGAACCGTCCATGGATAACACCAACCATTACAATGAAACATTGGAACCACTGTTAAAAAATTTAATCTATTTGGCATGTTCCAAGCTACTGAACTTCCCGTGGACATTAAATATGCTCCTCTATGATGATAAACTACTCCCTTTGGATTTCCTGTAGTACCCGAAGTATAGCTTAATGATATTGCCTGCCATTCATCCTTTGGCATTTGCCAATCGAAATTTTCATCACCTGTATTTAAGAAACTCTCATATTCTAAATCACCAATTTTTTCTAATTTCGATTGGTCAGCATTTTTATCATCAATATCAATTATTGTAATTTTCTTACCTAAAGTTTTTAATGCTTTTTTAACTTCTACATGTAATTGTCGATCAACTACTAACACCTTTGCATCACTGTGATCTAAAATATATGAAATTGTATTTGCATCTAATCTTATATTAATTGTATTTAATACTGCACCCGCCATAGGTACTGAGTAATGTGCTTCAAAAATCTCTGGTGTATTAAAGGCTAAGAATGAGACAGTGTCTCCTTTTTTAATTCCAATTTTTGACAGTGCACTAGCAAATTTTACAGCTCTTTTGTAAACTTCGTTCCAAGTATATTTCCTATCTTCATAAATTATAGCTTCATAATTTGGATAAATTTCCCTTGCTCTTTTAAGAAACGTTAATGGAGTAAGCGGTACGTAGTTGGCTTTATTTTTATCTAAATTTGTCTCGTAATGATTCATTATTAATTAAACTTAAAATTCATTATATTAGAACTTCCAGAAATAGCAGATTTGTAATGATACTCAGCTCTAGGCAATACCTTATCAAAATAAAATTTTGCTGTATTTATTTTATCGGAATAAAATTCTTTATTTGAATCAAAATCCTCAAAGCTTACATCTAAAATTTTGATCCAAGCGTAAGCAATTGAAACATATCCCAGACTTCTTAAATAATCATTTGCTGCAGCACTAACATCGTCTTTTTCAATTTTATGTTTATCCTTAATCCAGTCGGTAAACTTAGATAAAATATCTAAATAATGATTTAATTCTTTTGAAAATGTATTTACTTTTTCATTTTTACTATCACATTCAGATTTAACCATATCTAAAAACTTGTTAATAACATCACCATTTTTATTTGATAATTTTCTAAATACTAAATCTGCTGCCTGGACAGAATTTGTTCCTTCATAGATTGGGGTAATACGATTATCTCTATATAATTGCTCTATTCCTTGGTCTTTAGTGTATCCATATCCACCATGTATTTGCATCGCGTCATTCGTAATTTCCATAGCTAAATCTGTAAATAATGACTTAACAACTGGTGTCATCAATGAAACATAATCCAAAGCTTCTTGTTTAATCTTTTCATCAGGATGATAAAGACTCACCTCAGTTTGTTGTGATAACCAAAAACATAAAGCTCTTTCTCCTTCAATAATTGACTTCATATTAAGTAAAGATCTTCTAATATCCGCATGATTTATTATAAAGTCTGCACCATTTGTAGATTTTGAATTATTTGTTTTTCCTTGCTTTCTCTCTTTTGCATAAGCAAGTGAGTTCTGATACGCAATTTCAGAAATTCCTAAACCTTGAATGCCTACCACTATTCTCTCAAGGTTCATCATAGTAAACATAGCACTAAGACCTTTATCTTTGTTACCAATCATATAACCAGTTGCTTCATCAAAATTTAACACACATGTTGCTGAACCCTTTATTCCCATTTTACTCTCTATAGATCCTGTTGAAATTCCATTTCTTTGACCAACACTACCATCTTCATTTACAATAAATTTTGGTACTAAAAATAAACTAATTCCTTTAGTGCCCGCAGGAGAGTCCGTTGATCTTGCTAAAACTAAATGAATAATATTTTCAGTTAAGTCATGATCACCAGAAGTTATAAAAATCTTTTGACCACTAATTTTATAGGTGTCATCAGATTGTTTGACGGCTTTGGTTTTTAACAAACCTAAGTCTGTACCACAGACTGGTTCTGTTAAACACATCGTGCCACTCCATTTACCTTCGACGATCTTTGGTAAATATTTATCTTTAATTTTATCTGAAGCATGATGATTAATACAATTATAGGCACCAATACTAAGTTCACTATATAATTTAAATGACAAACTGGCTGAAGAAAGCATTTCATCAAAGAACGCGCTTACCGTTTTTGGCATTCCTTGGCCTCCATATTTGGGGTCACAAGACAATGACGTCCAACCATCTTCAATGTATTTCTGATATGCTTCTTTGTAACCTGGTGGTGTTCTGACAACACCATTTTCTAAAATTGCCGGATTTTCGTCACCTGCTTTAGCAAGAGGTAAAATTAAATTTTGATTTATTTTAGCTGCTTCTTCTAAAATATCTTTAACAAGATCTACACTCACCTCATTATATTTTTCAAGCTCATTATAATTCTTATTATCTCTTAATTTTTCAAAGAGAAACATCATATCTTTTACTGGTGCGGTGTAACTTGGCATATTTAAAGCTTAGAATAATTCTGATTTTATTGCAATTTTGAAATTATCGCATCACCCATTGCTGACGTGGAAGTCTCTTTCATACCCTCTGACATTATATCTTTAGTTCTTAACCCATCATTTAAAACATCTTGAACTGCTTTTTCTAAAATATCTGCTTCTTTATCAAGATCTAAAGAATATCTTAGTGCCATAGCAAAGCTCAAAATAGAAGCAATTGGATTTGCTATCCCTTTACCAGCTATATCTGGAGCTGACCCGTGTATAGGCTCGTACATCGCTCTCATCTCACCATCTTTATTTTTTGCGCCTAAAGATGCTGATGGTAAAAGACCTAAAGATCCTGTTAACATTGAAGCTTGGTCTGACAACATATCTCCAAACAAATTATCTGTTACAATTACATCAAATTGTTTTGGATTTCTTAAAAGCTGCATAGCACAATTGTCTGCTAACATATGACTTAATTCTACATCTTTGTATTCTTTTTCATGAAGTTCTTGGACTTCTTCTTTCCACAATTGTCCTGCTTCCATCACATTTGATTTTTCACATGAAGTAACCTTGTTTGATCTTTTTCTAGCTAAATCAAAAGCGATCCTAGCTACTCTAGTAATTTCACTAGTCGTATAAGTGTGTGTATTAATTCCTTTTCTTTCTCCATTTTCAATTGGCTTAATTCCTCTAGGTTCACCAAAATATATACCACCCGTTAACTCTCTTACTATCATTATATCTAGTCCTGAAACTACTTCTGGCTTTAGGGTTGAAGCATCGACTAATTGTTTAAAACAAATTGCAGGCCTTAAGTTAGCAAAAAGCTTTAATTCTTTTCTAAGTTTTAATAATGCTCTTTCTGGTTTTTTGGAAAATTCTAGGTTATCCCATGTAGGACCACCAACTGCTCCAAGCATAATTACTTCACTTTCTAGTGCTTTGTAAAAAACCTCATCAGTGATTGGGGTACCGTGTTTATCATAAGAACAACCACCAACTAGCTCCTGATCAATTTCAAAATCTAAAGATTTTTTATCATTAAACCAGTTAATAATTTTTTTTACCTCAGCTATTACCTCTGGACCAATACCATCACCAGGAAGTAAAAGTATTTTTCTTTTTTTTACTTTAATCATTAAATATCCAAGGCTTTTCGTTTTTTAAATTTGTTTCAAACTTCTCTATTTTTTCTGATTTTTTTAGTGATAAAGCGATATCATCAAGCCCTTCTAACAAACATTTTTTCTTAAATGGATCAACTTCAAATTTTAGCTCATTATTTCCATAAACTATTTTTTCCTCTTGCAAATCAATAGAAATTTCTTCTTGTCTATTTGCGTATTCAGATAGCTCTTTTATTTTTTCTTCTTCAAGGATTATAGGCAAAATTCCATTTTTAAAACAATTACTAAAAAAAATATCTGCATAACTTGAACTAATTACACAAGTAATTCCAAAATCTAATAAAGCCCAAGGAGCATGTTCTCTTGATGAACCACATCCAAAGTTTTTTCCAGCTATTAAAATTTTAGATTGATTAAATGGATCTTTGTTTAACACAAAATCATTTATTTCTTTGCCTTGATCATCATATCTCATTTCAAAAAACAAATTTTTTCCAAGACCGGTTCTTTTGATAGTTTTTAAAAACTGTTTTGGAATTATCATATCTGTATCAATATTTACAATTGGTAAATAAGCTGGGATACTTTTTAATTTATTAAATTTTTGCATTTAATTTTGATACTTTCTGACATCATCTAAATTACCTGAAATTGCAGCTGCTGCGGCCATTCCTGGACTAACCAGATGGGTTCTACCACCTCTACCTTGTCTTCCTTCAAAATTTCTATTTGATGTAGAGGCACATCTTTCTTCTGGCTTTAATTTATCAGCATTCATCGCTAAACACATAGAGCAACCTGGTTCTCTCCATTCAAATCCTGAGCTAACAAAAATTTTATCTAGTCCTTCTTGCTCTGCTTGTTCTTTAACTAAGCCTGAGCCTGGAACTACTATTGCATTAACATGCGATGATACTTTTTTATCTTTTACAATTTTTGCTGCTTCTCTCAAATCCTCTATTCTACCATTAGTACAACTACCAATAAATACTTTATCTATTTTTATATCTGTGGCTGCCATGTCAGGTTTTAAACCCATATACTTTAAAGCTCTTTCAATTGAATTTTTTTTATCTTCATCAGTCTCATTATTTGGATTTGGAACTTTTCCATCAATTGTTATTACATCTTGTGGTGACGTACCCCATGTAATCATGGGTAAAATTTCATTTGCATTAAGGCTAATTTCTTTATCAAAACTAGCATCAGAGTCTGTTTTTAAAGTTTCCCAATAGTTCAAAGCTTTATCCCAATTTTCACTTTTTGGTGACATTGGTTTTCCTTTTAAATATTCAAAAATTTTTTCATCTGGTGCAATTAATCCTGCTCTAGCACCACCTTCGATTGTCATATTGCAAATAGTCATTCTTTGCTCAACACTTAAAGATCTTATTAAATCTCCAGCATATTCCACAACAGATCCTGTACCACCTGCTGTACCTATTTTTCCAATTATTTGAAGTATTACATCTTTAGAAGTAACTCCTAAAGGAAGTTCACCATTAACATTAATTCTAAAATTTTTAGCTTTCTTCTGAACTAGTGTTTGGGTTGCTAAAACATGTTCAACTTCTGAAGTTCCTATTCCAAATGCTAAAGCACCGAATGCTCCATGCGTTGCGGTATGACTGTCTCCACAAACAATAACAGTACCTGGTTGAGTAAAACCTTGTTCAGGTCCTATAATATGAACGATACCTTGCCTCTTATCATCCATACCAAATAACTGAACACCGAATTCTTTACAATTTGCCTCTAAAGTATCTACTTGAATTTTTGACTCTTCATCTGAAATACCTTTTGATCTGTCAGTTGTTGGAACATTATGATCTGCAACTGCTAAAGTTAAATTTGGGTGTCTAACTTTTCTATTAGAATTTCTTAATCCTTCGAAAGCTTGGGGGCTTGTCACCTCATGAATTAAATGTCTATCTACAAAAAGTAAAGATGTGCCATCATCTTGTTGATCAACTAGATGATCGTTCCAAATTTTATCGTATAATGTTGTAGACATTGAAAAAAAAATTATTTTTTTTCTGTAGAGCTTTCTGATTTTTGTTCTTCTTTAGAAGCCTCTGCTGCTGGAGCCGCCTCTTTTTTAGGTGCTGCTTCTGCTTTAGGAGCCTCTTCTTTAGTTGCTTCAACTGCAGGAGCTACATTTTCCTCTGTAACTGTCTCTGGTTTTGCCTCGATATCAATACCAATTTTTTTTCTAATTTTTTCTGCAATCCTTGCTGATTTACCAGTTCTGTCTCTTAGATAATAAAGTTTTGCTCTTCTTACTTTACCTGATCTAATAACCTTAATTGAATCAATTAACGTTCCAAATAAAGGAAAAGTTCTCTCAACACCCTCTCCAAATGAAATTTTTCTAATCGTAAAAGATGAGTTTAAGTCTCTACTTTTTTTAGCAATACATACTCCCTCAAAATATTGAATTCTTTCTTTTTTACCCTCGGTAATTCTCACACCGACCTTAACAACATCTCCAGGATAAAATTCTGGAATTTTTTTCTCTGAAAGAATTTTGTTAACGTTATGCTGGTTTATTTCTTCAATTGTTTTCATGTTAATATTTATCAAGTTAATTCTTCTTATATTTTTCCCATAAATCTGGTCTTCGGTCGCGTGTTATAGCCTCAGATTGAGATAAACGCCAGTGTTTAATTTTATTATGATCACCTGATAATAGTACGTCTGGCACAGCTTTTTCCTCCCAAATTTGAGGTTTTGTATACTGAGGGTACTCTAGAAGACCATTTTCAAAGGTTTCATCTAATTTAGAGTTTTCATTTCCTAATACACCTGGCAGCAATCTTAAAATACTATCTATTACTACATATGCTGCTGACTCCCCACCTGACAAAACATAATCTCCAATACTAATTTCCTCAATATTTCTTGTTGAAAGTATTCTTTCGTCCACACCTTCAAAATGACCACAAATTAAAGACAGAGATTTTTCATTAGCTAGCTCTTTTGCTAAATTTTGATCAAATTTTTTTCCTTTTGGCGATAAGTATAAAATTCTCTCACTCTCATTTTTGTTTTCATCTAAAGACTTTGCGAGAACATCTGCTTTTAACAACATCCCTGAACCACCCCCATAAGGTGTATCATCTACTGTTTTATGTTTGTCGTCAGCTGCATCTCTTATGTTTACAACTTTAAGTTTCCATAAATTATTTGATAAAGCTTTTCCATAAAGTCCTTTAGATAAAGGACCAGGGAAAATCTCTGGATAAAGTGTAAACACTTGAGCTTGCCACATAAATAATCTTTAAATTATTTTTTTTCCTCTGCTGGAGCTGCTTCTGCTTTTGGAGCTTCTTCCTTAGGAGCTTCTGCTGCTGTAGCTGCTTCTGCTTTTGGAGCTTCTTCCTTAGGAGCTTCTGCTGCTGGAGCTGCTTCTGCTTTTGGAGCTTCTTTATTATCCTCTTCTTTTTTATTTCTCTCTTTTTTTGGCACTGCTTTATTTGGATTATTTCCATTTGCAGGCATAGGCATTAGTTCGTTCTCACCTAAAATTCTTGCTACTCTAGTTGTTGGTTGAGCTCCTTGACCAAGCCAATATTTAATTCTCTCAGCTTCTAGACCCACTCTTTCTTTTTTCTCTTTTGGTAATAGAGGATTAAAGAAACCAACCTTTTCTATAAATCTTCCATCTCTTGCAAAACGACTGTCGGCAACAACAACTTTATAAACAGGACGTTTTTTTGTTCCACCTCTTGATAATCTTAATTTTAACATTTCTTCTCCTTTTTACTTTAATTGGTTAAATAGCTCTGGCGGTATACCTTTATCAGACATACCTTTCAGATTTCCTTTTGACATCTTTTTCATCATTTCAGACATCATTTTAAATTGCTTAAGCAATTTATTGATAGTGGCCGGATCTGTGCCAGAGCCATTAGCAATTCTTTTTTTTCTAGAACCATCTATTATTTTTGGGTTCTCTCTTTCTTTTTTTGTCATTGATAAAATAACAGCTTCATTTTTAGAAATTATACTTTCATCAATTCCCGCTGAATCCATTTGAGATTTAATTTTAGAAACTCCTGGCATAAAAGACATAATTCCCTCAATGCCACCCATTTTTTTCATTTGTCTTAATTGAGATAAATAATCTTCCATAGAGAATTGACCTTTTTTTAAATTTTCCTCTGCTTTTTTAAGATTTTCTTCTCCTAAATCTTGAGCCGCCTTTTCTACAAGGGATACAATATCCCCCATACCAAGTATTCTGTTTGCAATTCTATCTGGATGGAATACTTCAAGATTATCTATTTTTTCTCCTATACCTAAAAATTTAATTGGAACGTTTGAAACATATTTCATACTCACTGCGGCTCCACCTCTTGCATCACCATCAGCCCTAGTTAAAATAATTCCAGATAAATTAACTGTATTTTTAAATTCTTTTGCCACTGAGGCTGCAACTTGACCTGTTAAAGAGTCTGCAACTAAGAAAGTTTCTGTTGGATTAATGACAGCTTCAATTTGCTTAATCTCACTCATCATTTGTAAATCAATTTGAGTTCTACCAGCAGTATCAAATAAAATTATTTCAGCTCCATTTAAATTAGCGGCACTTATTGCTCTTCTACAAATATCAGCAGGTTGCTGACCTTCTATAACAGGTAAAGTTAAAATATTATTTTGTTCTCCTAAAGATCTAAGTTGTTCTTGTGCAGCTGGTCTGTAAATATCTAGACTGACCATCATTACTTTTTTCTTTTTATTATTTTCTAAAAATTTTGCTAATTTTGCTGTTGTTGTTGTTTTTCCAGAACCTTGTAACCCAACTAACATCATTGGCACGGGCGGTACTGCGTTTAAGTTTATCTCATTATTTGTTGCACCTAATAAGTCTACAAGCTCATCATAAACAATTTTTACAACCATATCCCCAGGAGAGGTAGACCTTATTATTTCTTGGCCTAATGCTTTCGGCTTAACTTTTTCAATAAAATCTTTTGCAACATCCAAAGAGACATCTGCTTCAAGTAAGGCTTGCCTAATACTTCTTAAACCTTCGTCTACTTGAGCTTCATCAAGTGAAGGTGCCTTTTTCAGAGAAGAAAAAATTTCTTCAAATTTATTTGTTAAATTTTCAAACATATTTATTACGCATAGCAGTAACGCACTAGTGGGCGAACCCTCGCTGACTAGTGTCGATCTCTTTGTTTCCAAAGACACCGCAAAGTTAATGTTTTTGCGGAAACGGAAGCAACCTATAATAGAGGTTCAAAAAGTCAATAAATAAGTTAAATATCTATATATGGATATTAAAGCTTTTAAAATGGACGGTTTAGGTAATGATTTTGTCATCATAGATAATAGGCAAACAATTACAAATTTGACGAAAGAGCAAATAATAAAGATTTGTGACAGAAAATTTATTGGTTGTGACCAACTAATATTGATTAAAAAAAATGATATTTCAGATGCTTCACTAGAATTTTATAATTCAGATGGAGGAATGTCTGGTGCGTGTGGAAATGGTACACGATGTATTGCTGATTTATTAGGCAAAGAAAATAACAAAAAAGAAATTGTCCTAACAACTTTATCTGGCAAATTAAAATCAAATATTGTTGGAGAAAAAATGGTTTCTACAGAAATAGGTGTTGCAAAAACAAAATGGGATGAGATTCCATTGTCTAAAGAATTAAATACGAATAATTTAGGAATTAAAATTAATGACAAAAATAATAACGAATTTTCTGGCGGAACTGCTTTAAATGTTGGAAACCCACATATAGTTTTTTTTGTTGATAATAACGAAAATTTTGAAATTGAAAAAATTGGACCAAAAATCGAAACCCACTCTCTATTTCCAGAAAAATGTAATGTTACTTTAGCAACTGTTGTTAATAAAGAATTGATAAAAGTTAGAGTGTGGGAAAGAGGAGCTGGACTTACCAAAGCTTGTGGAACTGCAGCTTGCGCAACAGCTTTTGCCGCAAAACAAAACGGACTGGTAAATGATAAAGTAGATATTGAATTTTCTACAGGTAGATTGACAATTTCAATTGATGAAAACAATAGTATTCATATGAAAGGACCAGTTTCAGATATTGAGGAGATAAATTTTAAAATTTAATGGGAATTTTTGAGAAATTTAAATCAGGTTTTAAAAAAAGTGCCTCAGCTTTTACAACGGGTTTAAGAGATATAGTTGTAAAAAAAGAGATTGATGACAAAACATTAGACAAAATTGAAGATTACTTAATTCAATCCGATGTTGGTATTGTTTCTGCTTCAGAAATAAGAGAAATAATTTCTCAAACAAAAATTGATCCCAATAAAGATTTAACCGACGAAATAAATAATATTTTAAAAAATTATATTATTTCAATTATGAAACCTTTAGAAAATATTGAATTCTTCAAAAAAAAAGAAAAATTAAATGCAACATTAATTTCAGGTGTCAATGGTGTTGGAAAGACAACTACTATTGGAAAAATAAGCAAAATATTAAAGGGTAATGGAAACAAAGTAATGCTAGCTGCATCAGATACTTTTAGAGCAGCAGCTATAGATCAACTAGAAAATTGGGCAAACAAAGTTGATGTTCAAATTACAAAATCATCTCAAGGTTCTGATCCTGCATCAGTTGCTTACAAGGCTATTGAAGAAGCATTAAACAATAATTTTAACCAAGTTTTAATTGATACAGCTGGAAGACTACAAAATAAAAAAAATTTAATGGAAGAATATAAAAAAATTGCAAACGTTACTAAAAAAATTGATCCTGATGCTCCACATGATGTTATTTTAGTTTTGGATGCAACTTCTGGCCAAAATGTAATTAATCAAGTTGAAGAATTTAATAAAATTATTCCAATAACTGGTCTTATTATGACAAAATTAGATGGCACAGCCAAAGGAGGTATTCTTTTAGCTGTTGCTAAAAAATATAAACTACCAATTATAGCACTTGGATTAGGTGAAAAAGAAGATGATTTACAAATTTTTGAGGCCGAAAAATTCGCAGAGGCATTTACTCAAATTAATTAATTAAGGTACTGGAAATTAAAGGTTTATAAAAACTACATTTGTAGTGTTCTTTAAAATCATAATATCCACAATTTTTAGCTATCGAAGAAATAATAAAATCAAATTTTCCATTTATAGGATAAAGCTCTAACTTTTTTTCAACAATATCAAATTTAAAATTAGCTTTTAGACTTTTTACAGCACTAATCATCACTAGAGTTTTGTTATCTTTTAAAAGATAATATGCAAAATCATCTGGAAAAACTGGGAAATCATACTCTTGCAAAAAATATTTTGCTGTTTTGGGAAACCATTCATAAGAAATTAATGGCAAAGACTCTTTCGTTTTGTAGTTATAAATATAAAGATCTTTTGGAAAATCATTAATATAATTTGAATTTTCTCCTCGAGCTAAGACAGCTTTTTCACGAGTTTTAAAATATAATGCAAAATTTTCATCGTGCGAATTCATTTGATCAATATGAAAAAAGCTATCTACAGGTGCTAAATTTTCTTTGGCATTTGATAAATTATCTAAAGAAAAAAGAACAATAAAAAATAAGAAAAAATTTTTCATAAATTAACTTAAAAAAAAAATTTGAATTATCTTTGTTTAGATTATGGCTTAATTTAAACTATCAACAAACGATTTAAGAGCTAATACAAGTTTATCATCATATTCCATCATATGATCGTCATATTTTGTGAAATATGAATATTTAGGTTCACTTGCTAAATTAAAAATTTTTTTACCCATCCAAAATGGAACTATTTGGTCAGCCTCACCATGCATTATTAATACTGGAATATTAATATTTTTAATTTTTTCATTATTTTCATACTTATCTTTTAAAATTAAACCTACTGGAATATATGGATAAAAATTTTTCGCAGCCTCAATCATTGATGTGAACGGCGTTTCTAAGATTAATCCTGCAAAATTTTTATTCTGAGTAATTTCAGTAGCAATGCCTGTTCCTAATGACTCTCCATAAATAATTATATCTTCTTCTTTTAGACCTTTTTCTTTAAGCCAGTTTATTGCACTAGCGCCATCTTTATAAAGACCCTCCTCACTTGGTTTTCCTTTATTGCCGCTAAAGCCTCTCCATGCAATAATTAAAAAATTAACATCCATGTCTTTAAAATGATTTAACTTATGAATTCTGTTTTCAAGTGTCCCTGCATTTCCGTGAAAATAAACTATAGTTTTGTAACCATTTAAATTTTTATTATGAAACCAGCCTAAAAGATTAATATTATCTATTGTTTTGATAGTAACTTTTTCAATGTTAACTTCTAAATTATCTCCAGAATAATTGTTCTCATCAGGATGATACATTAAATTTCTTTGAAAAAAGAATAAGAAAATTAAAATGATTAAGTAAATAGCAACAATACCAATAAATAATTCCAAAAAAAAATTCCTACGTTTTATTTTCATATTTTTTTCTATTTAATATTAAAAAAAATATATAAGAAATAATACTTAAGATTAAGAAAACTGAAAAAGCTGATTTAAAAGCAAATATTTCTGTGTGACCCATCCCTTTAACAAAATCTATTACTAATCCCATTAACCATTGCATTATGAATGTTCCTGCAAATATTAATAAATTGAATGAAGTTAGTGCTTTACCAGCAGAATAACCTGAAAAAGAAAGGCCCACAGCTGGCTGTGTAACTGATAAAAAAATTGAACTTAAAATAAATAAAGTTATGTAAAAAGCCCCTGCTTTTGGACCTAATAAAATTATCACTAACATTACAGAAAAACTAATTGGCAAACCTAATTTAAGTATTCTTTTGGCGCTAAACCCTATTCCTGAAATTTTTGGTAAAAAATAACCCCATAAAAAAAAGGATACCAACATAGTTACATTGATCCAAAATAATCCTGTAGCGCTTTGTAGTGGTGTATAACCAGCAACTCTAGTCATCCATGGTCCTGCCCATAAAGTTTGTATAGCCATTAAGCCCCCATAATTAAATAAACCCATTGGAATTACACTTATAAAAAATCTATTTTTCCAAACTTCAGATAAAGTTCCAGTATTGATTGGCTCTTCTGACTCTTTATTTTTAGTTAAATTCCATTTTGGAATGAAAACTAACATTAAAAAAATACTAATTAAAATTAAGATAGCGATGCCGCCAAATATCCATCTCCATCCGAGACTAGGCAATAAAAGTTGCACAGGCAATGTAGATGACAAAAAACCTAATGATGCAATCATTAGCATCCATGAGTTTGCTCTTTGTTGTTGATTTTCTGCATACCATATTCTGTAACCGGTTAATGGAGCCATTAAACAAGCACTAACACCTACTCCGATTAGAATTCGCGAAACTAACAATCCAGAAAAACTTTCAGCTAAAGCAAATGATCCTGTTCCAACTAATGCAATTAACAAAAAAGAAGAGACAATTTTTTTTGGTCCATATTTATCTAACAAATATCCAAGAGGTATTTGCATACAAGCAAAACCCAAAAAATAACCCCCAGCTAATAATCCTAAATCAGCTGCTAACAAATTAAATTCTGAGGTTAATACGGGAGAAAGTGTTGCAGTAATTGCACGCAACAAACATGATAAAAAATAACCAAATGCAAATACAAAAAAAACAACAATAGCCTGTTTTTTTGGTAAAATATAATTTTCCATTAATTAAAAGTTTAAAGATATATCTCTGTGAACTGAATTACACCTTGCAACAAATTTAGCTTGTTCTTTGGTTAATCTGTTTTGAAGTCTTAGACCAATATTATGTTTGATAACATCATTATATTTAATTAATTCAGGCATCAAATTCTTATTAGCATCATCTCTCCATGAAACTTCTAAATTGAAAAGATTGAATGTTTCTGAACTTACTTCAATTAATTTTTGCTCATCTACCTCATCATTATCTATAACAGATATTAAGTCATCTAATTTGTTTGCAAATTCTTCAGTTCCAGAAATTTCTCCTAGCTTTTCAAAAAGATTATCAATTGTTGATATTGCGTTTTCGTAATTTTTATTATCAATATTATATTTTAATTCTTTTATTTCTGGTGAAAGTTCTTTTAATTTTTCATTATCATTTATAAACATTACTATTTGATCCAGAGTTTCATACGCTTCATCAACATTTTTTCTATATCTTTTAGTTCTTGTGTTTTTTGCTTTGTGCAATATTTCAAACTCTCCATTTTTAGCTTTCCAACTTTCAGGAACTTTATTTTGAAGTTCTTTAATTTCTAGCTCGTAATTCTCGATCTTTAATTCTAATTTATTTTTATCTGACAGGTCATCATCATCTAAATTTCTAATTTCAGCTTTTGTTTTTTTAATTTTCTGGTCTATTTTTCTAATTTTTTTCTCAATTTTTCTTACATTGAAATGCAAGTCCCTATAATCTTTTGTAAATAATTCATATTCTTCCTCTGTTTTTTGTAGTTTTTTAACAATAGCAAAAGTCCCAAGAGCATTATCAAAATGCTCTTCAAAAATATCTAATTTATCCATTGGAAGATTTGCGGGAGTTAATTTCTGCATGTTTTTTATTGCACTAGTAATTCTTTGTTCTTCAGTGTTGTAAATCGCAAATTTGTACTCTTGTAAGCAATATTGTAGCTTTGGATTCATCGGTGGTGGAGCAACGTTCGAAGTTAAATATGTTCTTGCTGGCAAGTAATTTACTAGTGATGGATAGAAACCAACAATTCCAAGACCTATTAATTGTAAAATAATGAATGGAACAACACCTTTCCAAATATTTAAAGTAGTAACAAGTTTTGAAGCTACACCTTTTAAGTAAAACAATGCAAAACCAAATGGCGGTGTTAAAAATGAGGTTTGTAAATTTACTCCAATCATTACACCAAGCCAAATTGCACTTACATTAGCTCCTGGTTCAGCTAATAATATCGGAGCAATGATAGGAACAACAACAACGGCTATTTCTATAAAATCAAGAAAGAAACCCAGTAAAAAAATCACTGCCATTACAACAATAAACTGTGTCCAAAATCCCCCTGGCAAATCTTGAAGAAAATCTCTTACTAGCTCTTCACCTCCAAACGCTCTAAATCCAGAGGTTAACATAGCAGCTCCTAATAAAATTATAAAGACCATTGAAGTCGTTACACATGTTTCTGTAACAACCTCTCTTAAAACATTCTCAATTTTGTATGCTCTCCAAAAACTCCAAACAATTCCAATTAAAAAAGTAATAGTAAAAAATCCTGTGATAAAAATTGCTGTAAGATCTCTAGTTTCTACAGCCTTAATATTTAAATTATAATTCTTAGATAAAATATAAATTGGAATGACAGATAAAATTGCAATTATAATTGGATAGTAAGCATCTTTTTTTCCTTTATGTAAACGATAACCAGCCATCATGGTTGCACCTATTGCTCCAATTGATCCAGCTTGATTAACGGTTGCAATACCTAAAAGTATAGATCCTAAAACCGCAAAAATTAAAGCAAGGGGAGGAATAATTACTATTAAAACCTTAATCCAAAATTTTGAGTCAAAATTTCCTTTAAATGGAACGGGAGGAGCTGCTTTGGGATTTAGTCTTGCGTATACAAATACATAAATCATATACAAACCAACCAAAACTAAACCAGGTAATAATGCCCCCAAAAACATATCTCCTGCAGAAGTAGATCCCACTCTAAATTCTCCGGGCATATTGAATTCACCAGTTAAAATTTTGTAATCAGTCTGACGCATAGTATTTGCAACGTCTGCTGCGCTAGCTAATTGATCAGCTATAATAATTAATACAATTGATGGAGGTATAATTTGCCCAAGAGTTCCTGATGAACAAACAATTCCACTTGCTAGACTTTTATCATATTTATTATTAAGCATTGTGGGTAATGATATTAATCCCATTGCTATTACTGTTGCGCCAACAATACCCGTGGTAGCTGCAAGAAGCGCTCCAACAAAAATTACTGATATTCCTAAGCCTCCAGGGATGGGTCCAAACAACTGCCCCATCGTAACTAAAAGATCTTCCGCAATTTTTGATTTTTGCAGCATAATCCCCATGAAAATAAATAAAGGAATTGCAATTAAAGTATCAGTTTCAACATCCCAGTAGTTACTCCTAAAGTTTGTAATACCGGCGGTTAACCATTCTTTGGGGCCATCGACAGCAAAATAAGCACTACTATCTCCTGCAAATAAGTAACCAAAAAAAGCAGCAAGCCCAATTGAAATTATTGCTGATCCAGGTAATGCAAAAGCTACTGGAAAACCAGAAGCTAATGCTCCAATCATTATAATTACAAGTAAAGCTAAAAATAAATGTTCCATTATTTAATTCTTTAAAAGTTTATGACTGCTACTCATAAAGTAGCTAGTGAATTGAGTTAACATACTTACTGCAAACACAGCTAAATAAACTGCCATTAGATAAAGTAAATATAATCCGTTTGAACCTTGCTGCGTGATTTCAAATGAAATTACAGGACCATTGATGATACTAGCTTTACCCCCCATGCCTAAAAATATTACAATCAAACATAAAGGAATTCCTAGAATTAATGACCCAATTGCATTAGTCCATGCTTTTTTACGTTCGCTAAAACCAGTATAAAGAACATCAACTCTTACGTGACCTTCATGAATTAACGCATAAGCGCTTGCAAATAAATATAGGGCTGCATACCAAAAACGAACTAAGTCGCCTTGGAATGCTTGTTCATATTGAAAAATAAATCTTGATAATACAATTAAAAATTCACTTCCAACTACTAAAACTGCTAACCAAATAAACCCTACAGATCTTGTAAAATAACCAATTACAAAAGAAGCCAATATTAAA
>CACJHS010000004.1 GCA_902593235.1 uncultured Pelagibacteraceae bacterium
GGTAGTGCTGCCATTTTAATGGATGTTAATAATGGAAATATTTTATCACTAGTTTCTTTGCCAGATTTTAATCCAAATGAAAGACAAAATATTACAGATGTAAATTATATTAACAGGGTAACTAAAGGAACATATGAACTCGGCTCTGTATTTAAAGCATTTACTTTTGCTAGCGCCTTAAATGAAAAGGTAATTAAACCAGAGACTGAATTTTTAGATTTACCCAAATCAATTAAATGTGACAAATACAGAATAGGTGAGTATGACAATGAAATACCGTCAGATTTAACTGCAGAGCAAATTTTAGTTAGATCTGGAAATATAGGATCTGTCAGAATTGCTCAAAAAATTGGCCCAGAAAAATTTAAATTATTTTTAGAAAAAGTTGGCGTGTTAAGTGATATTGATTTTGATATTGAAGAAGTTGCTCCTCAAAAAAATTATGAATTTGGGAAATGTAGATTGGCTACAGCTTCTTTTGGACATGGAGTAGCGACTACAATTCTTCAATTGGCAAAAGGTTATGCAGTTTTATCAAATGGTGGTTATGAAATTAAGCCAACATTAATTTTTAAAGAAAATAATTTTAAGCAAAAAAACGAGAGAATATTAAACAGAGGTATTTCAGAACAAGTTGTTAAGGCTTTAAGAAAAATTGTAAATACTGAGGAAGGCACAGCTAAATTTGCAGATGTTCAAAATTATGAAGTTGCTGGAAAAACAGGAACTGCTGATCAACCTGAGGGAGGAGCATATTCTGAAGCAAAAATAAATACTTTTGCCTCCATTTTTCCCACTTCAAATCCACAATTTGTTTTTGTCGTAATGTTGGATACTCCAAAAAAATCTAAAGATTATTATTATAAGTATAGACACCGAAAAGGAGGCTGGAAGGGTACACTTTATAATACTGCTGGCTGGACTTCAGTAGAGGTAGCTGGAAAAGTCATAGATAAAATCGGGCCTATTTTAGCCACAAAATATATAGAGGTTAATTAATTATGCTTCTAGGGAACTACTTTCATAACATAAATAAAAATTATAGGAATTTTTCCTTTTCAGGAATTTCATTTAATACGAAGAGTATTAAAAAAAATAATATTTTTTTTGCAATCAAAGGAAATTCTATTGATGGTAATAAATTTATTACTAAAGCAATTAAGAAAGGATCAAAAATTATTGTTACTGAAAAAAAAACAAATCAATTACAAAATGGAATTTTGTATATTCATACAAAGAATGTAAGAAAATTATTAGCTGAAACTGCTTTTAAAATTTATAATAAAAAACCAAAAAATTTAATTGCAGTTACTGGTACTAACGGAAAATCATCGGTTGCAGATTTTTATTATCAAATATTAAAATTAAATAATAAAAAAGGTGCTTCAATTGGTACATTAGGTGTTAAATCAAAAAGTATTAATTTGAATTTATCTAATACAACAATAGATCCAATCAAATTGGCTAAAATATTAAGCAAGTTGAAAAATCAAAAAATAGAGAATGTAATTATGGAAGCCTCAAGCCATGGTTTAAAGCAAAATAGATTAGATGGTTTAAAGTTTAATTCAGGTATATTTACTAATCTATCCCAGGATCATCTTGATTATCATAAAAATTTAAAAAACTATTTAAATGCAAAACTTTATTTATTTGAAAACCTAATCTCAAAAAGAGGAAATGTAATTACAGATCAATTAATACCTGAGTTTAAAAACATAAGAAAAATTGCAATTAATAAGAAATTAAAATTGCATACACTTAATGATGGGAAAAATAATCTAGAGCTTTTATCTCATAATTTTAAAGGAGAGGGTCAATTTCTTAAAATTAAATTGAATAGCTCAATAAGGAATATAAATTTAAATTTAATTGGAAAAATACAATTAAAAAATGTTTTGATGGCAATAATTGCAGCAAAATATAGCGGTATTAGTATAAATAAAATTTTAAATACAATTCCAAAATTAAAAACTGTTGAGGGAAGGTTTGAAAAAATTGGTAAAATTAAAAATCAATCAAAAGTAATTCTTGATTACGCTCATACGCCTGATGCTCTAAAAACTTGTCTTTTAAATCTTAGAGAACAATTTCCTAATAAAACAATCACAGTGTTATTCGGTTGTGGGGGAAATAGGGATCAAAATAAAAGATCAAAAATGGGGAAAGCAGCTAGTGATTTTGCAGATAGTATCATTCTTACAAATGATAATCCTAGATTTGAAAATCCTCAAAAAATAAGAAGTGATATAAAAAAGGGAATTAAAAAAAAGAGAATTATTGAAATATCTAATAGAGCAATAGCAATAACACAAGCCATTCATAATTTGAACTCAGGGGATATTTTGTTGGTTGCTGGGAAAGGCCATGAGAAAACACAAGATATTGGAAATAAGAAAATTTTCTTTTCAGACAGAAAGGTAATTCTCAATGCTATTAAGCATAAAAATAATAATTTATCAGATAATTTAAAATTAAATGTTGTTAAAGAGGCAGCTAAAATTAAAAAATTATCTGCTTCCATATCTTTAAAAACAGCAAGAATTAATTCTCAAGAAGTTACTAAAAATGATATTTTTTTTGCTATTAAGGGAAAAAAAAATGATGGTAATAAATTTGTTTCACAATCATTCAAAAAAAAAGCATCATTAGCTGTAGTGAATAAAATTCAAAAAAAATTTAATATAAATCGACAGATTAAAGTAAAAAATACTCTGAATTTCTTAATAAGTATTTCAAAAAATTTTAGAAAAAGTATTGATACAAATATTATAGCTATCACAGGCAGTTGTGGCAAAACTACACTTAAAGAATTGTTGGGCAATGTATTAAGTAAAATTTCAAAAGTAAGTATTTCTCCAAAATCTTATAACAATAAATTTGGGGTTCCTTTAAGTCTTTTTAATTTAAAACAAAATGATGAATTTGGAATTTTAGAAATTGGAATGGATAAAAAAGGAGAAATTGACTATTTGTCTAAAATTATAAAACCAGATGTTGGTGTGATAACAAATATAAATTATGCACATGCTAAAAATTTTAAAAATATTAAACAAATTGCTTTGGCAAAATCTGAAATTATTAACAACATAAAGCCTAATGGTTATGCTGTATTAAATGCAGACGACAGTTTTTTTCAATTACATAAAAAAATTGCCAAAAAAAAGAAAATTAAAGTAATTTCTTTTGGTATTAAAAGTCAGAAATCAGACATTAAATTAAATAATATACAGCCTTTCGGAAAAAATTTTAGAATTAATATTAGATTAAATAATAAAAAAAAGTATTTTGTATTATCTAACGATTTTCAAAACAATATATCCAACACACTTTCTGCTTTAGCAGTTATCAGTATTTATAAAAATATATTTAAACTTAATGAAAATATTTTTCTCAATTTTAAAATTCCTGCAGGAAGAGGAGACCATTCTCTAGTAAAAATTGATAATAAAAAAATTAATTTAATTGATCAAAGTTATAATTCAAATCCTCTATCATTAAAATCAGCAATAAAAAATTTTGATAAAATAAGCTCAAAAAAATCAAATAAATATCTACTAATTGGTGACATGTTAGAGCTCGGTAGACATTCTAAAAAACTTCATCAATCTATTGCTCCAATAATTAATCAAACTAAGATAGATAAGGTATTTGTTAAAGGTAAAATGGCATCTATAATATTTGCAGGCATCTCAAAAGCCAAAAAAGGCAGGATTTTATTAAACAAATCTGAAATTATTGAATTGATTAGAAAAGACTTAAATAATAATGATTATTTAATGATTAAGGCCTCACTTGCGACAGGATTTAACGACATAGTAAAAGATCTGAAAGGATTCAATTAAATGCTTTATCAATTTTTATTAAATTTTGTTGATACTTTTAGTTTTTTAAATGTATTTAAATATTTAACGTTTAGAACAGGTTTATCCTTTTTCACTTCATTAGTTATTGTACTGATTATCGGAGGTCCTTTTATTAAATTTTTTTCAAAACAAAAAATTTTAAATCCAATTCGGGACGATGGACCTGAAGATCATATAGTTAAAAAAATTGGTACACCAACAATGGGAGGTTTGATAATTTTATTTGGCTTAATGGTATCAGTAATATTTTGGGCAGATTTATCAAATATTAATATTTTATTTTGTATCTATATAGCAATTACTTTTGGTTTATTGGGAGCATATGATGACTTTAAGAAAATTAAATATAGCAACTCATCAGGAATATCTTCTAAGTTTAAAATAAGTTCACAAATATTATTAGCAATTATTGGTGTAAGTTTTTTTGTTTATTTAAACGAATATCAAGATTTAAATAATTTATATTTTCCATTCTTTAAAAATTTAATGATAAACCTTGGATGGTTTTTTATACCATTTGCAATATTCGTAATTATCGGTTCGTCAAATGCTGTTAACCTTACGGATGGATTAGATGGTCTAGCAACTGTGCCTGTAATATTAGTTGCAGCATGTTTTGCTTTTATAAGTTATGTTACTGGAAACATCGTATTTTCGAATTATTTACAAATTCCCTACATAGAAGGAACTGGTGAAGTATCAATTTTTTGTGGTGCAATTATTGGCTCTTGTTTAGGTTTCCTATGGTTTAATGCTCCACCTGCTAAAATTTTTATGGGTGATACAGGATCATTATCTTTAGGAGGATCTTTAGGCGCTGTAGGAATTATTACAAAGCATGAAATTGTTTTGGCAATTACCGGCGGACTTTTTGTATTAGAGGCAGTTTCAGTAATGGTTCAAGTAATATCTTTTAAACTTACAGGAAAAAGAATTTTTAAAATGGCACCTATTCACCATCATTTTGAGAAAAAAGGATGGCCAGAGTCTACAGTTGTAATTAGGTTTTGGATTATCTCTATCATCCTGGCAATGATTGGTTTAGCTACCTTAAAATTAAGATAATGAAATTATTTAATAATATTTTTTTAGAAAAAAAAATATTAATTTATGGTTTAGGAAAGAGTGGCATTTCATCTTATAAGTTTTTAAAAAATAAGTCTGATGTATATTTGTTTGATGACAATCAAAAGATTAAATTAAAACTTAAAAAAAAAATAATTAAGTTCGAGCAAATTCAAAAAATAAATTTTGATAGAATTATTATTAGTCCCGGAATTGATATTTCAAAATGTAAATTATCGAATTTTTTAAAGAAAAATTCTAAAAAAATTCATACCGACCTTGATGTTTTGTTTTCATTTTATAACAATGAAAGTATTACGATTACTGGAACTAACGGTAAATCTACAACTGCTAAAATTTTACATGATTCTTTAATTGATCAAAAAAGAGACTCAAGACTTATTGGGAATATTGGTAATCCAGCATTATCAGAAAAGAATATTACAAAAAAAACAATCTTTGTTATAGAGGCTTCTTCTTATCAACTAGATTACAGTAGCGTATTTAGATCAAAACATGCTGTAATTTTAAACATAACTGCAGACCACATAGAGAGACATAAAAGTTTAAAAAATTATGTAAATGCAAAATTTAAATTATTAAAATCTCAAATAAGAGGATCTCTTGCATACGTAAAAAAAGAGGATGAACTAATAACTAAAAAATTAACTAAAAATAAATATAGTTCAAAAATCTACAGAGTACAGACTTCAAGTATAGATAAAAAGTTTAATAAAATTACCAATAAATATTTTTTATCTGATGGCAATAAAGAAAATTTATCATTTATATTTAAAATTGCTCCAAAATTAAAACTTAATTACAAAAAATTAATTCAAACCATTAATAAATTTAAAGGTCTAGATTTCAGACAACAAATTATATTTGATAAAAAAAATCTCACAATAATTAACGATTCTAAATCTACAAGCTTTGCTTCCTCGGAAAATATATTAAAAAATTTAAATGATACATATTGGATCTTGGGAGGAATTCCAAAAAAAGGAGATAAATTTAAACTATCAAAAATAAAGAATAAAAATATCAAAGCTTATATTTTTGGATCACATCATAGAAAATTTATAAGAATTTTAAAGAATAGATTAAAAATTAAAAATTTTAAAAATTTACAGGAAACTCTTAAAGTTATTTTTTCAGAAATTAATATTCAACAATCTAAAAAAAATATTATTTTTTTCAGTCCAGCTGGAGCTTCATTTGATAGTTTCAAAAATTTTGAAGATAGAGGGCATTATTTTAATCAGATAATTAAAAAGTATATAAATGCAAAGCGATAGTATTGTTTACAAATTTTATTATCTGTGGTGGAAAAACATAGATAAATCTATTTTTTTACTAATAAGTTTATTATTTATTATTGGATTATTTTTTTCTTTAGTTTCAACTTCTCTAATAGCTTCTGATAAGTTAGATACCAACAGTTATTTCTTCTTTTTTAAACATTTGATTTATGTGTTGATTGGAATATTTCTAATTTATATATTTTCCTTATTAACTTTAGATCAATTATATAAATACTCTATTATTCTTTTTTTTATTTCACTTATTGCTTTATTTTTAGTTCCATTCATTGGTGTTGAAGTTAAAGGTTCTAAAAGATGGATAGACTTATTTTTCTTACCAAGATTTCAGCCCATAGAAGTCCTAAAACCATTTTTGATAATAATTTTAGCAACTATTCTATGTGATATTAAATCAAATATTTTATTTAAGTATTTGATATCTATTTTTGTGATATCTGTCATTTCTTTACTGTTAATCGCTCAACCAGATATCGGCCAAACTTTATTAGTGGTATTTTGTTGGGCAGTTCTAATTTTCACATCAGGAATTAATATATATATTCTTTTAGCAATATTTATTGCTGGTGCGTCTTTGCTTACTTATCTTATTATTTATGTTCCAAAGTTTGATTATATCCAGGGACGTATTTTTTCATTTTTTAATAGAGAAATAGGTACTCATAACTTCCAATCTGATAAAGCAATAGAGTCAATCACAAGTGGAGGTTTTTTTGGAAAGGGCATAGGTGAAGGAGTTCTTAAAAATAGAGTTCCTGAAGCCCATACTGACTATATTATTTCAGTGATTTCTGAAGAGTTTGGTGTTGTTGCCATAATGTTAATATTATTATTGTTTTTGGTCTTAATTTATATGGTTTTTAAAAAAATAAGTTTTGAAACAAATGATAAAGCCAAACTTATTTTAATTGGATCTGTTAGTTTGATTTTAATGCAAGCTACTATTCATATTGGAGTGAATATAAGATTATTTCCAACCACTGGAATGACTTTACCTTTTTTAAGTTATGGAGGCTCATCAATAATAAGCACATCAATATTAGCCGGGATAATTTTAAATTTAACAAAAAGAAAAATAAGCTAAGTATGACAAAAAAAGTTTTAATATCCACTGGTGGTTCTGGAGGTCATGTGATACCAGCAATTACAATTTATAATCATTTAAAAAATACTCATGAAATTTTGATTTCTACTGATGTAAGGGGCCTTGCTTATTTAGATAAGAAATATAACACAGTGGTTATCAATACACCAAAATTAAATAATTTATTTTTATTTCCTTTTTCATTTATAAAAATTTTATTTTTAACTATTAAATCTTTTTTTATTTTAAAAGAAAAAAGTATTTCAATTTTAATTTCTACAGGTGGTTATATGTCTTTACCATTATGTTTAGCAGCAAAAATATTAGGTATTAAAATTTTTTTAATTGAACCAAATATGGTTCTTGGAAGAGCAAATAAATTTTTTTTAAATTTTTCAAGAAAATTACTATGTTATTCAAAGAATTTAATTAATCTACCGCCAGGAATAAATCACAAATTAACTAGTATTAAACCTTTAATACGAAAAGAATATTATGAAACGAGTGCCCATCAAAAACAGGATAATTTATTCACAATTTTAATCATAGGAGGTAGCCAGGGTGCAAAAATTTTTGATAAGCTTTTAAATAAAGTTTTTTTGAGTGTAGCAAAACAAGTATCTATAAAAATTATTCATCAAACAAGCGAGAAAAATGTAAATTTTTTAAAAGATTTTTATTTTAAAAATAATATTGAAAGTAGAGTTTTTAGTTTTGATCATAATCTTAATGAAGTTTTAAAACAAGGAGACTTATGTATAACAAGAGCGGGAGCATCTAGTTTAGCTGAACTATCGTTCTTAAATATTCCATTTATAGCAATACCACTACCATCATCAAAAGATAATCATCAATATGAAAATGCAAAATATTATGAGGAACAGGATTGTTGCTGGATAATTGATCAAAAAAATTTTGATGATCAAAAATTTGAGAAATTTTTGCTAAAATTGACAAATAAAAGTCACGATTACATTACAAAAAAAAATAATTTACTGAAATTAAATTATCAAAATACTTGGAATAATGTTAATCAAAAAATAATAAAAATTATTAATGAAAATTAAATTAGCAAAATCAGAACTGATACATTTCGTTGGAATAGGTGGAATAGGTATGAGCGGTCTAGCATTAATAATGAAGGGTAAAGGTTTTAAAGTTCAAGGAAGCGATATTTCAAATAATAAAAATATTGAAAGATTAAGAAAAGAAAAAATAAAAGTTTTTATTGGACATAAGAAACAAAACATAGAAAAGGGAACTATCCTGGTCATATCTTCAGCTATTAAAAAAAATAATCCCGAGCTCGCTGCGGCTAAAAAAAAACAATTGCCCATTTATAAAAGAGGAGAGATGCTAGCTAATATTGTTTCTTTAACAAAAAATATTGTGGTAGTTGGATCACACGGTAAAACCACTACAACATCTTTGATAGCATCAATATTTCAAGAAACAAAGATTGATCCAACAATAATCAATGGCGGAGTAATAAATTCAATTAATAACTCTGCAAAGCTAGGCAAAAGCGATTGGTCTATATTAGAGGCAGATGAGTCAGATGGAAGTTTTGTTTTCATACCTCCAACATATTCAATCATCACTAATATAGATCGAGAGCATATGGATTATTATGGCACTATGGAAAAATTAAATAAGTATTTTGAAAATTTTGTAAATAAGGTTCCTTCATTTGGAAAATCATTTATTTGTTTAGATGATAAAAATAACAAAAATTTAATTAAAAATATCAAAAACAAAAACTTTTATACATATGGCCTAGATACAAAATCAAATTTTTGTATTAAAAATATAAAACAATTTAAAGAGTATTCTGAGTTTGACTTGAACATAAAATTACCTAATAAAAAAAATCAAGTAATTAAAAAATTTAAAATTCCTTTATTAGGAAGACATAATATTAAGAATTCTGTAGCTGCAGCAGCACTAGCGTTAACAGTAGGTCTTCCAATTAAAAATATTAAAAAAGGACTTAAAAATTTTAAAGGAGTTCAAAGAAGATTTAATAAAATTTTCAATTTTAATAATGTAGATTTTTATGATGATTATGCCCACCATCCTACTGAAATAAAAGAAGTTCTGGATGGTGTAAAAAAAGTTTATAAAGACTATGAAAAAATATGTATTTTTCAACCACACAGAATATCAAGATTAAAAGATTTAAAAAAAGAATTTAGTTTTGCCTTTAAAAATGCAAACAAAGTAATTTTGTTTCCAATTTATACTGCAGGAGAAAAATTAAAGCTTGGATTTAGTTATACAAATTTTGCGAAAGAAATAATTAAAAATTCAAAAGTCCAGCTATTTTTGGTAGATGACAAATTTCAATTAGCAAAATTTATTAAAGCAAATATATATGGAAAAAAAATTGTTATAGGAATGGGTGCAGGCACTATCTCAAGTTGGATGCGAGAATTACCTAAATTATTGTCATGAAAACTGATCTAAAAGACTTAATTCCAGAATTTAGTAATAATTTAAAACTAGATTATGATTTAAAAAAAAAAAATTGGTTTAATATAGGTGGAAAAACAAAAGCTTTTTACAAAGCAGATAGTTTAAAAGAATTAATTAAATTCCTCAAAAAAATTCAAAATAAAGAAAAGATATTTGTATTAGGAGCTGGCTCAAATACATTAATTACCGACAAACAATTTAACGGGGTTGTCATCAAACTCACCAATAATTTTAATAATATTTCATTATTAAATGAAGATATAGTTATAGCAGGTAGCGCAGTTACAGATAAATCATTATCAGAATTTGCAATGGAAAATAGTTTAGGAGGCTTTGAATTTCTTTCATGTATTCCTGGTACAATAGGTGGTGGAATTAAAATGAATGCTGGTTGTTTTAAAAGAGAGTTCAAAGATATTTTAATTTCTATCCAAGTGCTGAATAAATCAGGACAAGTAATTACAATACCTACCAAAGATATAAATTTTAAATATAGAGATAGTGGATTATCAGATGATCTTATATTCTTAAGCGCATCATTTAAAGGATTTAAAAAAGATAAAGATATTATCAAACATGAAATACAGCTACTTAAGGAGAAAAAAGAAAAAGCTCAACCAACCAAAATTAAGACTAGTGGAAGCACTTTTAAAAATCCTGTGGGTCAATCAGATAAAAAAGTTTGGCAATTAATTAAAGAGTCTGTTTCGCTTAAAAAATCTTTTGGAGACGCATGTATTTCTGAAAAACACTGTAATTTTTTTGTAAACAAGGGTAATGCTAAGTTTGAAGATATGAAAAACTTAATAGATTTTGTTTCAGATAGTGTTTTTAAAAAAACAGGAATTAAAATAGAAACAGAAATAAAAATATTAGAATAAATTGAAAAAAAAAGTACTTATATTGTCTGGAGGAATCTCTAAAGAGAGGTTAATCAGTCTTGATACAGGTTTGCAGGTTGCTAAAGAATTAAAAAAAAATGGTTATAAAGTTAAAATATCTGAACCAGATAATAATTTAGAAAAAAATATAAAAAATTTTAAACCCAACGTAATTTTTAATGCTCTGCATGGTCAATTCGGTGAAGACGGATATATTCAAACTATTTTAGAACAATTTAATATTCCTTATACTCATTCAGGTATAATTCCATCGTCTATAGCTATGGATAAAGAAATTTCAAAAAAAATATTTATTAAAAATAAAATAAAAACTCCTAAATTTTTTACCTTTTCTTATGATATTAAAGTTCTTAATTTAATTAAGAAAATAGAAAAAAAACTTGGTTTTCCAGTAGTAGTAAAACCCCTAAATGAAGGTTCAAGCGTAAATGTTTATATTTGTAACAAGAAAAATATAAATAAGATTTTAAATGGACTTAAAAATTATAAAAAAATAATGATCGAAGAGTTTATTAGTGGCAGGGAAATACAAGTTGCAATAATGGGGAATACTAAGTTAGGAGCAATTGAGCTTAAACCAAAGAGAAAATTTTATGATTATAAAGCTAAATATAATTCTAGTGCAAAAACCGAACATATTATTCCTGTCAATTTATCGAAAAAAAAATTAAGTCAAATAATGAATATGGCTCTAAAAGCACATAAAGTAATTGGTTGCAAAGGGGTTACAAGATCTGATTTTAAATATTATCAAGGAAAATTTTTTTTGTTGGAAATAAATACCCAACCTGGGATGACAAAGCTATCTCTCGTTCCAGAAATAGCTGAGCATAAAGGCATAAACTTTCTAAAACTTATAGAATGGATATTAAAAGATGCATCAACAAAAAGGTAAAAAAATTTTTATATACCTTTTTTTAATGACTTTGGTTGGATCAATCAATAACCTTGAATTAAATAATTATAAAATTTTTGAAATAAGAAATATAGATATTTCAGGTCTAACTAATTTAGAAAACTCAGAAATAAAAAAAAAAATAAAAAGTTTAAATTTAAAGAACATACTATTATTAAATAGATTTGAATTATCTCAAATAATTGATTCTAATCCTCTAGTACAAAATTATGAGGTTATTAAAATTTATCCATCATCTATTGATATAAAAATTTTAAAAACAAAACTTTTAGCGAAATTAAATAAAGATGGAAAAACATTATTCTTAGGATCTAATGGAAAGTTATCTGAGTACAATTTTTCAAAAAAAAGTTTACCTTTTATATTTGGTAATCCTGACATTGATGATTTTTTGAATTTAAAAAATGAAATTGATGATTCAAAATTTTCTTATATAGAATTTAAAAATTTTTATTTTTTTCCTTCAGGTAGATGGGATTTGGAGCTTAAAAATAATATTCTAATTAAATTATCCGAAAATGAAATTAATGATTCTTTGGATTATGCATTTGATTTTATGAAAAATAATAATATTGATAATTTTAAAGCAATAGATTTAAGAGTTAAAAATCAAATAATACTTAATGACTAAAGAACTTGATCTTGATACATATCTAATTATCACTAATTATAAATTTGTAATTTGTTTATTTAATAAAAAAAATTTTAAAAGTATATACATTCAAGAGTTTGAATTTAAAAATAACACTGGAGCTATAGATTTTAATTCTTTAAGTAAATTCCTTGAGAATAATATATTCAAAATTGAAAAATTAACTTCTAAGTTTATAAATAATATAATTGTAGTTATTGATATCAAAGAAATCAAAGATCTAAATATAGGTATTAAAAAAAAAAATTATGTTGAAAATTTAAATTCTAAAAATTTAGAAATAATAATTTCAGAAGCCAAAGATTTGTTTAAAGAAACTTACCTAGATCAAAAAATTATGCATATAATTATCCAAAATTATTTAATTAATGGAAAAAATTATTTGCAATTTCAAAAAAATTTGCAAGTCAATGATCTTGGATTAGAAATTAAATTTATATCGGTTTCTAATAAATTGTCCCATCAATTAGAAAAAGTTTTAGAAAAATATCAAATTAAAATTAGTAAATATATAAGTGGGAATTATGTAGAAAATTATTTTCAAGGTAAAAGGAATGAATTTCCAGTTATGGTTTATGAGATAATTAATGGAATAAATGAAAATGAGGTTATGTTAGTACCCAAAAATACAACAAATAGGGGATTTTTTGAAAAGTTTTTTCAATTATTTAGCTAAAACTGTTTTTTCTTGTAACATTTGTTGTTTTTTTAATATTCCTTGACCAATTTATAAAATCAGGGTGTCTTACTTAACTCAAAAAACAATAAAAAACCCAATTTCATTTAAAGGTATAGGCCTTCATACAGGTTTAACAGTTAGCGTCTGTATAAAGCCAGCTGGACCAGATACAGGAATAGTTTTTAAAAGAATAGATTTAAAAACAAATAATTTAGTTTATCCAAATTTTATGAACGTAAGTAATACTTCACTCAACACAACTATTACTAATGAATTTGGTGTAAAAGTTTCCACAATAGAACATTTGATGGGAGCTTTATTTGGCCTAGGTATAGATAACGCAATTATCGAATTAAATAATGAAGAGGTTCCAATTCTTGATGGATCTGCAAAAGAATTTATTGAAAAAATAATCCCAGGAGGCTTTGAAATAAGTGAAGCTCCAATAAAAATAATTAAAATAAATAAAAAAGTTGAATTTAAAGATAAAGAAAGAACTATATCAATTCAGCCTTCAAAATTAAGTTTGGATATAGATTTTGAACTAAATTACAATAATCCAGTAATTGGAAATCAAAGAAATAAAATTAATGTATATGAAGATAATTTAGAGGAGATATTTAATTCAAGAACATTTTGTTTATTTGAAGACATTGAAGCAATTAAAAAAATTGGACTAGCTAAAGGTGGAAGTTTGGAAAACGCAGTTGTTGTTAAGGGCGATAAAATACTAAATGACAATGGTTTAAGAAATGAAAAAGAATTTGTAAATCATAAAATCCTGGATTGTATTGGAGATTTATTTACCTCTGGCTATAGAATTGTTGGGAGTGTTTATTGTTCTAAAGGAGGACATTTCCTCACAAATGAGTTGTTAAGAAAAGTATTTAAAAATAGTGAAAATTTTTCAATAATTGAAATTAAAGAACGTAATTTACCTCATAATTTGATCAACAGAAGTTTTTTAAAATCAATAGCATAAATTATATAGAACTTTCAAATTACCATTGAAAATTATATAAATATTTGATGTTCAAATTTAAATATACTTTATTTTTTGTATTATTAATTTTTTTAAGCTCTTGCTCTAAGAAAGTTGAAGAAGTCAAAAATATAAAAAAGCAAAGTCAAGAGTTAGAAATGATATCCGTTTACAATGAAGGTTTTCAAAAGTTAGAGATTAACGATACTTTTAATGCTGCTCAAAAATTTTTAGAGGCAGAGTTACTTTTTCCTCAGTCAGAGTGGGCACCCAAATCAGCATTGATGGCAGCATATTCTTATTATCTTCAAAATTATTATCAAGAAGCTTTATCTAATCTAAACAGATATTTAAAAACATATCCAAATGATAAAGACATTTCTTACGCTAATTATTTAATTGGAATTTGCTATTATGAGATGATTGAGGATGAAAAGAGGGATATTGGACCTATATTGAAAGCTAAAAAACAATTTGAAATTATCACTGATAAATACCCAAATACTGATTTTGCATTAGATGCAAAATTTAAATTAGATTTAATACAAGATATTCTTGCATCGAAGGAAATGTATTTAGCCAAACATTATTTAAAAAAAAATAAGTGGATAGCTGCAATAAATAGATATCAAATAATAATTGAAGAGTATGACGAAACAATTTTTGTTGAAGAAGCACTACATAGATTAGTAGAAATAAACTATAGACTAGGAATGATAGAGGAGTCAAAGAAATATGCCAATCTTTTAGGTTATAATTATAAATCAGGTGAATGGTATAAAAAATCTTACAAAGTATTTAATAGAGATTATAAAGAAAATATTCCAAAAAAAATTGATAAAAATAAAAAAGGAGTAATAGAAAAATTTAAAACACTTTTTGATTAATATGAAAAAGAGCTTGATCAAAAAAGAATATTCAAAAAAAATTAAATTAATCCAGCGTTATAATAAAGGTTATTATGATGAAAATAACTCAGAAGTATCAGATGCAGATTATGATCTGCTTAAAAAAGAAATAATTGAATTTGAAAAAAAATATAATTTTTTAAATAAAAGTAATTCCCCAACAGCACAAGTAGGATATAAACCCTCAAAAAACTTTAAAAAAGTTTTGCACAGAGTTCCAATGCTTTCTTTGGGGAATGCTTTTATAGAAAATGATCTGGTAAACTTTGAAAAAAAAATAAAAAATTTTCTTTCTCTAGATGAAAGTTCTAGTATTAGTTATACTGCGGAACCTAAGATAGATGGAATTTCCGCTTCTTTAACATATATCAATGGTGAGTTCTCAAAAGGATTATCTAGAGGAGATGGCAAAGAGGGAGAAGATATAACATCAAACCTTATGACTGTTAAAGATATTCCAAAATTTATTAATTCAAAAGAATTTCCTCAAGAAATTGATATCAGAGGTGAAGTATTTATACAAAATAGTGATTTTCAAAAACTTAAAGATAAATTTGCAAATCCAAGAAATGCGGCTTCAGGCTCCCTAAGACAAAAAGATCCAGAACAAACAAAAAAAATACCTTTAAAATTTATAGCTTACACATTTGGATATGAAGAGGGTTTATTAGTTAATAATCAATCTGATTTTTTGAAAAAATTAACTGAATGGGGATTTAAAACAAACCCATTAAATATTTTAAGTTCAGGTGTCAAAAATTTAATGAAAAATTATCAAGAAATTGAAAAAAAAAGAGCTGATATAGATTTTGATATAGATGGAATAGTTTATAAAGTTAATGATTTTGCATTGCAAAAAAGGTTAGGAAATGTTGCTAATGCCCCTAGGTGGGCCATTGCTCACAAATTTTCATCCAATAAAGGAATTTCTCAAATTTTAGATATAGAAATTCAAGTTGGAAGAACTGGTGCCCTAACCCCAGTTGCAAAGATAAAGCCAATTAATATCGGTGGAGTTGTAGTTTCAAACGCAACATTACATAACGAAGATGAAATCAACCGAAAAGATATTAGAGTCGGAGATACAGCTGTTATAGAGAGAGCAGGAGATGTCATACCGCACATACTTTCTATAGATATAAAGAAAAGATTAAAAAATTCTAAAAAATTTACTTTTCCAGAAAATTGCCCTTCGTGTGGATCAAAAACAATTAAAGAATTTAACAAGATAACAAAAAAAGTTGATGCAGTTAGGAGATGTTCTAGCGAAGGTTATTATTGTGATAAAATATCGATTGAAAAATTAAAACATTTTGTTTCAAAAGAGGCCTTTAATATAGACGGTTTTGGAAAAAAAATAGTCGAAAATTTTTGGAAATTAAAATTTATAAAATATCCTCAAGATATATTTAAATTAGATTATTCAAAAATTGAGAAACTAGATGGCTGGGGTCAATTATCTGTCAAAAATTTAATATATTCAATTAATCAAAAAAAAAATATTTCTCTAGAAAGATTAATCTATTCGTTAGGAATTAGACATATAGGATTAGAGAATGCAAAGCTGTTATCAAAACATTTTACATCATTTTCAAAATTTAAAAATTTATCTATTCAAAGTGATTATGAAGATTTGTTAAATATTGATGGTATTGGTGAAACACAATTAAACTCTATCAAAAGTTTTTTTTCAAATAAAACTAATTTAAAAGTTTTGAATGAATTAGAAAAAGTTTTAGTTGTTAAAAATGCTATTCAAAATTCTGATGATGGTTTGTTAAAAAATAAAACTTTTTTAGTTACTGGAAAATTAAATGGAATTAGTAGAGCAGAATTAAAATCTTTGATTGAGGAAAATTCTGGCAAAACAGTTAGCAGTGTCTCTAAGAAATTAAATTATTTAATAATTGGGGACAAGCCAACTAAAAAGAAAATAGATAATGCTAAACAGCTAAAAATAGATGTTATAGATCAAGATGAATTTATGATAATGCTAAATAAAAGTAGCTAACCAGTTTTTTTCATTTAGATTTAAATATTTTGATATACTTGAATAAACCTCTAAATGATATTTAAATAGATAGTTTTTTTCGTTAACTGTTAATAAATCAAAATTGATTAAATCATTTTCTATAGGTGCCATAGTTAAATTTTTGAATAATAATTTTTTATTTATTTTTTTTACATAAACTAAATTTTCAATCCTAATTCCATACTCATTAGTTTTATAATACCCAGGTTCATTACTTAAAATCATGCCTTCTCTTATTTTTACAGTGTTTATTTTTGTAATTGATTGAGGTCCTTCATGAACATTAAGAAAAAAACCAACACCATGTCCTGTACCATGTGCATAATCTAAGTTACTTTCATTTAAAAATTTTCTCGCTCTTTTGTCAATTTTTTTACCTGTGTCATCTTTATTAATATCAGTCGTAGCAACAGCGATATGACCTTTTAATACTTTGGTGAAAATATTTTTAATTTTTTGTTTTTGTTTTGAAAAACAAATAGTTCTAGTAACGTCAGTCGTACCATATTTGTATTGTCCACCAGAGTCACAAAGTAAAATATCTTTTTTATTAATAGTTCTGCAATTTCGTTTTTTCGCGCGATAATGTACAATAGCACCATTTTTACCAGAGCCTGCAATTGTATCAAAACTAGGATAGAGGAAGTTTTTATTTAATTTTCTAAAATATTCTAATTTCTTAGCTGCTTCTACTTCTGTAATTTTTTTTTTATTAATTTTTTTTATCCAAAATAAAAATTTAGTTAATGCTACCCCATCTAAGATATGAGCATTAATCATATTCTTAATCTCTATTTTATTTTTGATTGCTTTTAAGAGATAAATTGGATCTTCTCTTTTTATGATCTTAAATTTAGACTTAATTAAATTTTCATAATAAATTGAACAAGATTTATCATCTACAATAAAGTTTTTTCCCTTAAGATGTAGCATTTTACTTGGTAAAGTATTTACATCTAAAAATTCGTCTTTCTTAATAATTTTATTTTTTAATAATTGCTTACATTTTTTTAGATTACTTATAAGCAGTATTTTTTTTGATTTACTTACTATCAGCCTTAAATTGGGAATTGGACTATTGGGGCCATCTCCACCTCTTACATTTAAAGTCCACGCAACATTTTCTGGTGCACTAATAAAAATATAATCGCATTTATTTTTTTTTAAGTATTTAATTATTTTATTTAATTTAGAATTAATACTTTCACCAACAATATTTTTATCTAAAGAAAAAAACGGGATTGAAGTATGTTCTTTCTGTTTTTTAATTTCATCAATTAGATTTTTTTCAACATATTTGATTTTATTGTGTTTTAAAAAATAATTTTTTATTTGAGTATTGGTAAATAACTTTGGATCTATGCCAAGTGTAAGATTTTTAAACAAACTACAATTTATTAATTTTTCAAATCCATAAATTTTAAAATTTTTTCCACTCTCAATTTTACTTTGAATTGTATATCTTCCATCAGTAAACAAATAATTTTTATTTTTAAGAATTATGGCTAAACCAGCAGATCCACTAAAGTTTGAGATTACCTCTAATCGATTTAATTTTGAATATTCTGTAAAATAATCGTCATTTTTTGGAATTACATATCCATCAATTTCATGTTTTTTAAATTTACTTCTTAATTCTTTTATGTAATTTTTCATTTAATTCTCTTTTGATATCTTATCCAACCAGGACTTCTTGTACCTTCCTCAATTTCAAAATCTTGATTAAAATCAAATTCATCATCATTATTAATTTCTTCATCAAAGAAGGAGTTTTTTTCTAAATGTTTTTCTGGAAGTTCATCAACAAATCTTGAAGCCATGCTATCAATCCAATCTCCTTGATAAAATCTATTCATTGAAAAGGAAATTATAGCTTTTTTCTTTGCTCTTGTAATTCCTACATATGCTAACCTTCTTTCTTCTTCCAGGCCATTTTGACCTTTTTCTTCGATAGATTTTTGGTGTGGAAATAACCCTTCTTCCCATCCAGGCAAAAATACAACATCAAACTCTAAACCTTTTGCGGCATGCATAGTCATCATGTTAATTTTTTCACCATCCCATTCTTGATCTATAGATGTTGCTAAAGAAACGTGTTCTAAAAAACTTTCTAGATTGTCAAATTCTTTCATTGCACTTAATAACTCTTTAATGTTTTCTAATCTATTTTCATTATCCAAGTCTTTTTTATTTTTAAGCATTGCTGAATATCCTGATTCATCCAAAACAATTTGTAATAATTTTATATGATTTGATTTTTTTACAATTAGATCGTTTCTCCACTTCATCAAAGAATTGATAAATAAACTAAGACCAATTTTAGCTTTTGGTTTAATTAAATTTTGTTCAAGCATTTTTATTGATGCTCTTTCTAAATTTAAATTATTTTCTTTAGCAAACTCATGAATATTTTTTAAAGTACTATCTCCTATTGATCTCTTAGGATTATTTACTATTCTTTCAAAAGCCAAGTCATCTTTTTCTTGATGAATCAATCTTAAATATGCAACACAATCTTTAATTTCAGCTCTTTCGTAAAATTTTGTACCACCCAATATTCTATAAGGCATACCAATTTTAAGAAATCTTTCCTCAAATTCACGTGTTTGAAAAATGGCTCTAACTAAAATTGCAATATTATTATATGAGAACTTTTTTTTTATTTTTTTTTCAATTTCATCAGAAATCCCAATTGCTTCATCTTTACCATTTTTTAAAACAGTTTAATTGCACTGGATCACCTTCTTCCATTGTAGTAATCAATGTTTTCCCAACTCTATTTTGATTATTAGAAATAAGGTCTGAAGCAACAGATAAAATATTCTGAGAAGATCTATAATTTTGTTCTAATCTTATTACTTTTGTATTTTTATAAACTTGATCAAATTCTAAAAAATTTTTTATTTCCGCACCTCTCCAACTATAAATCGATTGATCATCATCCCCCACACAGCAAATATTTTTATTTTTTTCTGAAAGGAGTTTAAGCCATTTACTTTGAATAAAATTTGTATCTTGATATTCATCGACAAGAATATATTTAAAATTTTTTGAATATATTTGTCTAATGTCTAAATTAAATTCCAAAATTTTTACAGCATGCAATATAAGATCACCAAAGTCACAAGAGTTAAGGTCTGTTAATTTTTGTTGATAAATTTTATAGAGTGGAAGAATTGTTTTTTCATAAAGATCTTTTTTATTTATTATTACTTCATTTGGATAAAATCCTTTATTTTTCCAACGATCAATTATTGCTAATATAAATCTAGGAGACAATTGTTTGATGTCAATATTTTCAGCCTTACAAATATTTTTAATAAGTCTGATCTGATCATCTGTATCAATAATAGTAAAATTAGAATTAAGGTTTGCAGCAGATGCATGTTTTCGCAATAATTTCGCACAAATCGAATGAAATGTGCCTAGCCATGAAAGTCCGACTGCAGTTGAGCCAAGTAGCTTACTCACTCTATTTTGCATTTCTTTGGCAGCTTTGTTTGTAAATGTGACCGCTAAGATCTGATTGGGAAAAGCTTTCTTTTTTTCTATTATATTTGCAATTCTGGATGTTAAAACTTTAGTTTTGCCAGATCCAGCCCCAGCAACAATTAAAAGTGGTCCCTCAAGGTGCAATACAGCTTCTTTTTGAGCTTCATTTAAATTATTTAAATAATCTCTGTTTATCATTTAAAATAATACTTTATAAACTTTTTTAGTTCTTATGAGTAAAACAAATTTTTTTGTAAAATATTTAAATAACATAAACAAATTCATTAATAGTCTTTTAGAAAAAAATTTAAACAAGATAAATTTAAAAAATCTTAGTTATTTAATTAAAAATAATAAAATTGTTTTAACTTTTGTCGCACTTTTTGTTATATTCATATCTTACTTACTATTACCTACTTTTTATAAACAGTCAGATATTTCAAAATTGCTTAACAATGAGCTTCAGAAAAAATTTGAACTTAATTTTAAATTTTCAAAAAATATAAAATATAATTTTTTTCCAAGACCTCATTTTACAACAACTGATACAATTATTAACGATGAATTAACCGAAATTTCAAAAATTAAAAATTTTAAAATTTTTGTATCTTTTGATAACTTATTTTCATTTAAAAATATTCAAATTAAAGATTTGATTATTGAAAACGCTAATTTTAATTTAAATAAAAAAAATTATAATTTCAAAGATGGAAATTTAATTATTAAGAAAAGTAATGTTTTTTTTCGAAATTTAGAGAACGAAGTTTTGTTTATTAACAAAATTTTAAAAATGAAATATTTTTATGAATCTAAAGAACTTAAAAATATCCTCTATTTAGACAACGAAATTTTTAATATTCCATTTTCAATAGAAACTTTTTTTAATGAAGATAAAAGTAAAATTTTTTCTGAAATAAATATTGATTTAATAAAACTTAAAATTAAAAATGAGTTAAACCTTAATAAGGATGTAAGAACAGGAAAATCTGAATTTAACATAAATAAAATCAAATATTTCGCAGATTATAAAATTGAAAAAAATTATTTTAATTTTCAAATCTCAAATAAAGTAGATCCACCAAATAAAAAATATGATGGAAAATTTAATTTTAAACCTTTTTATGCAAGTTTAGAAGGTGATACAGCTGAAATAAACTTAAGTTATATTTTTGGCACCAATGCTATTATTTCAGAGCTTTTGAAGACAGAAATATTCAATAATAAAAATATAGATTTTAAATTAAATATAAATGCGGATAGTGTTTACGATAATTCAAATTTTAGAAATATTAATTTAAGATCTAAAATTCAGGATGGTCTGATTGATACAGATAAGACAAAATTTGAGTGGAGAGACTTTGCAACATTTGAATTATTAGAAAGCTTAATTTTCGTAAGAGATGGAGAATTGGTTTTAGATGGAAAACTAAAGATAAATATTAACAACTATAATGAAATTTATAAATTTCTATTAACACCAAAAAATTACAGAAATGAAATAAATCAAATTGATTTAAATTTTACTTATAATTTTGATCAAAAAATAGCTGAATTAAAAGATATTAAAGTTGATAACAAAATTGATCTAAATGTTAATAAAATTTTAAACAATGTAATTTTAAAAAAAGATGATCTTCAAAATAAAATATATTTTAAGAACTTATTGAATCAAGCAATTAAGAATTATTTTGGATAGATCATTTTTTTAGGATCGACTATTTTGTTATAATTTTTCTCGTCTATTAATCCTGTTTTTAAAGTTTCGTGTTTAAGAGTAGTATTATTTTTTAATGCGGTTTTTGCAATTTTAGCAGCGTTATCATATCCAATATGAGGAGCTAGTGCAGTTACCAACATCAGAGAATTATCTAAATGTTCTTGAATTTTCTTTCTATTAGCCTTTATTCCTTTAACACAATATTGAGCAAAATTTTTTGTACTGTCTGCGATCAAATCTATTGATTGCAAGATGTTATGAGCAATCAAAGGTTTAAAAACATTTAGCTCAAAATGTCCATGAGATCCTGCCATAGTTATTCCATTGTGGTTTCCAATAACTTTGACACAAACCATTGTTACAGCTTCACATTGTGTAGGATTTACTTTCCCTGGCATTATAGATGAGCCTGGTTCATTTTCAGGTAAGATTAATTCTCCATATCCAGCTCTAGGACCAGAACCTAAAAATCTTATATCATTTGAAATTTTCATCAGGGCAACCGCACATGTATTTAGAGTGCCTGAAAAATTTACTATTGCATCATGAGCAGCAAGTTCAGCAAATTTATTTGGAGCAGGTTTAAATTTTATTTTTGTGAATTTCGCAATCTCTTTAACAATTTTTTTGTCAAAATTTTTTTTTGAATTTATTCCAGTGCCAACGGCTGTACCACCTTGCGCAAGGAATAATATTTCTTTTAAAGCATATTCTATTCTTTCAATACTTTTTTTAACTTGAAAATGATATCCAGAAAATTCCTGTCCAAGAGATAACGGGGTTGCATCTTGAAGATGTGTTCTTCCAATTTTTACTATATTTTTAAATTCATTAGATTTTCTTTTTAACTCTTTTTCTAAAATTTTTAAGCTTGGTAGCATTTTGCTTAAAGATTCTTTTGCTACAGAAATATGCATTGCAGTTGGAAAAACATCATTAGTAGATTGTGATTTATTTACGTGATCGTTTGGATGAATAGGTTTTTTTGTTCCTTTTTTTCCACCTAAAATTTCTATTGCTCTGTTAGCAATGACTTCGTTTACATTCATATTTGTTTGTGTACCAGAACCTGTTTGCCAGACTTTTAAAGGAAAGTTTTCATCTAATTTACCTTTAATTACCTCGTCTGATGCTTTGATTATTGCTTTAGAAATTCTACCATCAATTAATTTATCTTTAGCATGCACCAAAGCAGCTGATCTTTTAATTATAGCTATCGATTTAATGATTGAAATATTTACTAAAATTTTTCCAATATTGAAAAATTTATTAGATCTTTGAGTAGATGCACCCCAATATTTATCATTTGGTACATTTATACTTCCAATACTGTCAAATTCTTTTCTTAATTTCATTGATTAATTTTTAAGTAACAAATAATTATTAACATACAATAAATTTTTAAAAACATACAGGAGCATTATGTCGAATTTTAGTAAAGTTGGCGCTTTCATGAAAACTTTTGGTCAGGAAGTTAAAACTAAACCATCATTTAGCACTGATAAAATAAATAAATTAAGAATAGATCTAATTAAAGAGGAATTAGAAGAGCTTACAGAAGCCATGAATAACAAAGATTTGTTGGAGGTAGCTGATGCGCTAACAGATATATTATATGTTACTTATGGAGCAGGACACGCATTTGGAATTGATCTAGATAAATGTTTTGATGAAGTCCAAAATTCAAATATGAGCAAGTTAGACGAAAATGGTAAACCTATTTATAATGATTCTGGAAAAGTCATGAAAGGTCCAAACTATTTTAAACCTGACTTATCTAAATTCGTAAATTAGATTTCTAGCTTAAAGTCAATTGCAGGAGCACTGTGTGTAATACTGCCAACAGAAATTCTATTAACCCCAGTTGATGCAATAGCTTTAACATTTTTTAAGCTAACATTGCCAGAAGCTTCAGTTTCATAAAGTTTTTTAACTATTTTAATACTTTCTTTTAAATTTTTTAAATTCATGTTGTCAAGCAGAACAGTATTAAATTTTAGACCTAAAATTGATCTAAGTTGTTTGATTGTATCAACCTCAACTGTAATTTTTTTTCCTTTTTTAATTTTAATGGCTTTTAACACTAAACTCTTTAAATCTGAGCTCGCGACATGATTATCTTTAATTAAATACTCATCGCTTAAATTAAATCTATGATTTGTACCTCCACCTAATTTAACGGCATATTTTTGGATAACTCTTAAATTTGGAATTGTTTTTCTTGTGCAGCAAATTTTAGTTTTTTTACCAGCTAATCTAACAAATTCATTTGTTTTAGTTGCTATTCCAGAAATGTGAGACAAAAAATTTAATGCAACTCTTTCCGCAATTAAAATATTTTTTGCTTTTCCTTTAATTAAAGCAACTAAAGAACCCTTTTTTACTCCTGAACCATCTTTTTTCTTAACAATAAATTTTATTTTATTATCAATTAACGAAAATGCTTCTTTTGCAAACAACAATCCTCCAACAATTGCTTTTTGATTTGAAATTAATTTAACAGTAACAATATTATCTTTGTTAATTAAACTTGAAGTAATATCTCCTGAAGGGTAAAGATCTTCATTCAATGCTAGCTTAACAGTGCCTTTGATAAATTCTTTGCTTAGTTTTATTTTTGACACTTATTTATCTGCCAATAGCTGCCATTCTCTCTACAGATATTCTAGCTTTCTCAATTGTTTCTTTGTCCATAATAATTTCACCAGTCTCATTTTCTAAACAATCTAATATTTTTGGAAGTGTAATTTTTTTCATATGAGGACACATATTACATGGTTTAACAAAGTCTACATTTGGATTTTCTATTTGAATATTGTCACTCATTGAACACTCAGTAACCATCATTACTTTTTTTGGTTGATTATCTTTTACATATTTTATCATTCCAGATGTTGATCCTGCGAAATCACTAGCTTCAATAACATCTGGAGGACATTCTGGGTGTGCAATAATTTTAATTCCTGGATTATTTTTTCTTATATCCTCTATTTCCTTTTTATTAAATTGATCATGAACAATACAAATTCCTTTCCAAGAAATAATTTCAACATCAGTTTGAGAAGCAACATATTTAGCTAAATAATCATCAGGTAAAAATATTACTCTTTTTACTCCAAGTGATTTAACTATTTTAACTGCGTTCGCAGATGTACAACAAACATCTGTTTCAGCCTTAACTTCTGCTGACGTATTAACATAAGATACAACTGGGACGCCTGGGTATTTTTCTTTTAATAATCTAACATCTTTACCTGTAATAGATGAAGATAAAGAACAGCCAGCATCCATATCAGGAAGAATAACTTTTTTATTTGGGCTCATCAATTTTGCAGTTTCTGCCATGAAATGTACACCAGCCATTAAAATAATATCAGCCGAGGTTTTTGAAGCTTCAATTGCTAATGCAAGAGAGTCTGCAGAAAAATCTGCAACACCATGATAAATTTCTGGTGTTTGATAGTTATGAGCAAGAATTACAGCATTCTTTTCTTTTTTTAACTTATTGATTTCATGAATATACGGAGCATGAACTGACCATTCAATTTCAGGCATAACCTTAGAAATTTTTTGATAAATAGGATCTGTTGCTTTACGCACTTCTTGTGTAAATTCCATGAGGATTTTTACCAATTTGAATCATGATTGTCATTCATTTATTATGGGACATATCGCGGTCGTGCTGAAATTGGTAGACAGGCACGGTTGAGGGCCGTGTGGACCTAGTCCATGAGAGTTCGAGTCTCTCCGACCGCACCAAAGTGAATTTTATAGAGGAGTTTTTGATGGATAAATTGCTTTCAGTAATATTTATGATTGGGGTTTTACTTTTAGTTCTACCAAGTTTTTTACAATCAAATTCTCAATTAAAGCAATTTCTTAAAAATCTAAGTATTTGGATTATTGTAGTTTTTATAATTTTAATGATTGTTTATTTATTTAAATAAGAAAATTAGTTTTTTATCCAATCAGGTTTATTGACATTTATTGAAGCTTCTTTAGTTTTAAAATTTACTTTTTCATCAAAGTTTTCGTTTAAGTATTTAATTAAAGCAAAAGGGTAGTCACTATCAATTAAAACCTTACCTATTTCAACTTCATTGTTATAAATACTTTCACCTTCGTGCAGTTTTCCATTAATTACATTTATTGGAAACAATCTTTTTGAAAGTTTATTCTTTAATTTTATTCGCGCTGTATTTTCTTGGCCAACATAACAGCCTTTTTTGAAATCAATTCCATTTAATTCTTCATAATTACATTCAATACCGAACAATTTGTCTTTCAACTTATTTAAATCTTTTGGAACTATTCCAAGTCTATGACTTAATGAATAATATTCTTTAAGATCAGCATCATGGAGATCTAGTTTTTTAAGAGATAAATAAAGTTTTTCTAAATTAATAATTAATCTAGCACCTAAATTCTTATTTCTTGGATCTAAAAAAATTGGATCTTCTCTATATTTAATTGTACATCCAGGTTGATCTTTTGCAGCTTCAAAAGTTAAGAATTTTTCATGAGAAAATGCTGCTACAACAAATTCATTACTTAAATTTAGAATTTCAATTTTTGATCTTAATTTATATAGCAATAATTGTTTGAATAACTTCTCTGCCTGAGGTTTTTCACAATCCATAAGATATCCAGACTTATGTTTTACAATTATAAATTCATATAAAAATTTACCTTGAGGTGTAAGCAATGAACTAAAACAACTATTTACATCACTTACTTTGTTTATATCGTTACTAATAAGATTTTGAAGAAACTCTTTTGCATCTTCTCCATTAATATAAAGAATTGCTCTGTCATCTAAAATGTAAACGTTTTTGATATTCATAATTGATTAATTATAGAATGTAATATAATAACAATTTCTTAAAATGTTAGATCTTATAATAAAAAAAGGACAATGTTACATCGATGGTGAGTTAAAAGATGTAGATGTTGCTATAAAAGACGGAAAAATTCAAAAGATTGGACAAATTTCAGAAGAAGCAAAAGAGACAATTAATGCAGAAGGCCACACAGTATTACCTGGTTGCATAGATACCCAGACACATTTTAGAGAACCAGGATCAACAGATACAGAGGATCTTCATTCAGGGAGTAGAGCAGCGATTGCAGGAGGTATTACAAGTGTGTTTGAAATGCCAAACACCAATCCCCCAACTTCAAACATGAAAGAATTTCAAAGAAAATTAGATCTCGCTAAAAATAGAATGTATTGCAATTACGCTTTTTATTTTGGAGCAACAGCTAACAATGCGGATGATTTAGCAAGTCTAGACGGCTTGGAAGGGTGCTGTGGAATTAAGCTTTTTGCAGGTTCTTCGACTGGTAATTTATTAGTTGCTGAAGAAGACGATATTGATAAGGTTTTTCAAAATGCTTCAAAAGTAGTAGCAGTTCATTCTGAAGATGAAGCAATTTTAAATGTAAACAAGAAATTAATAAAAGAGGGTGATGTTCATACCCATCCCGTATGGAGAAGTGCAGAATGTGCAATAGCATCTACTAGAAGAATTGTTCGAATAGCAGAAAAGCACAAGAAAAAAGCTCATGTACTTCATATTACAACAAAAGAAGAAATTGATTTTCTATCTCAACACAAAGGAAATATTACATTTGAGATTACTCCTCAGCATTTAACTCTCTATTCTCCTGATTGTTATGACAAGCTTGGAACTTACGCTCAGATGAACCCACCATTAAGAGATAAATCTCATTATGATAGACTATGGTTTGGAGTCAGAAACAACTTTAATGATACGATTGGATCTGATCATGCTCCACATTTGATGGAGAATAAAGATAAAGTATATCCAAACACGCCTTCAGGGATGCCAGGAGTTCAAACTTTGATGCCTGTAATGTTAAATCATATAAATGATGGAAAATTATCTTTAAACCAATTGATGAACTTTGTTTGTGAAAATCCAGTGAAAATTTTTGGAATTAAAAATAAAGGATTTATCAAAGAAGGTTATGATGCTGATTTTACAATTGTAGATATGAACAAAATAATTGAGATTAAAAACGAAAATATTGAAAGCAAATGTAAATGGTCTCCCTTTAATGGTTTCAAATTTAAAGGAACACCAACACACACTATTATTGCAGGAAAAATTAAAATGCAGGATGGCAAAATTTTAGGTGATCCTGATGGAAAACCTTTGCAGTTTAGCTAAGCCTTCCGGTAAAACTATTTACAAGTATCACACCAATTACAATTAAAAATAATCCTAATATTGCTTGCCAAGCCAATGTTTGTTTAAAGAATATATACCCAAGAATTGCAATTGTAAAAATTCCAAGACCACTCCATGTCGCATACATAATAGCGATAGGAATTTTATCTGCTACAAAAGTTAAAAGATAGAAAGCACAAAGATAAAAGAATGCAAGAGCTGTTGTTGGTATTAGTTTTGTAAAATTTTGAGTTACAGGTAATAACATTGTACCAGCAACCTCAAAAAACACTGCTCCTGCAAGAAATAAATATGTTTTAACCATTGTTTAGAATTTTATGTTTAATTAAATCTTCTGTTATTTCTGTTAATATTGCAGGATCATCAATAGTAGGTGGCACTTTATAATCAACACCATCTGCAATTTTTCTTATTGTTCCTCGTAAAATTTTACCTGATCTTGTTTTTGGTAATCTTTTAATAACTATCACAACTTTAAATGCAGCAACTGGGCCTATTTTATCCCTGACCATCTGAACGCATTCTTTTGAAATAGTTTCATTATCTTTATCAACACCAGATTTTAAAACTACTAAACCAATAGGTAATTGACCTTTTAATTTATCTGCTATCCCAAGTACTGCACACTCTGCAACTGATTGATGTTCGGACAATACTTCTTCAATCGCACCTGTTGATAATCTATGACCAGCTACATTTATGATGTCGTCAGTTCTAGACATGATCCAAATATAACCATCGTCATCAATATGACCTGCGTCATATGTTTGATAAAATCCTTCATAATTAGACATGTAGTTTTCTTTGTATCTTTGATCTGCATTCCATAATGTTGGGAATGTTCCTGGAGGTAAAGGTAGTTTAACAACAATGTCTCCCATTTCATTTGGTTTTGCTAAAGATTGATCTGGTTTAATGATTTTGACATCATATCCAGGTACAGCCTTACACGCTGAACCATATTTCGTTTCCATCATTTCAATACCAGTACAATTTGAGCTGATCGCCCAACTAGTCTCTGTTTGCCACCAATGATCTATCACTGGAACTTTAAGTAAATTCTCAGCCCATTTAATTGTATCTGGGTCAGCTCTTTCTCCTGCCAGAAATAAACTTTCAAAACTGCTCAGGTCATATTTTGAGAAAAATTTACCTTCAGGATCCTCTTTTTTGATCGCTCTAAAAGCTGTTGGAGCTGTAAAAAGAGATTTTACTTTATAATCAGAGATGATTTTCCAAAAAGCACCAGCGTCTGGTGTTCCCACAGGCTTACCTTCAAATAAAACTGTCGTGCATCCCTTAAATAAAGGAGCATAAACAATATAAGAGTGTCCGACAATCCATCCAATATCACTAGCAGACCACCAAATATCATCTGTATCAATGTTATAGATATTTTTCATAGTCCATTTGAGAGCTACAATGTGACCTCCAATATCTCTTACTATACCTTTTGGAGTTCCTGTTGTTCCCGATGTATATAAAATATATGCAAACTCATTGGAGTTTATCTCAGCACAGTCAGCATCCTTAGCATTAGAAACTACTTCTTCCCAACTAACTTCACTTGGAGCATTTAATTTAACCTCATGACCAGGTCTTTGAAATAAAATCATCTTTTCAATTTTGTGATTGGCTATTTTTATCGCTTCATCGACAAGAGGTTTGTACTCGACTGTCCTTCCTGGCTCAAAACCACAAGAAGCAGTAACTAATAATTTCGCTTTGCTATCATCTATTCTACTTGCAAGCTCATTTGAGGCAAACCCTCCAAATACTACTGAGTGAATTGCACCAATTCTAGCACAAGCTAGCATAGCAACTACCGCTTCAGGAATCATTGGCATGTAAATGATCACCCTGTCACCCTTATTAGCTCCTTGAGATTTCAATGCCCCTGCAAACTTAGAGACCTTTGACCTTAATTCCTCATAAGTGAACTGACTTTTGTTACCTGTAATTGGACTATCATATATTAAAGCTGTCTTTTGACCTCTTCCTTGATCAATATGGATGTCTAAAGCGTTATAACAGGTGTTTGTAACCCCATCTTCGAACCATTTGTAGAAGGGAGGGTTAGATTTATTTAAAATTTTTGTTGGTTTTTTAAACCAAAAGATATCTTCAGAGGCTTCTTGCCAAAATTTTTCAGGATTTTTAATAGAACTTTCGTAAATTTTATTAAACTTAGAAGACATAGATATTTGATTCGAATTCCTTAATTTTATTGGTTTTTAACTTATAAATTGTATTTAATTTTAAAAATTAAGTAAAATCAATGCTTATTAGTGACAATTAAGTCTTCATAAAACTAATTTAATTTGCTATTTAACCACCAAATTGGCTTAGGGAAACCTAAGTCTAGTTTATATAAACTAAATAAATAAAAACTAACGAAGAGGGAGTTTTTTATGAAAAAACTTAAACTGTTTGCTTTAGCAGCTATGGCTCTGATTGGATTTTCAGGTATAGCTATTGCAGCAGACGCTACGATGTTGATGCAAGATGACTTCGTCGGAATTTCATTCTGGGTTATCTCTATGGGAATGTTAGCAGCTACTGCTTTCTTTTTCATGGAAGCAGGCAATGTCGCATCAGGCTGGAGAACATCAGTTATTGTTGCTGGTCTAGTAACTGGTATTGCATTCATACACTACATGTATATGAGAGAAGTATGGGTTGCTACTGGAGACTCACCAACTGTTTACAGATACATTGACTGGTTAATCACTGTGCCATTACAGATGGTAGAATTCTATTTAATTCTAGCAGCTATTGGTAAAGCAAACTCTGGAATGTTCTGGAGATTGTTAATTGGTTCATTAGTAATGCTTATCGGTGGATACTTAGGTGAAGCAGGATACATTAATGCTACACTAGGTTTCATCATCGGAATGGCAGGTTGGGTATACATTCTTTATGAAGTATTCTCAGGTGAAGCTGGTAAAGCTGCACAGAAGAGTGGTAACAAAGCTCTTGTAACTGCATTTGGAGCAATGAGAATGATCGTTACAGTAGGTTGGGCAATTTACCCATTAGGTTATGTATTTGGTTACTTAACTGGTGGTGTAGACGCTGACTCACTTAACGTCGTTTACAACTTAGCTGACTTCATTAACAAAATTGCATTTGGTCTAGTAATCTGGGCTGCTGCAACTAGTTCAAGCGGAAGAAGAGCTAAGTAATTAGCTAAAATTTAAATTAAGGGCAGGTACAATTTTTGTACTTGCCCTTTTTTTTTCCTTTATTAAAATTATGTATAATAACTATACATAATTTTTATCTATGGATGTTAAATTAGAAAAATGGCACAAATGCCAAGTTGATAAAGAGGTTCTTAAAGAGCTTTCTAAGAAATCAGATATAAAAGGACTTCAACATATCTCAGTTTTTTTTGGACTACTATTAGTAACTGGAATCCTTGCATATCAAACTTGGGGCACATGGTGGTCAGTATTTTGGTTTTTAATTTATGGAAATATTTATTCTTTCTCTAATCCATTATGGCATGAGACAGGTCACAAAACTGCTTTTCAGACTAAATTTTTAAACGAATTTTTTTATTATATCTCTTCTTACATGGCTAACTTTGAACCAACTAGATGGAGATACACACACTTTGTTCATCATGGAAATACTTATTCAACAGAGAATCCATTTGACCATGAAATTGAATATGGAAATAATTTAAAAGAAACACCAAAAAGATTAATTATAAATATAATTCCATTTTTAGATTTAGTTTTCTTTAAAAAACATATTTCCTTTGAAATTATTCAACATGCTTTAGGAATTAAAACAAAAGTTATGCAAGATAGCATTCCAGAGAATGCACAAGCAAAAGCAATTTTTATTTCTAGAATTTATGTTGCTATTTGGTTGTCAATTATTTTATGGTCTATACTAATTTCTTCTTGGATGCCTCTATTGTATTTCGTGTTACCACAATTTTATGGAAAAACTTTACATAAACTTGTTGCATTCACTCAACATGCAGGTTTAGCTAGAAATATTAAAGATCATAGGGTTACATCACGTGAAATGTATTTAAACCCAATACTAAGTTTTTTGTATTGGAAAATGGAATATCATTTAACTCATCATATGTTTCCTACGGTTCCATCATATAATTTAGATAGATTACATCATCATATTAAAGATCAATTACCCAAGCCAAATGATGGATTAATAGACGCTTATAAAGAAATTATACCAGCACTTATGAAACAAAAAGAGGATACAAGCTATTTTATAAAAAAAGAGCTACCCGAACCTCAAAAAATTTAAAATATACTAAGTATGATTTTACTTACTTGTCCAATTTAGATAAGAAACTATATATAACGCATGGCAAAAATTACATACTACACACACGATAATAAGACTTACACAATTGATGTTCAAAACGGTTTAACTGTAATGGAAGGCGCAATACAAAATGACATTCCAGGCATTGATGCAGATTGTGGGGGAGGAATGGCATGTGCCACATGCCATGTTTATGTCAAAGAAGAATGGTTAAATAAACTTCCAACAAAAGAAGACGGTGAAGAAGATATGCTTGATATGGCTTTTGAACCAAAAAATAATAGTAGGTTGAGTTGTCAGTTAATAGTTTCAGACGAACTAGATGGTTTAGAAGTTAATATTCCATCAAAGCAAGGTTAAATGAATAAAACAGATGTATTAATTATTGGGGCAGGGCCAACAGGATTGTTTTGTGCTCACCAACTCGGAATTATTGGTTTGAGTTGTGAGATAGTCGACAATTTGGATAAAGCAGGAGGCCAATGTATTGAGCTTTATCCTGACAAACCCATTTATGATATTCCAGCTGTTCCAGAGTGTACTGGCGAAGAATTAACTAATAATCTTTTACAACAAATTAAACCTTTCAATGTAAAATTTAATTTAAATGAAAGAGTAGAAGAATTAAAAAAAAATCAAAATAGATGGCATGTGAAAACCTCTGGTGGAGTAGAGTTTGATGTTGCAGCAATTGTAATAGCTGGTGGAGTTGGTTCTTTTGAGCCTAGAAAATTTTCAGTTAAAGAAAGTGAAAAATTTGAGGGTAATTCTTTATTTTATTCAATTAAAGATAAATCAATATTTAAAGACAAAACTATTTCAATTTTTGGTGGAGGAGACTCAGCTTTAGATTGGGCTATTGAATTATCAAACACCTCTAAAGTAAATTTAATTCATAGAAGAGATGGATTTAGTGGTGCAGAAGCAAGTGTTCAAAAAGTAAAAGATCTTAATGATCAAGGAAAATTAAATTTATTTACAAAATATCAAATGGATTCTGTAAGTGGAGATAAACAAATCGAAACTGTTAAAATAAAACATGATGAAGGAGAAATTAAGGAAATTAAATCTGATTATGTGCTAGGTTTTTTTGGATTAATTATGCAACTAGGACCTATTTTGGATTGGGGATTAAATATTAATAAAAAAACTGTTGAAGTTAATACTGAAAATTTTGAAACCAATGTTAGTGGAATATTTGCAATTGGTGATATTTGTTCTTACCCAGGCAAATTAAAATTAATTCTTTCAGGGTTTCATGAAGGTGCATTGGCAGCAAGAGGATGCTTTAAATACGCTAAACCAGATGAAAAATTAAGATTTGAATTCACAACAACATCCAAGGCTGCACAAGAAAGACTTGGAATTAAAAAATGATAGAGCTGTTTTCTGCCAACACTCCTAATGGATGGAAAATAAGTATCATGCTTGAAGAAATTGGTTATGACTATAAAGTAACCAAAGTTGATCTTGGTAAAGATGAACAATTCAAACCAGAATTCATAAAGCTAAGTCCTTTTGGAAAAATTCCTGTCATCATTGATCATGAAAACAATAAAAGCCTCTTCGAGTCTGGTGCAATCTTAATGTATTTAGGTGATAAAAGTGGAAAACTTTATAATGAAAAAGATAGACTGGTAATTAATCAATGGTTGATGGCTCAAATGGGAACAGTAGGACCCATGATTGGTCAACATCATCAGTTCCATCACTACAATCCAGGTAAAAGTGAGTTCGGTGAGGAAAGGTATTTTAAAATTACTAAAAGAATTTATGGAGAATTAGACGCAAGATTAAAGGTGTCAAAATTTCTTGCAGGATCTGATTACACAATCGCTGATATTGCAACGTGGCCATGGATGGCAAGACATGAATGGCATGATATTGGTTTGAAAAATTATAAAAATTTATCTAGATGGTATTTAGAAATAGCTGACAGAGAAGCTGTTATTAAAGGTTATGCTTTTATGGATAAGCAAGCCAAAATTCCTAAACCTTAAAGATTTACCCAAATAACCTATAAAGAGTACTAAGAATTCCATAACCTGAAAATTCAATAGCTACAATAACAATAATTATTAAAATTAATTTTTTATTCATTTTAAAAATAAATATATCAACAAGACAATCCAGAAAAAAGGATAGTAAAAATAAATATATTTCTTAGCAAATAGTAAAGAGATTGAATTTTGCTTAGATGATTTCTTTTTCATTTCTAGTCATCTGCATGAACTTTTTCTTCTTTTTCATGCTTTTCTTGTGCAGCAATAGTATATTTAGCAACAGGTCTTGCCATTAATCTTTTTAAACCAATTGGCTCTGCTGTGTCCAAACAATAACCATAAGTATCTTCTCGAATTCTTCTTAGAGCTTTATCAATTTCTGATATTAATTTAATCTGTCTATTAATTGCTTTCATCTCTACATTGCTATCAATATACGAGTTTGCTTGATCAACAATATCTGCAGAAATATTATTGTCATCCATCCCACCATTATAAAGAGCTTCATTGTTAGCTTTGATCAGTTCTTTTTTCCATTCAGTTAGTCTAATTCTGAAATATACTTTATGTTTTTCACACATATATTTTTCAGTGTCCTTAGGAACATAAGTTTTTGAAATTTTTACAGGACCTTTAGACTCAACTTTAGCTGCAGTTGATTTTGTCTTACTTGCAACTTTAGTTTTTGGTTTTGATACTTTTTTCTTTGCTTTAGCAGTCTTTGGCATAGCTTAATTTTAATCGCTCGCAGTATATTCAGCAAATTAGGGGTGTCAAGCAAGCTTAATTGATATAAATATTTATAAATGACTATTAATAACAAAAATATTGATAATGTTTTTTATATTTTTGTTACAGCTCATCTAATTTTTTGGACACTGATTCCATCACTCACAAATCACAATTTACCACTGGATACAATTGAAGCTTTAGCTTGGGGCAGTAATTTAGATTGGGGATTTAATAAACATCCACCCATGAGTGCTTTTTTTCCAGAAGTTTTTTATCAAATTTTTGGATCACAAGATTGGGTTTATTATCTTTTGAGTCAAATTTTTGTAATTATATCTTTTTATTATGTTTTTAAATTTTCAAATGAAATATTTAACAATAAATTATTAGGTTTAATTTCTGTATTATTAATCGAGGCAATTTATTTTTACAATTTCACTACACCAGAATTTAATGTAAATGTTTGCCAGTTACCTTTCTGGTCTTTAACAATTTATTATTCATGGAAAATTTATAGCAGTAAAGAAATAAAGTTTTTAGATTGTTTTTTAGTAGGGTTATTCGCAGCTTTTGGATTTTTATCAAAATATTTATTTATCTATTTATTAGCATCTATCGATCTTTTATTTATTTATTTAATTTTTTTCAAAAAAGAGAGAAAGTTCGATTTTAAATATTTAATCACTATCGAAGTTTTCTTAGTAGTTTTAGTTCCACATTTTATATGGTTATATAATAATGATTTTATTACTATTACATATGGATTAGCCAGAACTGGCTTAGAACAATCTAGCTTTATAGATCATATTAAATTTCCAATAATCTTTTTGTTAAAACAATTGGGAATATTAATTCCTTTTTTAATACTATCCTGGTTATTAATTAAAAAAATTAAATTAAATTTAAAGAATAGAGATAAAAAATTATTATTTTTATTAGCTATTAATATTTTACCAATTGTTTTAATGTTTTTAACATCATTAATTATTGGATCAAACATAAGAACTATGTGGATGACACCATTCTATTTGTTTTTTGGCACATTAACTGTTTATTTGTTTCAAGCTCAAATTAATCTAAAAAAGTTAAAACCATTCATGGTTGGGTTTATTTTCTTCTTTTTTTTATCACCTGTGCTTTACGCTTATGTTTCGATATCAAAAGATGATAAGAGAACTGATTATCCAGGAAAAGAAATTGCTGTTAAAACACAATATGCCTGGGATCAGCAATTTAAGTCAAAAATTAATGTAGTTTTAGGTGATGAGTGGAGTGCTGGAAACTTATCTTATCATTTAAAATCCAGACCAGTTTGGGGTGGTTTTGTTGAAAGAGAAAAACTTGATCAATTGAAAGATTACATGTGCCTTGATAATGTTTGTGTAGGATCAAGATAGATGAAGTATGTAATATTAATTCCAATTTATAATGATAGAGAGTCATTAAAACTTCTGATTGAGAATATTAACAATGAAATAAATAATTTAAATCATGATATTTCATTAGTGGTTATAAATGATGCGTCATCCCAACAGATAATTGATACCTATCTTAATACAGAAAATATTAGCTCTATAGAAATAATAAATATGAAAGAAAATAGAGGCCATGCAAGATGTATTGCTTCTGGTTTAAAGTATGTATTTGAAAAGAAAGATTTTGATTTTGTAATTCCAATGGATGGTGATGGCGAAGATAGACCTGAAGAAATTAAAAGTTTCATTCAACTCTCAGAACAATCAAGTGAAAAGTCTATTATAGGCGAAAGAGTCAAGAGATCTGAAGGTATAATTTTTCAATTATGTTATCAGTTTCACAAATTCTTAACTTATGCATTTACAGGAAAATCAATTAAATTTGGCAACTTTACTTGTTTGTCAAAATCAACTGTAAAAAAACTCTTAGATGAAAAGGCTACCTGGAATAGTTTTTCTGGATCATTAAAAAAAATAGAAAAAGATTTAATTTCTATTCCATCCATAAGAGGCAAAAGATATTTTGGACCATCTCAAATGAGTTTCTTTAATTTGTTAAAACATTCACTTTCAATAATTAGTGTATTCAGAAAAACTGTTCTTATTCGGTCAGCTTTATTTATAATTTTTTATATTTTACTTATTAAAAGTTATGCATCGGTAATTACATCGTTACCTTTAGTTTTCTTGTTAATAATGATTTATTCAATTTCTAGTTTAGCTTTGAGAGAAAATATTGAAGAATTTAATAATTGCTTAACAAATATTCACGATATTGATAAAATTAAATAAAATATGAAAAACTTTTTTAGAAAAGTCGCATATGGAATTGGACCAAATGAAGATATTCCTTCAGATCCATTAAATTGGGCACTCAATCAAGTCGATGAAATTCCAGACTTTTCGTGGAAAGGAAAAATATACTCTGAAAAAGAACTTAGAAAACATTACAGAGATTGGGTTTATGGCGATAGAAAAGTTTTACGAAAAAAATATAAAGACAATAAAACTCTTTATAAAACACACAAAGATATTTTAAGACACAAGACTGGTCAAAAATTTTGGGAGTCTCTAGAAATATCAATCAGACATAATGAAGGTATCAATAGTAACCATCCTGTATTAGCTAAACTTTGGATGTTTTGGGGGAATTTTTTTGCAATTAGCGAAAAAGATTTTTTAGCAAATTATTCAACAGGCGCATATCAAAGAGAAATTATTCGACCAAATTTAAATCAATCATTTGAAAAAATGGTTTATGATGTAACGACTTCTTGGGCAATGATCCATCACTTAGATAATAGCGAAAGTGCTGGACCAAAGAGTGTTACTGCTGGTGAAGAGTGGAGACGTAGAAAAAAAGAACCCGCAACAATTAATGAGAACCACGGAAGAGAGCTCTTAGAATTACATACAGTTTCACCGAAAGCTGGATACACACAAGAAGATGTTATTCAATTAGCATATATTATGACAGGTTGGCAACATAGATGGAGCAAACAAAATTTAGAAACAGGGAATGTTTGGTTTAATTCTGAGTATCATCAAAGAGGAAAAAAAACTGTTTTAGGGAAAGAATATAAGAGAGGAAAAAAAGCTTTAGCAGCTGTGATCAAAGATCTGGTAAATCATCCAAATTGCAGAGATTTTGTTGCTGAAAGACTTTGTAGATATTTAATTACAGATGAACCTACAAAAGACATGAAACAACCTATTATTGATGCTTTCAAAAAATCTGATGGACATTTACCAGAGATACATAAAGCAGCAATAAAGGTGGCATTTGATTACAACGATAAATATAAAAAATTTCAGACACCTGAGAATTGGCTTATTCAAGTTGCTAAAATCGCAGATCTGAATTGGCCACCATCACCAGAGCTTATGGATAAATACGAGCTTGGCCAAAGACCCTTTGACTCACAACGAGAACCTGAATGGATTTTACAAAATATTGGTCACCATCCATACAGAGCAAAACAACCTAATGGTTGGTCTGATCATTCCGATGATTGGATTTCGCCAGAATTATTAATCAGAAGACTTGTATATGCAAAAGCAAGTTATAACTTTTCTAAAATGGAAAATAATAAAAATGCTGCATATTATGAAAGTATTGTTGAAAAAAATTTTGATAATCCAAGTAAAATAATGAAATATATAAACCAAAAAAATAGAGCTGTTGAAAAACATACTTTACTTTTTAACCATCCGGAGTTTTTAAAAGCATGAAGATATCAAGAAGAGATTTTTTAAAAACCACAGCCTTAACCTCATTGTATTTTGCTGGTTTCAGTGCTCATAGTTATGCAAATTCTAAAACAAAAAAGAATTTAGTAATAATCATGTTACGTGGTGGAATGGATGGTCTATGTGCTATTCCTGTTAAAGGTGACAAAAATTTCGAAAAATTAAGAAGTAAGATCAATCTTGATAGAACTTTAAAATTAACTTCAGATTTTGACTTACACCCAGCATTAAAAACATTCAAAAGTCTTTGGGATCAAAACCTAAGTGCAGCAGTACATGCAACAAATATTCCTTATACAGGTAGATCACATTTTGACGGCCAAAATTTAATGGAGTCGGGTGGTAAAATACCTTACCAGGAAAAAACAGGTTGGCTTGGAAGAGGAATGAAAACAGCTGGGCTAACAGGACAAGGGTTAGCTTTAGCGTTGCCAATGCCTTTATTAATTAGAGGTGTTCCAATGAACAATAATTATTTTCCAGTAGGGCGTAGCTTACCATATCCTGCTACTCTAGAATTAATAAAACAAGCATACAAAGAGCACGATGAAAAATTATTAAGTGACAATCTGGAAATAATTTTAACAAGAGATTTTAACAATAGATCAAGAGATGATGCTTGGATTTTAGCTTCAAGTGCTGGTACAGAGTTATCAAAACCAGATGGACCTAAAGTTGCAGTCTTTGAGGTGGATGGTTTCGACACGCATGCTGCACAAGGAGCAACTGATGGGGCTCATGCAGATTGCCTATCAGATTACGACAATATCGTTAGATCTCTAAAATCATCAATGTCTGAAGAGGCATTTAATAATACTTTAGTTTTAACCCTAACTGAGTTTGGCAGAACAATTAAGCAGAACAGTAGTAATGGAACAGAGCATGGCTATGGTTCAGCTATATTGATGGCAGGTGGATTAGTTAAAAAAGCACAAGTTCACACAGATTGGCCAGGATTAAAGAGAAAAGAATTATTTGAAGGAAGAGACTTAAATTCTACAATAGACTCAAGAGCAATTTATGCATCTGCAATGTCTACCGTATTTGATGTAGATTTCAAAAAAATCACTAAAGAAGTTTTCTGGGGTGAAAGTTTACCAAATTTATCTGACAAACTTTTTAAAATTTAATTAAACTTAATTAAATGAAAAAAATTTTAGTTATTATTTTATCTCTTTTATTACTGCCATCATTTTCATATGCAAACAAATGGCACATAAATATGAAAAAGCAGGAGAAGAAAGATTTTGCAAATTATGTACTTAGAAATCAATCTAAAGATAAAATGGTTTTTAATCTTAGAAATGTTCCTTACAGACCTGAGCTTTATAAGTTTTTTGATAATCTTGAAGATCGTATGGGAGTTGCAGAAAAAGGAATTGAATTTAATTTAAGTTACTCTGATGTAGGTGATAAATTAGACTGGAGTAGATGGGGCAGACCAGGTTTTGCTCAGAGATTTCAAATTATGGAACCATTGAAACACACAACTAAAAAAGGAAAAACAAAATGGTATCGAGTTGGTTATTTTATTCCAAAAAATTTTAATACATCAAAGCATAATATCTCTTTATTTGATTTTAAGATGATTTATGGAAAAGCAGAAAAAGCAGTAGGACCATCATTTAATATAAATAATAATAGTATTCTATGGATGTGGAATGACACAAATTATAAAGTTGCACCAAATGAGGCTGGGGAACAATATTATTTTGACAGTTATGGAATTCATCTTGATGATAGATTTTCTCCTTTAAGAGGTAAATGGGTAAACCTACTAATTAACGCAAAATGGGCCAAAGATGGGTTTTTACATTTGTGGATAGATGGAAAATTAAGATCTAGTTATTTTGGAGATGTTTTAGGAGGAGCTTCAAGAGTAAGGTTTAAATTCGGTCCTTATAGAAATTACATGACTGATGCCACTGATCAAGGTTTAGAGGTTAAAAATGCTGTCATTCGTTACTCTAATGTTGGAAAAGCAGATAAATGTGATGATTTATGGAGCGGATGTGATGAAATTATCAATCAACTAACTAACAACTCTCAAGTTCATGGAGCAATATCTGTTAATTTTTGTATTCCGTCTGGTGACGGTGATAAACCAGCAACCTGTGAAAATCTTGGCTATCCACAAAATCCTAGACCTTTTTGATTAATTTTGATTAGCAGCAACTACAGCTTTTTTTATGTTAGGATAACATAATGAATACAAGTCAAAAAAAACTAGAAAAATCTAAAGGCAGATTAGAAATAAAAATAAAAAACCAAAACTTACAAAAACTTTATCAACAAGGATCTTCAAAAGCTTTGATGCCAGATTTTCATGAAAATTTAAAACAATTAATGCTTATCAACACCGCTGGTGGAATTACTAGTGGAGATGAATATGACTACAAATTTGAAATCGATAGTTCGAAACTTTGTATTTCAACCCAAGCAGCAGAAAAGATTTACAGTGGGTTTGGAGCTCCAGCTAACTTAGAAATTAATTTAAATTTATCAAACAATTCAAATTTATTTTGGTTACCTAAAGAATTAATTTTATTTAATAATTGTAATTTAAAACGAAAAATTAATTTTAATTTATCAAAAGACTCAAATTTACTTCTTTGCGAAAATATAATTTTTGGACGAACTTCTATGAAGGAGGAGTTTGAAAAGGGATATTTTTCAGATTTTTGGAATATTAATATTGATAAAAAATTAATTCATACAGAAGCAATAAATACAGGTTTATTCGAAAAAAAATATTTGAATAGTTTTTCGACATTAAATAATAATTCTGCAGTTGCGACAATTATTATTTTAGGAAATAAGTTTTTGAATAACGTTAATAATCTGTCTGAAACTTTAACTAACAATGAAAATACAACTTCAAATTATTCTCATTGGGATAATAAATTGATCGTAAGACTTTTATCTAAAGATAGTTATAATCTTAAATTTGCAATTGACAAAATTTTATCTTATTTTTTTGAAGGTTCAAAAATACCAAAAGTATGGAACATATAAATGAAACTTACTCCTAGAGAAAAAGATAAACTTTTAATAAGCCTTGCAGCGATTGTCGCTAAAAATAGATTATCCAAAGGTATAAAATTAAATTATCCAGAGGCTATAGCTTTAATAACAGATTTCGTAGTAGAAGGAGCTAGAGAGGGCAAAAGTGTTGCGGAACTGATGGAGGCAGGAGCTCATGTTATTAAAAAAAAAGATTGTATGGAAGGTATTCCAGAAATGGTTAAAGAAGTTCAAGTAGAAGCTACTTTTCCTGATGGAACTAAATTAGTAACAGTGCACAAACCTATTAGGTGATAATTATGAAGCCAGGTGAAGTAATTACAAAAAACGAGGAAATAAACCTAAATAAAGACTCTAAAGTTACTAAAATTAAAATTTCTAATTCTGGAGATAGACCCGTACAAGTTGGAAGTCATTATCATTTTTTTGAAACAAATGAGTATTTAGTTTTTGATAGGCAATTATCATATGGAAAGAGATTAAATATTCCTTCAGGAACTGCTGTAAGATTTGAGCCAGGTCAATCTAAAGATGTTGAGCTTATAGAAATAAATGGATCAAAAAAAATATACGGGTTCAATAAGAAAGTTATGGGGAAATTATAATGGCTAAAATTTCTAGAGCAGCTTATGCAGATATGTATGGGCCAACCACAGGAGATAAAGTAAGGCTAGCAGATACTGAATTATTTATTGAAGTTGAAAACGATCTAACCACTTATGGTGAAGAAGTTAAGTTTGGTGGTGGAAAGGTAATAAGAGATGGGATGGGCCAATCTCAAATTAGCAGAGAAAAAGGAGCTGCTGATACTGTTATTACCAACGCTTTAATAGTTGATGTAAATGGAATTTATAAAGCTGATGTAGGTTTAAAGGATGGAAAAATATTTGAAATTGGTAAAGCTGGTAATCCAGATACTCAATCTAAAGTAAATATTATTATTGGTCCAGGAACAGAGATAATTGCTGGTGAAGGAAAAATTTTAACGGCAGGGGGTTTTGACAGTCATATTCATTATATATGTCCCCAACAAATTGATGATGCTTTACACTCGGGTATTACAACTATGTTAGGAGGAGGAACTGGACCAGCTCATGGAACACTTGCAACAACATGTACACCTGGACCATGGCACATACAAAGAATGATTCAATCTGCTGATGGTTTTTCTATGAATTTAGCTTTTGCTGGGAAAGGAAATTCTTCATTACCAGAAGGTCTTGAAGAACAAATTCTAGCAGGAGCTTCAGCTTTAAAATTACATGAGGATTGGGGAACCACTCCTGGAGCAATTGATAATTGTTTAAATATTGCTGACAAAAACGATGTGCAAGTAATGATTCATACAGACACACTTAATGAAAGTGGGTTTGTAGAAAATACAATAAAAGCAATAAACAAAAGAACTATACATGCTTTTCATACAGAGGGTGCTGGTGGTGGACACGCACCAGATATAATTAAAGTTTGTGGAGAAGAGTATGTTATTCCTTCCTCAACAAATCCGACCAGACCCTATACAGTGAATACAATAGAAGAACATTTAGATATGCTTATGGTTTGTCACCATCTTGATAAATCTATTCCAGAGGATGTAGCATTTGCCGAAAGTAGAATAAGAAGAGAAACAATTGCAGCAGAAGATATTCTTCATGACATGGGAGCCTTTTCAATTATTGCATCAGATAGCCAGGCTATGGGTAGAGTTGGAGAAGTTATTATTAGAACTTGGCAAACTGCACATAAAATGAAAGTTCAAAGAGGAAGTTTACCAGAGGAAAAAGGAGACAATGACAACTTTAGAGTTAAAAGATATTTAGCAAAATACACAATTAATCCTGCAATCGCTCATGGAATTTCAAAACATATTGGTAGCATTGAAAAAAATAAACGTGCAGATTTAGTTTTGTGGGACCCAGCATTTTTTGGTACCAAACCAGAGATGATATTAATAGGTGGAAGTATAGCTTGTGCGCAAATGGGAGACCCAAATGCATCAATTCCAACTCCACAACCAGTATACACTAGACCAATGTTTTCATCATTTGGAACTTCTTTAGAGAAGTCTTCAGTAATTTTCACAAGCAAACTAGCTCTTGAAAAGAATTCTTTAAAAGATGCAAGTATTAGAAAAGACTTATTACCTGTAGAAAACACAAGAGCCATTTCTAAAAAAGATATGATTTTAAACAACAAGTGTCCAAAAATTGAGGTAAATCCTGAGACATACGAGGTAAAAGCTGATGGTGAGATAATTACCTGTGAACCAGCTAAAGAGCTCCCTTTGGCACAAAGATATTTTATGTTTTAGCTTATGGATAATTGTTTTTTAATAGTTAATAAAATTGCCAAAAATAAAGCAAAAGATCAAATATCTTTATCTTATGATGAGCGATTTTTAAGAAGAAAAAAACTTGTTTCAGATAATGGTTTTGAATTTTTAGTCAATTTACCAGAGACAAAATCTCTGTCAGAAAATCAAGCGTTTAGGCTTCAAAGTGGAAATTTGATTTTAATCAAAAACAAAAAAGAAAGTTTACTTGAAATTAAAGGAAAAAATTTAATGCAATTAATTTGGCATATTGGAAACAGGCATATGCCATGCCAAATTGAAAAAGATAGAATTTTTATTCAGTATGACGAAGTAATAAAAAAGATGATATTAAAATTAGGGGGAAAGGTTAAGAAAGTTTTAAGACCTTTTAAACCAGAGGGAGGAGCATATGGAATTGGTAGAACCCATAGCCATAAACACTAAAATAAAAGGTAAAAAAGATTTAAAAGAATCGTTACAAATTCTTCAAACTTGGTTTTCACCATCATTTCCTGTTGGAAGTTTTTCATACTCTCATGGTTTAGAGGCAATGATTAATGATAATTTTATAAAGTCAAAAGAAGATATTTTGGATTATTTAAAATGTATTTTAAAATATGGAACTGGTAAAAATGATGTAATTTTAATGAAATATACTTATCAGGGAGAACAGATAAATGAACTCGCTCTATCACTCTGTCCAAGTAAGGAAAGAAAAATAGAATCTATTGAAATGGGTAACGCATTCAGAAAAGTTTTATCTGATAGTTGGGATTTTAAAATTCTTGAAAATACTGCTTATCCAATTGCAGTTGCTAAAGCAGCTAAACATTTTGATATACCACTTAACTTAACAATAGTATCTTATCTACAATCTTTTGTATCAAACTTAATAAATGTTTGTATTAAACATATACCAATTGGACAAAAAATTGGTCAAGACTGTACAATTCAGACTTATGATTTAATTAGAGAAATAGAAAAAGAAAGTGAAAATTTAAATTTAGAAGATCTAGGTGGAATTTGTTTTAATAGTGATATCTATAGTATCAAGCATGAAAATTTGAAAACACGAATTTATAAAACATGAAAAATATAAATGGACCATTAAAAGTTGGAATAGGTGGACCTGTTGGTGCAGGGAAGACAAGTTTAACAGCTGAATTGTGTAAATTTTTATCAAAGAAAATTTCTATGGCTGTAATATCAAACGATATTTATACAAAAGAAGATGCAGAATTTTTAATGAAAGTCCAAGCCTTACCTTTAGAGAGAATTAAAGGAGTTGAAACAGGAGGATGTCCACATACAGCAATTCGTGAAGATGCTTCAATTAATATGCTTGCTGTAGAAAATATGAAAAAAAAATTTCCTGATCTTGATTTGATTTTAATCGAATCTGGTGGAGATAATTTAGCAGCAACTTTTAGTCCAGAATTAGTCGATCTATCTATTTATGTTATTGACGTTGGTATGGGTGGAGATATTCCTAGAAAAGGTGGTCCTGCTATTCAAAAGTCAGACTTGTTAATTATCAATAAGACTGATTTAGCTCCTCATGTAGAAGTTAATCTTGAAACCATGAAAGAAGACGTAAAAAAGGCCCGAAATGGCTTACCTTATGTTTTTTGTCAGATGAAAAAGCAAATTGGTGTTGAAGATGTTGCCAAATTTTTATTTTCATCAGGTGGACTATAGAGTTTTGATTTAAGCTCTAATTGTTGGCAAGCAATAGAAATCAGCCGTATCAATTTTAGAAGAATACTGCCTTCGCATATTCCATTTTTTATGAACTCCAGCACTTGCAACGCTTAAAGTGGATCTTCCATATCGATGATTAGTATTATCAATTGATCTCATTAAGCTATTTATTTTTTCATCTTTTTCAGAAGTAAATAAATTTGTTTTATCACTTGCATTAGATAATCCTGTTAGCATCACACCTGCTTTTTGATAACGATAACCATTTTTAAATATGCTCTCAAGAATTGAAACTGCTGTCTTAACTGTTTCAATACTGTTATTTGTTGCAATAGGAAAATCAACAGTCTTTGCATTTGAATAGTAACCAAAGTTTCTTTGGAAGGGACTGGTTCTAACAAATACAGTAATTGCTTTTGCAACTAAAGACTCTGATCTAATCTTTTCAGATGCATTTAAACAATAGTTAGCAACTGCTTCTTTTAATTCCTGAAATGTTTCAATTCTTTTCCCAAATGATCTTGAAACCACACAGCTTTTTCTTTTAGTAGTAGTTGTCTCTAGACCAATACAAGAAATTCCTCTAAGCTCCATTGCAGTTCTTGAGCTTAAAACATTTGAGGATTTTTTGATCCAGGTATTAGATTTATTTTTTAATTGTTTAGCATTATAAATTCCATGCTTTTGATAAAACTTTGTTAGCTGTCTTCCAACACCCCACACATCATTAATTTCAACCTTTTCTAAAATAGGATCTAAGTTTTCAATACCAATTAAACTTGTCACTCCTGATTGTTTTTTCTTTGCAATATGATTTGCAACTTTACTTAAAGTTTTTGTGTTTGCTATTCCAATACTGGTTGGAATACCTGTCCACTGTAAAACTGTTTCTCTAATTTCTTTTCCAACTTTTTCCACTTCACTATCAGGAAAGTTTGATAAATCTAAAAATGCTTCATCAATTGAATAAACTTCTATTTCTGAATTAAATCTTTTAAGAGTTCGCATCACCCTCCTCGATAAATCTCCATATAAAGAATAATTAGATGAGAAAACTTCAACTTTATTTTTAAGAATAATATCTTTTGCTTTAAAATAAGGTTCGCCCATTTTAATTCCTAAAGCTTTTGCTTCATTCGATCTTGAAATAATACAGCCATCATTATTAGATAAAACAACAACAGGCTTTCTTCTTATTTTTGGATTAAATAATCTTTCACAAGAAACGTAAAAAGAATTACAATCAATTAATGCTATTTTTTTAGTATGTTGAATGGATGACATAAGTAACAACCCCCCAAATAAAAATATCTTGTTCTTCGTTAATTAAAATTCTGTCAGAAAATTCTTTAGATCCAGAAGTTAAAAACTTTTTATCTCGTTCTTGAACTAAAGTTTTAACCACAAGTTCATCATGAACATTTGCAATCACGGTTGAAAAGTTTTTTGGTTTTAAACTTTTATCAACGACTAATAAATCCCCATCATTAATACCAACATCGACCATTGATTTACCTTGAACTCTGATGATGAAAGTTGCTGGAACATTTCTTATTAAATGCATGTTCAGATCAATATCTTCCTCGATATAATCAGTAGCAGGAGAAGGAAAACCAGCGCCTGCTTTATGTAGATAATAAGGGATTGTTAGTTTCATGTTCTTGTTTTGTTCTACTTTATAGACCATTTATACAATACACTCAAGAGGTTGTATTTTGAGTCCGTAATTGAATCAAAAGTGAATCAAAACGTGAACATCGAAAACAACATTTGGTGGACATGTGGATAACTTTTACAATAAGTAGTCTTAAAGTGATTTAAAAAGAAAAATTATGATTTGTATTAAAGCTGATATTCCAGAAGAGTTAAACGAAATAGATGATGAATTAAAAGCAATTTACCATAGCAAAGATACTGTTTGTTTTTTCATATTAAAAACAAGAGAATTAAGAAATAAGTTTATAGAAGAAACAAAAGGAATGAACAAAAGTGAAAGAGAAAAAGTTTACGAGGAATATAATAAATAAATCATGAATATTTTAGATTTTGTAATGGTTGGTTCTAATGATTATAAAAAATCTAGTGAGTTCTATGATGCTATTCTGGAACCTTTAAAATTAAAAAAAACCGTAACAACAGAAAAATATATTGGTTACTCTCATTCAAGCGATCCTGACAAAACTCTATTTTATGTAACAAGCCCAGTAAATGGTGAACCAGCAACCTTCGGTAATGGAACACAAATAACTTTATTAGCAGACTCTAAAGAAGCAGTTGAAAAATTTTATGAAATTGCAATGTCAAAAGGAGCTACTGACGAAGGAGGACCAGGAGTAAGAAGTGATGGAAATTATTATGCTTATATCCGTGACTTTGATGGAAATAAGATTGCAGCTAAAAGTAATTTAAAATAAAAAAGGAGATATATGAAATTAAATTGTCATTGTGGAGCTGTTGAAGCAGAAATTAATGCAACGGTTAATGAATTAGCAAAAATTGTAAGATGTAATTGTTCTATTTGTAAAAGAAAAAATGCAACAATGGGAATGGTTAAAAACGAAAATTTTAAAGTTACTAAAGGACAAGATAAATTAAAACTTTATCAGTACCATACTAAAGTTGCTAATCATTACTTTTGCATTGAATGTGGAATTTACACTCATCACAATCCAAGAAGTGCACCAGCTATGACTGGATTTAATATGGGATGTGTGGATGAAGTTAAAGTAGAAGATTTAAAAGAAGTAGCAAACTTCGATGGCTTAAACCATCCAATGGATCAAGAAAAATAAAATTTCAATGAAATTATCTGAGGAGTGTTTTAAGAAAGTTAAAAAAGATTGTTTTAAATTTATTAAATCACAAGAAACTTCAACTGAAAAGTTTGGCAATAAAGAGAGGATGGTTAAGAATTTTTTAATCCCAATATGTTTTTGGATTTCAAGAAAAGCTAATAACAAAAAACCTTACTTTGTTGGTTTAGCTGGAGGACAGGGAACAGGCAAAACAACTATTAGCTCTATAATAAAGATAATATTGGAAAAGTATTTTAAATTGAAAGTATTCAAGATCTCTATTGATGATTTTTATAAAACTAGAAAAGAAAGAATAAATTTATCAAAAAAAGTACATCCAATGTTGCTAACCAGGGGAGTTCCTGGAACTCATGATATCAATATGATGCTAGATTTCTTTAAAAAATCAAAAAGTAAAAAATTCAATAAATTAAAATTACCAAATTTTAATAAAGCAATTGATGACAGATTTCCTAAAAACAAATGGAACACAATTAACAAAAGACCAGATATTATTATTTTTGAAGGATGGTGTGTTGGAGCAAGAGCAGAAACTAACAAGACATTAAAAAAATCTATAAACTCTATGGAAAAGGCAAATGATCATAAACTGGTTTGGAGAAAATATGTTAATCAGCAATTAAAGACTAAATATAAAAAGCTATATTCTCAGTTAAATTGTATGATTTACTTAAAGGCAAAAAACTTTAGTTTATTACAGAAGTGGAGATTAAAGCAGGAACATAAGCTATGGTTAAAAACAAAGAAAAAAGGTGGTCATAAAATAATGAGTAAAGGGGACGTAATAAATTTTATGCAAACTTACCAAAGAATTACTCAAAATATGTTCAAAAATATGCCCAAATATGCATCTATCATTTTAAATTTAAATAGTAACCATCAAATTAAAACTGCTGTATATAAATCGAAATGAAAAAAATTTTTATAATAGTAATTGCATCAATATTTTATTTTAGTAACGCATTTGCAGTTACACTCCTTGATGCATTAAATCAAACTTATCAAAATAATATTGAGTTAAATGCTGAGAGAGAAAATATTAAAGCTTCAGAAGAGGATGTGAATATTGCAAAGGCTGATTATAAACCTTCTTTAACATTAAGTGGTACGAAAAGTATTGAAGATACAAACAAACTTACTAATCAAAGCGGAGGTGATGCAAGTGTAACTGATGTAGATCCATTCACTACTTCAATTAAATTAGAACAAACATTGTTAGATTTTGGTAGAGATCTTACACTTCAAAAAAATATTACTGCTTTAGATTTAGCAAAAGCTCAGTTAGTTAAAAAAGAACAGGATATTTTACATAAGGCAATTGATGCATTTACAAATTTAATTTTAGCTAGAGAAACTTTAGATATAAATGAAAAAAATTTAAATCTTTTAATTAGACAAGTTGAAAATGATCAAATTAGAAGAGACAGAGGTCAAATCACTAATACTGATTTAGCACAATCTGAGTCATCACTTGCAGGAGCCCAAGCACAATTTGCAAAATCAAAAAGTGATTTATTAATTAGTAAACTAAATTATGAGAATATAATCGGTAAAATCAGTGATCCAAACCAATTACAGAAAAATTCAACAGCAATAGTTAATATTCCAAAATCTTTAAATGAGGCAATTAGTATTTCAAAACAAAATAATCCGGATATTCAAATAGCAAAATTTGATTTAGCTAAAGCTGAAAAAGAATTAGCAATTTCAGAGTCAGACTTAAAACCAACTGCTTCTTTATCTTTAGAAAGATCTTATACAGATGATCTAAGCTCTACTTATGATGAAAGAGAAAAAGATGTATTAAAGGCAACAGTTAATTGGCCTTTTTATTCAGGTGGAAAAAAAAGATCAACTATTTCTAAAAATTCAAATTTAACTACTAGAAAAAGATTATTATTAGATGATGCTGTAAGAACAAATGAAACAAATGTAGCAAGTGCTTGGTCTAGTCTAGAATCATCAGAAAGTTTTTTAAATTCAGTTAAAGTTCAAGTAAGTGCAGCAGAAATAGCTAATGAAGGAATAGCTGCAGAATACGAAAGAGGTTCGAGAACAACTTTAGATGTTATTCAATCAAATGCTTTATTGCTTTCTGCTCAAATTTCTTTAGCAAGTTCAGAGAAAAACTATCTAATGGCTCAATATAATCTGCTCAAGGCAGTAGGTTTGCTTAATAGCCAATATCTAAAACTGAAGTAAATATTTGATTTTTTGAGCCTGAAAATAAATATATTGCTAATGAGAACAAAATGTGTACATTTATTTCATGATTCGAGTGTTAAAAAATTTAAAAAAAGAGGCAAAAAATGACGAAAAATAACCTAAAAGTAGTTAAATCTACTAAAGATCAAGAAATGGACGTTAAAGAAAAGAACAAAGCGTTAGACGCTGCGATAGCTCAAATTACAGATAATTTTGGAAAAGGCTCTGTAATGAAGCTTGGTGAAAAAAGAGCGATGGATATCGAGTCTGTTTCAACAGGTTCTTTAAGTCTTGATTTAGCTTTAGGTATAGGTGGATTACCAAAAGGAAGAATTATTGAAGTTTATGGACCAGAGTCATCTGGAAAAACAACTTTAGCATTACAAGTTGTTGCTGAAGCTCAAAAATCTGGAGGCATTTGTGCATTCGTTGATGCAGAACATGCATTAGATCCAGTTTATGCAAAAAAATTAGGTGTAAATACTGAAGAACTTTTAATTTCACAGCCAGATACAGGTGAACAAGCATTAGAAATCGCTGATACACTAGTAAAATCAGGTTCTATTTCAGTAATCGTTATCGACTCTGTTGCAGCTTTAACGCCAAAAGCTGAAATTGATGGTGAAATGGGAGATCATCATGTTGGTCTTCAATCAAGATTAATGAGTCAGGCTTTAAGAAAATTAACAAGTTCAATTTCAAATACAAACACAATGATGATTTTCATTAACCAAATCAGAATGAAAATTGGAGTTATGTTTGGAAGTCCTGAGACAACATCAGGTGGTAATGCACTTAAGTTTTACTCATCTGTAAGAATGGATATTAGAAGAATTGGTGCCATAAAAGATAAAGACGAAATTATTGGTAACTCTACAAGAGTGAAGGTAGTTAAGAATAAAGTAGCACCACCATTCAAAGTTGTTGAATTTGATTTGATGTATGGAAGAGGAATTAGCAAGATGGGTGAACTAGTCGATCTTGGTTCTAAAGCAGATATAATTGAAAAATCAGGTGCATGGTATGCTTATAAAGGTGAGAAGATTGGTCAAGGTAGAGAGAATGCTAAGACTTATCTAGCTCAAAATCCTAAAGTTGCTGCAGAAATCGAAATGGCAATTAGAGAAAAAGCAGGTGTGATTTCTAAGAAAATAGAAGGAAATCCAATCGATCCTGAAAAATTGGAAAAAGAAAAGAAAGTAGCTGAAAAAGAAGAAGCTGAAAAAGCAGAAGCTACTCCTCCATCTAAAAAGAATTAATAGGTCATCTTTATTAATAAAAGGCGCTTAAATTAAGCGCCTTTTTTCCCTTCGATATCTAGACATAGAATAAAAAAGCTGTATTTTAAAAATATGGCACACAAAACACTCAATGAAATAAGAAATACTTTCTTAAAGTATTTTGAAAAGAACGATCATAAGATTGTGGAATCTAGTAATTTAGTTCCCAACAATGATCCTACATTGATGTTTGCTAATTCTGGAATGGTTCAGTTTAAAAATGTATTTACTGGATTAGAAAAACGAGATTATGTCAGAGCCACAACTTCACAAAAATGTGTAAGGGCAGGTGGAAAGCATAACGATTTAGAGAATGTTGGTTACACGCCTCGTCACCATACATTCTTTGAGATGCTAGGAAACTTTTCTTTTGGAGATTATTTTAAAGAACAAGCAATTCATTATGCTTGGAATTTAATAACCAAAGATTTTGGAATAGATAAAAATAGACTTTATGTAACCGTGTTCCATGAAGATGATGAAGCCTTCAATTTTTGGAAGAAAATAGCGGGTTTTAGCGATGATAGAATAATTAGAATTGCTACATCAGATAATTTTTGGTCTATGGGTGAGACAGGTCCATGTGGCCCTTGCTCTGAAATCTTTTTTGACCACGGAGATCATTTACCAGGAGGTTTACCTGGTTCTAAAGATGAGGATGGAGATAGATTTATAGAAATTTGGAACTTGGTCTTTATGCAGTTCGAACAAGTTACTAAAGATAAAAGAATTAATCTTCCAAAACCATCTGTTGATACAGGAATGGGACTTGAGAGAATAGCTGCTTTATTACAAGGTTCACATGATAATTATGAAACTGATCATTTTAAAAAAATAATTGGTGCTGCATCTGAAATTACAAAAGTTAAATCGGATAAATCTAATCTAGCAAGTTTTAGAGTAATAGCAGATCACTTAAGAGCAAGTTCGTTTTTAATTGCTGAAGGAGTTTTACCATCCAACGAAGGAAGAGGATATGTTCTTAGAAGAATTATGAGAAGAGGGATGAGACATTCCCATTTACTAGGATCTAAAGAACCTGTTTTTTATAATTTGTTTGACACTCTTAAAAATGAAATGTCTGGAAACTATCCGGAGTTAGTAAGAGCCGAGTCTTTAATTAAAGAAACTTTAAAAATGGAAGAGGAAAAATTCTTAGTTCTATTAGATAGAGGAATAAAAATTTTAAATGATGAAATATCTAAAATAGATAAAGTATTACCAGGTGAAGTAGCTTTTAAATTATATGATACTTATGGTTTTCCATTAGATCTTACAGAAGATATTTTAAGAAACAAATCAATGTCAATTGATACTGAAAAGTTTCAATCTTTAATGAAGGAAAGTAGAGAGCTTGCTAAGAAAAATTGGAAAGGTTCTGGTGATGCAGCTGTTGAAGATATTTGGTTTGGAATAAAAGATAAAATTGAGCCAACTGAATTCTTAGGATACGAAACTAACCAAGCCGAAGGTATCATCTTATCTCTTTTAAAAGATAACAAAGAGGTAGATCAGTTAAAAGAAAATGATGAAGGAATGATTATAGTAAATCAAACTCCTTTCTATGGCGAGTCTGGAGGTCAGGTCGGTGATACTGGTGAAATAGTATCAAATAATTTTAAATTTGAAGTAACCGATGTTCAAAAAAAACTTGGAGATTTATTCGTCCATTATGGGAAGGTTAAGAGCGGATCTATAAAACTTCAGGAAAGTGTAGAGTTAAAAATTAATGTAGAAAGAAGAGATAATACTCGTGCTTATCACTCAGCAACCCATCTGCTACATGAATCTTTACGAAGAGTTCTAGGAACCCATGTCACTCAGAAAGGATCTTTAGTAGAACCAAGCAGATTAAGATTTGATTTCAGCCATATGAAACCAATTTTGAATGAAGAAATCAATAAAATAGAGGAATTTGTAAACACAATGGTTTCTAAGAAATCTGATGTAAAAACTAGATTAATGACACCTGATGAGGCAGTTGAAAATGGTGCTTTAGCATTATTTGGTGAAAAATACGGTGATGAAGTAAGAGTTCTTTCGATGGGAGATGAGAATGGTAAGTATTTTTCTACTGAATTATGTGGTGGAACACACGTTAAAAACACTGGTGATATTGGTAAATTTAAGATTGTCAGTCAGTCTTCAATTGCTGCGGGGGTTAGAAGAATAGAGGCTTTGAGAGATAAACAATTAGAGGAATATTTAAAAAATAAAGAAAAATTATCAAACCTATCTGCAGAAAAGGATGAAGAAACAATTAAAGAATTAAGTCAGCAAATTATAAAACTTGGCGGAAAGCCAAGTTTAGAAGAAGCTGATCAAAAAACTTTAATTAAAAATTTAAATAAACAATTAGAGACTATCTCGGTAAATAAAATTTTAGAGGATAAATCTAAAAATATTATTAAAGATGAAGAAATTAATGGAATTAAGTTAAGACTTCAAAAAATAGATGGATTACCTCCAAAAGAATTAAGAAAACTTGTAGATAAAGGCAAAAAAGATTTAGGTGAAGGTATTGTAGTTGTATTTGCAAATAAAGATGACAAGGTTGGATTAGCTGTTGGAGTAACAGAAAAATTAACTAATAAATTTGATGCAGTTAAATTTGTAAAAGTTGGATCTGAAATAATTGGTGGCAAAGGTGGTGGCGGAAGAAAAGACTTTGCCCAAGCTGGTGGACAAGACCAGTCAAAAATTGAAGAAGCTTTTGAAAAGCTTAAGGGTTTAGTTTAATTTCTTTTTTAAATTACCATCAATTTCATCTAAAAATTGATTTGTAGTTAAGAATTTACTATTTGGACCTACAAGAATTGCTAAATCTTTTGTCATTGATCCACTTTCTACACATTCAATACAAACTTTTTCTAAAGTTTGTGCAAATTTGATCAGCTCTTCATTACCATCTAATTTACCTCTGTGAGCTAATCCTCTTGTCCAAGCAAAAATTGATGCGATTGGGTTTGTTGAAGTTTCTTTTCCTTGTTGATGCATTCTATAATGTCTTGTTACTGTTCCGTGTGCAGCTTCTGCTTCCATTACTTTTCCATCTGGAGTTAATAAGGTACTCGTCATCAATCCCAAAGACCCATAACCTTGTGCCATAGTATCTGATTGCACATCTCCATCATAATTTTTACAAGCCCAAATATATTTTCCACTCCACTTCATTGCACATGCGACCATGTCATCAATTAATCTGTGTTCGTAAGTCAAATTATTTTTTTCAAATTCACTTTTATATTCTTTGTCAAAAATTTCTTGGAAAATATCTTTAAATCTTCCATCGTATTGCTTTAGAATTGTGTTTTTTGTAGACATGTAAACAGGCCATTTTTTAATTAAGCCATAACTAAAACAAGATCTTGCAAAGTCTTCTATAGATTTATCTAAATTGTACATCGATAAAGCCACACCAGGACCTGTAAAATTAAATACTTCATATTTAATTTCATCTTTTCCATCTTCTGATGTCCACTTCACTTCCATTTTTCCTTTTCCAGGAACTTTAAAATCTGTTGCTCTATATTGATCACCAAATGCATGTCTTCCAATAATCACTGGATCAGTCCAAGAGGGAACAAGTTTTGGAATATTTTTACAAATAATTGGTTCTCTAAATACTGTTCCTCCAATTATATTTCTTATGGTTCCGTTTGGAGATCTCCACATTTTTTTTAAATCAAATTCTTCTACTCTCGCTTCATCAGGGGTAATTGTTGCACACTTAATTCCAACACCAATTTTTTTAATAGCATTCGCAGAGTCGATCGTAATCTGATCATCAGTATTATCTCTACTTTTCATGCCTAAATCGTAATATTCAATACCAAGATCTAGATATGGGAGGATTAATTTATTTTTGATAAACTCCCATATAATACGAGTCATTTCATCACCATCCAGCTCGACAACTGGGTTTTTTACCTTGATTTTGCTCATTAAATAAAAATTATCTTATTAATTGAATTTGATCGTTTTATATACATATTAATCGAAAATTAGCAAATAGAAGAATATGTTTAGTAAGATATTTCCAAAGATTCACACAGAAGGATATAAGTTTATAGTAATAGCTGTATTCATAACTATCATTTTTCTAATTATTAATAATTTTTTAGGATTAATAGGAATATTACTGACTGTTTGGGTTTATTATTTTTTTAGAGACCCAGAAAGAACAATTATAGGAGATGATAGTTACCTAGTAAGCCCTGCAGATGGAGAAGTGATTAAAGTTGAAGAGGTAGATGGTCCAAAAGAACTTGGACTAGAAAATAAAAAATTTAAAAAAATAAGTATTTTTATGAACGTCTTTGACTGTCATGTGAATAGAACGCCATGTTCAGGTATTGTTGAAGATATTTTGTACAAACCAGGAAAATTTTTAAATGCATCTTTAGATAAAGCAAGCGAAGACAATGAGAGAAATTATTATAAAATTAAAGATAAACACGGGAATGATGTTGTAGTCGTTCAAATAGCCGGACTAGTTGCAAGAAGAATAGTTTGTGAAACAAATAAAAATCAGGAATTAAGTCAAGGCGATAGAATTGGTATGATTAGATTTGGTAGTAGAGCAGACGTTTATTATGAAAATTATGAACCACTAGTTAAAGTTGGTCAAACAGCAATTTCAGGAGAAACACTGCTGGCTAAAAATTAATTTATGGAACAGCCAAAGAATAATTTTAAATTAGTTACAGACAAAAAGAATGCAAGAATGCTTCTTCCAAACATGCTTACATTAATAGGAGTTTGCATAGGTTTAACTTCAATTAGATTTGCATTAAGTGGAGAGTTTCATTTAGCAATCATTGCTATAATATTTGCTGCATTAATAGATGGCTTAGATGGAAGAATTGCAAGATTGATAAAAGGAACCTCAAAGGTTGGTAAGGAATTAGATTCACTTACTGACATGATAAGTTTTGGTGTTGCTCCAGCATTTATAATGTATTTTTGGAAATTAAATACTTTTGGTAGATTTGGCTGGCTATTATGTTTGGTATATGTGATTTGTGTAGCTTTAAGACTTGCAAGATTTAATATTAGTTCTAATCAAGAACCTTCTTGGAAAGATAATTTCTTTGAAGGGGTTCCATCACCTGCTGGTGGCATATTAGTTTTAACACCTTTAATTATAAATTTAAGTGGATTTGATTATATAAAAATTAATTACGAAATAATCGTTCCAGTTTTTTTTATAGCAACATCATTTCTATTAATAAGTAAACTTCCAACCTATTCTTTTAAAAAAATAGTGATCCAAAGAAAAGCAACAATTTTTTTATTATTTACAATTGTTCTATTTTTTGGACTTTTATTAATTTATACATTTAATGTTATTGCTATAAGCAGCATAATTTACCTAAGTTTGATACCAATTAGTTTTTTTCACTATCAAAAAATGAAAAAAATTCATGAAAATGACAAAATTCAAGATGAAGATGATCTTGAAGACGTACTTTAATGAAAAAAAATGTCATTGTATCTTTAGCTGACGCAAACTATTTTCCTTTATTAAACGAACTAGTAAATTCAATAAAAAGTTTTAATGAAAGCAAGAATGTTGCAATTTGTATTTTAGATGCAGGATTAACAGATGACCAAAAAGAAATTTTACTTAAAAAGGTTGATGAAATTAAATCTGCTGAGTGGGATATTGAAGTTCCTGGGTATAAAGTTAAAGGTAAAGAGTGGTTAAAAAGTCAAGTATCTAGAGCATTTCTACCTAAATATTTTCCTGATTATGAAAAGTATTTGTGGATTGATTGTGATGCTTGGGTAAATGATTGGGAGTGTATAGAGCTTTATTTTAAAGCTTGCGATAATGGAAAATTAGGCATCACTCAAACTATAGGACCTGGATATAAAATTACTTCAAGAGTAAATTGGTTATTTGGCAAACTTGCAATAATCAAATCACAAAATTTCAAACATGCAGTGAAATCAAATATTGGTTATGAGAAAGCTAGGAAGTTAGCTTTTGCTCCTCATATTAACATAGGTGTATTTTCATTAGAAAATAATTCTCCAGGGTGGGCTTCATGGCAGAAGAATTTATCTCAAGCGTTAAAAGCTGGAAATATTTTTGGGAGTGAAGGACTTGCAATTAATATGTCTGTTTATATTGATGATTTAGAAACAGAGTTTTTACCATTAAATTGTAATTGGATTACAAGCAACCTTTTACCAAAATATGACGAGAACAATGATACTTTTGTTGAACCATTTCTTCCAAATTATAAAATTGGAATTATGCACTTAGCTGCAGGGATTTGGAAAGATGGTAAAGACATGAGAATTGACAAAAGTATAAAAATTGAAATTAAAACTTTACAAGATAAAAAAATACTTAAAAGTTTAAGATATAGTAATTAATTGAAAAAAAACAAAATCTCTAAAAACTGGGTAAATAAGCAGCGTAGAGATATCTACGTTAGACAATCTAAAGTAGATGGTTACAGAGCAAGATCAGCTTATAAATTAATGGAAATTGATGAAAAATTTAAAATCTTTAAAGGAGGTTTGTCAGTTATCGATATTGGTGCTGCTCCTGGTTCCTGGTCACAATATGCTATGAAAATAGCTAAAAGTGGAAAGTTAATATCTATAGATCTTAAAAAAATGGAACCCATAGGTAATAGTATTCAAATTCAAGGAGATTTTACTGAAGAAAAAACTCAAGAAGAAATCAAGAAAAACATCAGTGGCAAAGTAGATGTTGTAATGTCTGATATGGCTGTAGATACAACTGGAATTAAAAATATTGACTCAATTCAAACTGGAGAGCTATGTAAAGAAGCGATGTACTTTGCTAAAGATCTTATGAAAGAAAATGCATATTTTATCTCAAAAATTTTTATGGGCGGCACATTTAACGAAATCGTCGCAGAGGGAAAAAAATATTTTAAAGAAGTTAAGGTTTTTAAACCAAAATCTAGCAGAAAAGATTCTAAAGAAAGTTTTATAATTTGTAGAAAAATTCGATAGAGACTTTAAATTTAAAAGGAATCATATATAAAAGATTATGGTTCCCATAAAAGAAGCACTTACCTTTGACGATGTTACATTAGCTCCAAAGTATTCAGAAATATTACCCTCTGATGCAGACACAAGTGTGTCTTTAACAAAGCATTTAAAACTTAAAATTCCTATATTATCATCTGCAATGGATACTGTAACAGAAAGTAGAATGGCAATAGCTATGGCAAAAGCTGGTGGTATTGGAGTAATTCACAGAAACCTTGATATAAAAAAACAATTATCAGAAATAAAAAAAGTAAAAAAAGAAAAACTAATTGTTGGAGCGGCTGTAGGTGCATCAGCTAGTGAATTTATTAGAGCCAAAGAAATAATTAAAGAAGGTGTAGATTTAATCGTAGTAGACACAGCACACGGTCATACAAAAAAAGTTTCTGAAATAATAAAATATATTAAAAAAAATAAATCTAAAAAAATTGCGTTGTGTGCAGGAAATATTGCAACACCAGAAGCTGCAAAATTCCTAATAAAATTAGGAGTAGATATAATTAAAATTGGTATAGGGCCAGGTTCTATTTGCACAACAAGATTAGTTGCTGGAATAGGAGTTCCTCAATTAAGCGCAATTTTAGCTGTAAGAACTGGTTTAAAGAATAAAAATGTTAAAATAATTTCAGATGGGGGAATAAAATATTCTGGTGATTTGGCCAAAGCATTCGCGGCAGGTGCAGATGCTGTAATGATTGGTTCATTATTTGCAGGTACTAATGAAACTCCAGGAAAATTAATTAAAAAAAATGGACAACTTTTCAAAAGCTTTAGAGGAATGGGTTCTGTAGGTGCTATGAACAAAGGGTCGGCTGATAGATACTTTCAAAAAAAACAAAAAGATTCCTCAAAATATGTACCTGAGGGCGTTGAAGGTTTTGTAAAATATAAAGGAGATGTTGGAAGTATTATTTATAAATTAATTGGTGGATTGAAATCTTCCATGGGTTATCTTGGGTCAAAAACAATCATCAAATTAAGAAATAAACCACAATTTGTGAAAATTACAAAAGCTGGATTTTATGAAAGTATGGTTCATAATGTAGATGTGGTAAAAAACGATAGTAAATATTAATGAGCAAATTTTTTAAATTAATAGGATTAATACTTTTAACAGTTTCTTTTAACAGCGCGTCTTTTAGCAAAGAAAATTTTTTTAATGAAGCTTTAAAGTTGTTTAAAAAAGAAAAATATGAAGATGCGCGTTTTTTATTTGAAAGAAATATAGTTTTTAATCCAAAAGACGCAAAGTCATATTTGTATTTAGCAAAAATTTATAACCAAGAAGAAAATCAAAAAAAAGAAGAATACAATTTAGAAACAACACTTTTAATTGAGCCAGATAATGAGGAAGCTTTATTAATGTTAATGAAAATTGCTTTAGAAAAATCTAATTATGAAAAAGTCAAAGATCTTTCTGGTAAATTTGTGAAAGTTTGTAAAAATTTATGTGATGAAAACAAAGATATTCAAGAGTCATTAAAAAATATTGAACCTGAAAATAATGAGTCTTGATCAAAACCTTAATAAAATCTTAATAATAGATTTTGGTTCTCAATTTACTCAATTAATTGCAAGAAGAGTAAGAGAATTGGGCGTGTTTTCAGAAATAGTTAGTCACAAAAAAATAAAACTAAAAGACATAAATCACAACATTAAAGGAATAGTATTATCTGGTGGTCCATTAAATGTTTATCAAATAAATAAGTATTCATTTGATAAAAAAATTCTACAGCTTGATGTACCTGTTCTTGGAATATGTTTTGGACATCAAATTTTGTCAAAACTTAATGGTGGAAGAGTAAAACAATCAAAACATAGAGAATTTGGTCTAGCTAATGTTTATAAAAAAAATAACAGTCTTTTAACAACTAATTTTTTTGGAAATAAAAAATCCAAACAAGTTTGGATGAGCC
>CACJHS010000005.1 GCA_902593235.1 uncultured Pelagibacteraceae bacterium
TCATTCAATGATTTTTCCAATCCAGAAATACCGTTATTGTCATCATCTATCTGACCCAAAACATGACTAAAAAGATTTTTTTGTGGGTACATTCTTAAAACTCTTTCTTCTGGGACTAGAGATTTATCCCCTAATTTCATTATTTTTTCATAATTTTCCTCTGAAATTTTCTTCTCTAAATAAAAAAATTTCTTAGTTTTTATTTTTTTTTTAATTTCATTAAAATTTTTATCAGGAAAAATAATATTTAAACTTAGAAGTAATTTTTTTTCATTAATTATATCTGAAGTTTTTAAACCAATATCGATAGATTTAACTGTCTTAGCTAAATAATTTCCATTTATATCTGTAATGTCTGCTCTATAGAGTTTATTTGAAGTCACAGATAAATTGCTTCTTTGTTCTAAATTATCTTTTCGTGAGCCTAGATGAATTAAGTGAATTGTGTAAATTAAATAGATAATAAAAAAAATGAAAAAAATAAAAGCTACACGATTAAATTGAATATTTAATCCATTCTCTTTTTTCTTAAATATAAAATCACTTTTGTAGTCTTCTATAGTTAATTTCGATTTATTATCAGCCATTACTCTTTTATAATTTTAAAATTTTGGATTTTATTTATATCGTCTGAAATATTATAAATTTTTAAGTCATTTATATTTTTTTGAATTAACTCATCCTCAAAATACTGTGATTGATATTCAAGTAATCTTTCTGCAGAACTTAAATAATCATACTCTAAAGATACATTTTCAAATTCAGACTTTAAAACTCGAATACTCTCTTTTGCTGTAAATATTTCATCTTCAATCTGTTTAGTCGAATTTTTTATTATTGCAGTTGATAAGACTAAAAAAAAAATCACTAATGCTAAAACAAACTTTTTCACAGTTTGTCTCCATATTTTTCGATTTCGATATAATTTCTGAATTTCTCCTCTATATCGGTATCGAAATTATAAAAATCAGTTTTTTTTATTGCATATCTAAATTTAGCAGATCTAGACGGTGGATTTTCACTTAGCTCTTCTTCTGAGGGAGTTATTGGTTTTTTTTGAATTAAATTAAATAATGTATCAGCTTGTTTTACAAGAGGACTATATCGTGAAATACTTTTATTTTCAGAAAGGCTTTTAAAAAAATATTTTACTATTTTATCCTCTAAAGAATGGAAAGTAACTACCCCTAGAATACCTCCTTTTTTTAAAACTTTAGTGGCATTAATAAGCCCATAAATTAATTCGCTTATTTCTTTATTTACAAAAATTCTAAGTGCTTGAAAAACTTTGGTTGCATTATGAATTTTAAAATTTTTTCTTTTTTTTGATTTGTCAATAATTTCAACTAAAGATTTAGTATCAATTTCATTTTTAGATCTCTCTTTATTGATATTTCGTGCAATGTATTTTGCTTCTTTTTCGTCACCAAAAAATTTAAAAATCTTTTCTAATTCTTTTTCATCAAGTTTATTTATTGCATCTTCTGCAGAATAGTTATTTAAACCTAACTGCATATTTAATTTACCATTTGCTTCAAATGAAAGTCCTTTTTCTGAATCTTTTATCTGAGTATAAGAATAACCGAGATCAAAAATTACTCCTCTTATATTTTCGTTTTTAAGCTTTAAATTTTTTAATTGACTAAATTTAATATTTTTAAAAATAAATCTATCTTTAAAACTTTCTTTTAATTGGTTAGCAATTTTTGCACTCTCTATATCTCTATCTAGAGCTATTACGTTTGTATTTTCAAAGTCTAAAATTTTTTTGGTATAACCACCTTGACCAAACGTGCAATCAATAAATGTGCCACCATGTTGAGGGGAAATAACGCTAATAATTTCTTTTAGCAGTACCGGATAATGCTTTTGCATTTTCGGTACTATGGTGGCGTCCATTTATTTCTTGGAAGACCATTAATTTTTTTGTCTTCTTAAGAATGCTGGTATCTCAAGATCATCTTCTTCTTCCTCATGGTCAGAAGATAAAAGTTCATCTGAACTTGAGGTTTCAGTTTCTGAACTGAATAAATCTGGGGCATCAGAATCAACTCCAAACTCTTTAAGATCATTAGAAACATCTTTATCAACATTACTTTCTAGAGTTTCTTCATGATTAGTTTCCATTGCCTCTTGTGCAAAAGATTTTTCCATTTCATTAACTGAATTATCTTCAACTATACTTTCACTTTCCATGCTAGTATTTTGAACAACTTCTTCATTCATCATTTGATTATGAGAGCTTTCAGCTTGTTGGTCTTGTAAAATCTCATTTTCAAGCTTTAAAGCATTGGCACCATGTGTAATTGGATTTGATGTCGTTGTGTTTGAAAAATTGAAAGATTGAGAGGATCCTATATTTGAAAAATCTGAGTAACCAGGGTTACGATTTTGAATTCGATGAACCATGTTTACAACAGATTTGGACTCTGGTTGCTGACCATCTAATGAAGTTGCAACAATTGATACTCTCATTTTTCCATCTAGCTCTGTATCGGTGATTGCACCAATAATTAATTCTGCTTCAGGATCAACTTCAGCTCTTACTTTATTTACCGCTTCATCAACTTCAAAAAGTTTAAGATCTTTACCACCAGTAATATTTACCAGTAATCCTTTTGCACCTTTTAAAGTGTAATCATCTATTAATGGATTACTGATTGCCATTTCTGCAGCTTTTAGAGCTCTACCTTCTCCCTCAGCTTCGCCAGTTCCCATCATAGCTTTACCCATTGCTGCCATAACAGTTTCAACATCGGCAAAATCTAAGTTGATTAAACCAGGTCTAACCATCAAATCAGTTATACTTTGAACACCATGCATTAAAACATTATTTGAGAGGTTAAATGACTCTTCAAAAGTTGTCTGTTCATTTGCAATTTTGAATAGATTTTGATTTGGAATAACAATGATTGTATCAACATGTTTTCTTAATTCTTCCAAACCTTGTTGTGCTCTTCTCATTCTAGAGGGGCCTTCATATAAAAATGGAAGAGTCACAACACCTACAGTTAATATATTTAATTCTTTAGCAGCTCTTGCGATGACATGAGCAGCACCAGTGCCCGTTCCGCCACCCATACCAGCTGCAATAAAAACCATGTTTGCGCCTTGAAGTGTATTTACAATTTCATTTAAAGACTCATCTGCTGCAGCTTGTCCAATATCAAGTTTTGCTCCTGCTCCTAAACCTTTTGTTAAATTTAAACCAATTTGAATTCTTGTTTTTGCTTTACTTAATTTTAAATCTTGAGCATCAGTATTAACAGCAATAAATTCTACTCCTTGAAGATTATTCTCAATCATTTCATTAATTGCATTTCCACCTGCTCCACCAACTCCTAATACTAGTAGTCGCGGTTGTAACTCTTTAATTTCTGGTGCCTTAAAGTTAATTGTCATCTTATTTCCCCTCATTGTTGTTTAAGTGTTTTTCCCATTTAAGACTTCCTCGATTTGTATTTGCTTTTTTTCTAGCTGATGTCTTAAATTTTTCAAATGCTGCTGGTTCCCATATTTGGAATGTTTGACCTTGACCAACAAATAACATGCTGTTTTTTATTTTTGCATGTTTCAATAATTTTGAAGAAAGTGAAATTCTACCTTCACTATCAAATTGTAAATTAGTGCTTTCTGCTAATATTGATGTTGCAAAGTAATCTCTTTTTTCCTCAAAAGGATTTAAGGAGTCAATTGCTGAGGAAATTTTTTCAATTCTATCTTGGGAACATGCTTCTATAGATGAGTTATTAAATGATGGATAACAAATAACACCATTGTAACCTAAGTTGGATAAATGTGACCTAAAACTAGCAGGCACAGATACTCTCCCTTTTTTGTCTAATTTGTTTTCGTATGTTGATAAAAACATAAAACATAAATTCCTTTATTCCCATACAAATGGGAATTTATGGGATATTATGGGTTTTAGAACTAGACGTCAATACCTATTATTTTAGTAGTAATATAGATTTAGTAATAAAGAAAATAGACACTGCTTATTAAAAAAATGAGAACAAACTAAGAAACTTGTAATGATATTTTGGTTTAAAGTGCCAGATAAAATATAAGCCGGGTTCTGTCATTTAAACCTATCATTTGTCTAGGCTTAAGATCACTCTTAAGCTCAAGCAACTAACCCTGATGACTAGCCAAGGACGGCTTTTAGTTTTTAAACAATGTCATCTCTACTTAGTCTTGCTCTCAGTGGGGTTTTCCAGCGTTCATTGTTACCAATAGAACCGGTGTGCTCTTACCACACCTTTTCACCCTTGCCATGTTATGGCGGTTTATTTTCTGTGGCACTATCCCTAGGGTTTCCCCCGCCAGGTATTACCTGGCACTGTGTCCTTGTAGAGCCCGGACTTTCCTCTTTAAATTAAAGCGATAAGTCATTTATCTGGCAATTTTAATTTAGTACTAATTTTGAAAACTTCAAGAAATTTTATGAAAATTTTTTTGCTAAATTATTGCTAATAATCAAACATTCTTTATCAAGCTTACCATTAACTAATTCTTGTCTAAATCTTCTTTGAAAAGCTTTAACAATATAATTTTTAAGTTTTCTATTTTTTGAGTTTTCGGTTTTTTTCATCACATACCCAATTTTTGATAGATTTTTATAAAACATTTTTTTGCTAACTTTATCTAATTCAATTTTTCTACTTTTTTTAAGTGATTGAATAGGCAATGAATGCCATAAGCCTATGCCTTGCTTTGAGAGTTCTTTCCATGGAAATTTTTCTCCTGGGTCTTTCTTTCTTTCTGGAGCTACGTCTGAATGTCCCAAAATATATTTAGAATTAATTTTATATTTTTTTATTAATATTTTGCTTAATTTTATTAAAGATTGAATTTGTTTTTTAGAAAATTTTCTATAATTAAAGTCATGTCCGGGATTCTCGATTTCTATACCTATAGAATATCTATTAATAGATTTATAATGTTTCCATCTAGATTTGCCAGCATGCCATGCAACATATAAATCTGGTACGATAACAGAAGTTTCTCCATTATTTTTTATAAAATAATGGCAGCTAACATCAGATTTAAAATTAGTTAACCTATTAATAGCAGCAGACTCATTATTCATTCCTGTATAATGAAAAATCAAAAATTTTATTTGAGTTTTATTTCTTTTTATAGGATCAAAATTTGGTGAATAATTAGAAAAAATTTTTAATCTCATTTTAGTTGTATTGTTAGATTATTTTAAGCCATATTTAAGTCATTTTTAGCACTAAATCTTGATTTACTTTAAGTACATATACACTATATAATTCGTAATATATGATTAGATTTTTAAAAATTATTTTTTTATTAATTTTCCTTTCGTCTAATGCTTTTGCAGGATCTGATGGTGATTTAGAGTTATCAAAGAAAAGTAAATCAACTAAAGATTGTTTTGAGCCACTGAACCGGGCAACTTTTGCGCTCAATCAAGGTTTAGATAAAGCTATTTTAAAACCAGTAGCTAAAGGATACAGATCTTTACCTGCCCCAATAAAAAAAGGAACTGGTAATGTGTTAAGTAATCTATCAACTTTAATAACTATTCCAAATAATGTCTTGCAGGGTGATATTAAACTAGCAGCAATTAATACAGGAAGACTAGTTGTAAATACAACGCTTGGAATACTCGGTATATTTGATCCTGCATCTGAAATGGGTTTTCCCAAATATGTTAAAGAAGATTACGGACAAACATTAGGAGCCTGGGGAGTTGGTCCAGGTTGTTATTTAGTTTTACCAGTTTTAGGACCATCCTCAATTAGAGATACTGCAGGAATGTTTATAAATGTAATGGGTGGTGATCCTTACTATAATATTTCAGTAAACGGTAATAATGAATATTTAGATGGTAAATTGTTTGCTGCTACAAAAATGTTATCAGGTGTAGAGTTTAGGGCAAACAATATTGAGTCATTAGATAATTTAGAAAAAAATTCTGTTGATTTTTATGCTTCGGTTAGAAGTTTGTATACCCAAGATAGAGAAAACAAAATTAAAAATATTGAAAGAGGCAGCATAGAAGTAATTTATAAAGAAGACGGGGATTGGGAAGAGATAGATACTAAATAAATAAAAATTAAATGAAAAGAATATTTATTTTTAATCTGTTTTATATAATTCTTTTTGCAAATTTTAATATTGCATACCCTATTTCACCTGATGTATTTATTCAATCTACAGTTAATAGAGCTTCTCAGGTATTGTCTGAAAATATTTCTAAAGAAGAAAAAATAAATAAACTCAAAGTAATTGCAAAGGAGACTGTGGATATACGAGGTGTTGGTTTTTACTCTTTGGGATCTGCAAGAAAAGATCTGAATGATGAGCAGAAAGATACTTATTCTAATTTATTTGAGGATTACTTCTTAAAAAGTTTTTCAAGTAGATTGGCAGAATATACTAATCCAGAAATTGAAGTTAAAAGCAAACAAATCATAAATAACAATTATACTATAGTTAATAGTGTTTTAATTGCTACTATTGAGAGACCGGAAGTAAAAATTGATTGGAGAGTTTATACAAAAAATCCAAATAATCCTTTAATAAGAGATTTAATTATAGAAGGTCTTAGTCTAGCAAGGACACAAAAAGAGGAATTTAGCTCAATTTTAAATTCTAATGATGATGATATAAATTCTTTATTTAAAATTTTAGAGGAATTTTCAAACAACTAGTTCATAATTTTAATGGTGGGCCCGCCAGGACTCGAACCTGGGACCAATACATTATGAGTGTACTGCTCTAACCAACTGAGCTACAGGCCCAAAATAAGAATTAATTATATCATTTTTTTATAGTTATCAATTAAAGATAATTAAAAATGGTGGGCCGTGTTGGTTACGCTCCAACTACCCCTGCAATGTCAATGCAGTACTCTACTATTGAGCTAACGGCCCAAGATTTAACTTTCTAAAAAACTTTTTAATTGTTTTGACCTACTGGGATGTTTTAATTTCCTTAGAGCTTTAGCTTCTATTTGTCTAATTCTTTCTCTGGTTACAGAAAACTGCAAACCAACTTCCTCTAATGTGTGATCAGTATTCATTCCAACTCCAAATCTCATTCTTAAAACTCTTTCCTCTCTTGGAGTTAGTGTAGATAAAATTTTAGTTGTAGCTTCACCTAAATTTGATTTAATTGCTTGTTCTAATGGAGCAAGAGCTTTTGTGTCTTCTATAAAATCTCCTAAACTACTATCTTCTTCGTCGCCAACAGGTTTTTCTAACGAAACTGGTTCCTTAGAAATTTTAAGAACTTTTCTTACCTTATCTAAAGGCATTCTTAATTTTTGAGCTAATTCTTCAGGTGTAGCTTCTCTACCAAATTCACTTAAAATCAATCTTTGTGTCCTCACTATTTTATTTATCGTTTCAATCATGTGAACTGGAATTCTAATTGTCCTTGCCTGATCTGCTATTGATCTAGTTATTGCTTGTCTAATCCACCAAGTTGCATATGTAGAAAATTTGTATCCTCTTCTATATTCAAATTTATCAACTGCTTTCATCAAACCTATGTTGCCTTCTTGAATTAAATCAAGAAACTGCAGTCCTCTATTTGTATATTTTTTTGCAATAGATATAACTAATCTTAAGTTTGCTTCTACCATTTCTTTTTTAGCAATTCTTGATTCTTTTTCGCCCTTTTGAATTCTGCTAACTAATTTTTTAAAGTCTGTTACTGAAATGCCTAATTTGTTACTAATTTCAATTAGTCGTTCCCTTATATTTTTAAATTCATCTTTATTTTTATTAAAAAATTGTTTCCAGATAGTATTTGTATCTAGAAATTTTTTAAGATGAGGATTTATTTCATTGCCAATATAAAATTTAATGAATTCATTTCTAGAAATTTTATGATCCATTGCAAGTCTTAATAAATTTCCTTCCAAAGATATAATTTTTTTATTTTCAACATAGTGCTTTTGAACCAAATCTTCTAAAACAGAAGGTGATAGTTGTAATGATTTAATATTTTCTAAAATATCATTTACAATCTTTTCATAACTTTTTTCTTTTGCTGGTGAAAAGTTTTTTGAATTTAATACACAATCTAATTTTTCTTTTTGGTATTTAATTAGTTTTGTATATTCTTTTGTTAAATTCAAAACTGTTTTTAAAACTTTAGGCTTTATTTCTGACTCCATCGCTGCAAGAGTCGGATTAAAATCATCGTCATCGTCATTTGAGTTTTCATCCTTCTCAGTGTCTCCAGCATTTTTTTGTTTTGCACTTGGACCTGTAGACTCATCTTCCATATAGTTTGTATCTATATCAATTATTTCTCTTACTAAAATTTCATCTTTTTGTAATTTTTCATTCCATTCAAAAAATTGTTGAGCAGTTATAGGACTTTGAGAAAGTGCAATTAGCATTACATCTTTTCCTGCCTCAATTCTCTTTGCTATTGCAATCTCACCCTCACGAGAGAGCAGCTCTACTCCTCCCATCTCTCTTAAATACATTCTGATAGGATCGTCACTTTTCTCGATCGTCTTTCCTTCCTCTTTATTAGAACTTTCTTTCTTTCTTAAAACTTTAAAATCAGATTTCTTTTCTACCAGAGTAATATTTTCGTCTAGTATATGAATAAAAGCCTGAGATAGGTTTTCATCAGATAAATTTCTTTTACCTAAAGATTTACTTAGCTCTTCATAAGTAATGAAACCTCTATGGGTTCCTCGACCCATTAATCTAGCAAATGATTTTGTAATAATTCTTTCCACAGTAATTTGAGTTTGGAAGTCTTATATAATGTCAATTATATAAAAATCCATTACTAATTTAGTCAGTTTAATTGAGATTCTGCTTTTTTTTTAGCTCTTTTATCTCATTAAATGTAGACTCACTCATATCTATGGAAAACTTCGATTCTAATTCCTGGATCCTAAATTCAAGATCATAACTCATTAAATCTCTTGAGATGTCCTCTAATAGTTCTATTATTTTTTGATCATCATCAGATTGATTTTTTAGAATATGTTTGATTGGAGCAAATTTGTTTATTTTTTCTATTAATTGAACATCCAAGTTAAGATCTTGAATTGTAATTTGTGAACCAGATTTTAATTTTTCAACAATCATTTCAAATATTTTTTTATTAAACTCAGTAAATAATTTAATATTTTCAATCAAATGAATATTTGCTTGCAACAAATCTAATTTATTTATTACCAAATATAATAAAGAAAATTCTTTTAATTCAACCCCTGTCAAAGACTGACTTTCTTGAAAATATTTTTTTGTACTCTCTAAAGATTTTGTTTTTTTTTTGTAAAATCTTTTATTATTTTGATTCGAATGTGGTGTTAGTTCAGCAATTTTTTCTAAAAAGTATTCTAAAACATATTTTTTTATAAATTCATCTTTAATTGTATTTGCAATTCCTCTAAGTTTTTTCTCAAAAATAGCCATCGATGAAGGATTGTTTTTAGTTTGTTTTTTATAATGACTAAAAATAAATTGATGAATTGATAATTTGGTTTGCTTTGTAAGATCTTCAAAATTAGTCTTTCCATTTTTATTCACATAACTATCTGGATCTTCTTTATCTGGCAGAAATAAAAATGAAATTTGTTTTTCCGGTTTAAGTTCCTTTATTGAATTTTCAGCAGCCCTAACGGCAGCTTTATAACCACTTTCATCACCATCAAAACAAATTATGATATCATCAAAAAATTGGTTTAGAGTTAAAATTTGCTTGTCGGTTAAAGACGTACCAAGATTTGCTACTGCATTATCTATTCCATTTTTACTTAGACCTACCACATCCATGTATCCTTCAACCAGATAAATATGATCAATCTTATTAGAAAGTTTTCTTGCTATATCCAAATTATATAAATTTGATCCTTTTTTAAAAAAATTTGTTTCAGGTGAATTTATATATTTGGCTATGTAATCTAAATTTTCAATTATTCTTCCCCCTAAAGCGATTGGTTGACCTGAAATATTATTGATTGGAAATATTAATCGACCTCTAAATCTTTCTAAATAAGTTTTTTTTTTCTCGTCTAGATAGAATAAACCAGTTTCTACTAAAGTTTGCTCACTATAATCTTGTTTTAATTTTTCAAAAAACTTTGGATTTTTTTCTATGTATCCTATTTTAAATTTTTTTACTTCATCTTTACTTAGTGATCTATTTTTTAAATAATCTCTAGCAATTGAATAATTTTCATTTTTTAAAAGTTCTTTGTGATAAAATTCAACATAAAGACTAAAAATAGATTTATACTCATTCCACTTTTTTTCTCTTTCTTCATCTTGTTTTGAAAACATATATGGCTGCATCCCCGCTAATTGAGCCAGGTATTTAACCGCCTCTCCAAACTTTAAATTTTGAGTTTTCATTACAAAATCAAAAATATTTCCATGTTCAGAAGTTGCAAAACAATGATAAAATTCTTTTTCATCATTAACAGTAAATGAAGGTGTTTTTTCATTTTTAAAAGGTGACAAACCCACAAATTCTTTACCTCGTTTTTTTAAAGAAACAGTTTTTGATACTACTGTTGAAACTTTCAACCTATTTTTAATTTCATCAAGGTACTCTTTTGGATATTTCATTATTTATTCAACAATTCTTTAATCAATAATCCTGCTTTGGAAAAATCAATTTCATCTGCGTGAGTTTTTTTGAGTTCACCCATTACTTTTCCCATATCTTTTAATGAACTTGCTCCAATTTTCGAGATAACATCTGCACAAATTTTCTTAGTTTCCTCTTCACTGATTTGCTTTGGTAAGAAACTTGTTAAAATATCATATTCATTTTGCTCAACCTCTAAAAGATCTGTTCTATTATTTTTTTTATAAATATCGATCGATTCGGCTCGTTGTTTAACCATTTTTTTTAAAAGCTTCTTAATGTCCTCATTATCAGTTTCTTTTTTGTTAGGACCCGATCTGTTAACAATGTCCAAATCCTTAATAGAAGATAATATTAACCTATAGGTTGATATTTTATTTTTATCTTTAGATTTTAGAGCATTTTTATATTCGTTTTCGATAGTCTGTTTTAATGACATAATTTTTTAATCTACTTTAAAGAAAAAATTCTTCAAAAGAAAAATTGTTTTTTTACAATTTTATATTACATCTCTGTTGCGATAATAAAGCAATTATTGTATTAACCTTTAACTCATGAGTTGTAATTGATCAAAAAAGCAAAAAAAACTAACTCAAAAATTAAATCTCAAATTAACACAGGCGTTTTAGTTCTAGAAAATAAAAAGGTATTTAAAGGAATTGGAATTGGATACCAAGGAGAAGCCACAGGCGAAGTTTGCTTTAATACATCCTTAACTGGCTATCAAGAAATCATCTCTGATCCTTCATATGCAGGTCAAATTATTAACTTTACCTTTCCCCATATTGGAAATGTTGGGACCAATAAAGAAGATCATGAATCTGATAAAATTTGGGCAAGAGGAGTGATAATTAATTCTGAAATAACTTCACCCTCAAATTACAGATCTTTCCTGCATTTAGATTATTGGCTTAAGAAAAATAAAATTGTTGGAATTACTGGATTAGACACTAGAAGCCTTACAAACTTTATAAGAGACAAAGGTGCCCCCAAAGGTACGATTAGCTATTCAAAAAAAGGAAAATTTAATATTAATAAATTGACTAACTCTACGATTAAATGGAGTGGATTAAAAAATCTTGATCTTGCAGAGAGAGTTTCAACCCAGAAAAATTATATTTGGAAAGGTCTTAAAACATGGAAAAAAGAACTTGGATATAAAAAAAACAATAAGAACTCATTTCATGTTGTTGCAATTGATTATGGAATTAAAAAAAATATCTTAAGATATTTCTCTGACTTCAACTGTAAAGTTACAGTTGTCTCCTGTAAAACTAGTGCTCACAAAATTTTAGCTTTAAAACCAAATGGAATATTTTTATCAAATGGTCCTGGTGATCCAGCTGCAACCGGGAAATATGCTGTAGAAATTATTAAACATCTAATTAAAAAAAATTTACCAATATTTGGTATTTGTTTGGGTCATCAAATTCTAGCATTAGCATTAGGGGGTAAGACAAAAAAAATGAAACTTGGTCATAGAGGAGCAAATCACCCTGTTAAAAATTTAATTCATGATAATGTTGAGATAACGAGTCAAAACCATGGATTTGAAGTAGTTAAAGAAACATTACCAAAAAATATTGAGGTCACACATAAATCTTTATTTGATAATAGTATTGAAGGTATCAAACTTAAAAATAAACCAGTCTTTTCAGTTCAATATCATCCAGAGTCTAATCCAGGACCTCAAGATAGTGTTTATTTGTTTCAAGAATTTATTAACAACATGAAAAAAAATGCCAAAAAGAAAAGATATTAAAAAAATATTAGTTGTAGGAGCTGGTCCAATAATTATAGGACAAGCATGTGAATTTGATTATTCAGGGACACAAGCATGTAAAGCTCTTAAAGATGAGGGTTATAAAGTAGTCTTAATAAATTCAAATCCTGCAACAATTATGACTGATCCAGATGTTGCGGATAAAACTTATATTGAACCAATTACACTAGATGTATTAGAAAAAATTCTAAAGAAAGAAAAACCCGATGCAATTCTTCCAACAATGGGAGGGCAAACTGCGCTTAACCTTGCAATGGAAGCAGAGAAAAAAGGAATTCTAAAAAAATACAAAATTGAGTTGATAGGAGCAAATTCTAAAGCAATTTCTAATGCCGAGGATAGAAAGAAATTTAGAAAAAATATGATAGATATTGGTTTAGATTTACCAAAATCAGAAATTGTAAATAATAATAATCAAGCATCAAAAGTATTAAAAAAAATTGGTTTACCTGCAATTATAAGACCTGCTTTTACACTTGGTGGGCTTGGTGGAGGAATAGCCAAAACTAAAAAAGATTATTTTAAGATTGTTAAAAATGGATTGCATGAGTCTCCAGTAAGCCAAGTTCTTGTAGAGGAATGTTTAGAGGGCTGGAAAGAATTTGAGATGGAGGTTGTAAGAGATAAGAAAGATAACTGCATCATCATTTGCTCAATTGAAAATATAGATCCAATGGGAATTCATACGGGTGACTCAGTAACAATTGCGCCTGCTCTCACTCTCACAGATAAAGAATACCAAGTGATGAGAAATGCCTCTATTGCATGCTTAAGAAAAATTGGAGTTGAAACTGGAGGATCAAATGTTCAGTTTGCCATCAATCCTAAAAATGGTCGAATGGTTGTTATTGAAATGAATCCACGTGTATCAAGATCATCAGCACTTGCATCAAAAGCAACTGGATTTCCAATCGCGAAAGTAGCTGCAAAATTAGCAGTTGGTTATACTCTAGATGAATTAAAAAATGAAATAACTAAAGTTACTCCTGCATCATTTGAACCAAGTATAGATTATGTAGTAACTAAAATTCCAAGATTTACATTCGAAAAATTTTCTACTTCTCCTGCATCTTTAGGGACATCAATGAAATCAGTTGGTGAAGCAATGGCTATTGGAAGAAACTTTAAAGAATCTTTACAAAAAGCGCTGGTATCTCTTGAAACTGGTTTTTCAGGTTTAGACAGAATTTTTGATTTAAATAAAAAGCAAATTGAAAAGAAGCTTAAAGAAACTATTCCAAATAAGATATTACTTGTCGCCGAAGCAATTAGAAAAAAAATTGAATTAAAGAAAATTTATAATTTATCCAAAATTGATCCTTGGTTTTTAGAACAAATTAAAGAAATAGTTGATTGCGAAACACAGATTAAAAATAAGGGACTTCCTAAAGATTTTGTAGAATTCAATAGAATAAAATCAATAGGGTTTTCAGATAAAAAACTCTCAGAATTAACTAAAACTTCAGAAGACGTTGTTAGAAGAAAAAGATCGGCGCTTAAAATACTTCCAGTTTATAAAAAAGTAGACACATGTGCCGCTGAATTCAAATCTTTTACACCTTATATGTACTCAACTTACCAAAGAAATTTTTCAATTAATTCAGAATGTGAAGCTGATCCATCCAATAAGAAAAAAATAATTATTCTTGGAGGAGGACCAAACAGAATTGGTCAAGGAATTGAGTTTGATTATTGCTGTTGTCAGGCAAGTTTTTCATTAAAAGACGCAGGTTTTGAGACTATCATGGTTAATTGTAACCCTGAAACAGTATCAACAGACTATGATACGAGTGATCGATTATACTTTGAACCTTTAAAAGAAGAATATGTTTTTAACATAATTAAAAAAGAACAAGAAAAAGGAAATCTGATAGGAGTAATAGCTCAGTTTGGTGGCCAAACTCCAATTAAACTTGCTAAATTTTTACATGACAACAAACTTCCAATTTTAGGAACACAATATACTTCTATAGATTTAGCGGAGGATAGAGACCGATTTAGAGATTTATTAAATAAATTAAAATTAAAACAAGCAGAAAGTGGAATTGCAAAAACATTTAATCAAGCAATAAAAATTGCTGATAAGATTGGATTACCATTAATGGTAAGACCCTCGTATGTTTTAGGTGGAAGAGCAATGGAAATTGTTCATGAAAAAAATCAGCTTAAAAAATTTGTTGAAGAGGCGTTTAAAGCTGCAGAAGATAATCCAATTTTGATTGATAAGTTTATCGATCATGCAATGGAAGTAGATGTAGATGCTATATCAGATGGAAAACAAGTTCATGTTGCGGGTATTATGCAACATATCGAAGAAGCTGGAATTCATTCAGGAGACTCGGCATGTAGCCTACCCCCTGTATCAATTAAACCATACCTTCTAAAAGAAATAGAAAATCAAACTAAAAAATTAGCAATAGCTTTAAATGTTAAAGGTTTCATGAACATACAGTTTGCAATTAAAAAAGATGAAATCTTTGTTATTGAAGTAAATCCTAGAGCAAGTCGAACAGTACCTTTTGTATCAAAAGCAAAAGGATTGCCTCTAGCTAAAATTGCATCAAGAGTAATGGCTGGTGAAAAGTTATCTAAGTTTGATTTAAAAGATAAATCTAAAGGCATGTATGCAGTTAAAGAGGCTGTATTCCCATTTAATAAATTTCCAAACAGTGACTTGTTGTTAGGACCTGAAATGAAGTCCACTGGAGAAGTTATGGGATTTGATAAAAACTTTGGAATGGCTTTTGCAAAAAGTCAGATCGCAGCAGCTAACTCATTACCAAAACAAGGATTAGCTTTTATATCTCTCAAAGATAGTCACAAAGATGAAGGAATAGATTTAGCTAAAGAACTTCTTAAACTTAAGTTTAAATTATGTGCAACTAGAGGAACTGCAGAATATATTCGAAAGCATGGGATGAAATGTAAAATCATAAATAAAGTAAGCACTGGATCACCCCACATAGTTGATGTTTTAGATTCTAAAAAAATTGCATTAGTAATAAACACTGGAGGTGGAAATAGTGAACACAGATTAAGCGATGCAATAGCTTTAAGAAGAGCAACGCTTAAGAATAAAGTTCCTTATTGCACTAATATGTCCACTGCTCAGGCATGTTTAGAGGCGATAAGATCGCTAAAAACAAAAAAATTAGAAGTGACTTCTCTTCAGGACGTTTAAGAATTTACTTTCCAATCAGTTTCAAAGGTAACATAATTTACTTGAATACATCGTCTTTCTTTAACAATCTTTTTCTTCTCCATCCCATGCCAAGTGTTTGGTCCGCTGGTAAAAAGATAACCATAATTATGTTTGTAAGGAAGTGTCTTAACCTTTTCTAGTTTTTCATTATAAAAATCAGTTCCTAAATCTTCAGACTCATTTGTTTTATTAACAAATATTAAGCCTGACATAAGTTTTTCTTTTATATCGCAATGAGGTTTTAACCAAAAACCCTCTCGGTCACATATAACCTCGACCCTGACATAGGAATTAGATAAATCTTTATTTATCATTTTAGAAATTGTTTCATATGTTTCTTTAGATTGAAGTTCATTTATAAATTTTACTAAATTTGGAAATTGAGATGAGTTTTCTTTATTAATAAAACATCTAAACTTTATCGCTTGTCCACCTGAAGCTATACCTTGCCTAAATTCGGCAGCTCCACCATCTATTGCTCTTGTTCCATCATAATTAAGATTATGTTTGCTGACATCAGGAATGTCAGCTTTAACTATTTCATCAATTGCCTCTTTGGACAAAGCATCACTATACTCCCAGTGATTAAAAGGGAAACTATGTTCTTTTGAATTATTTTTAATTGAATTTAAAAATGACATTATGATTGTATTTTTTCTTTAATAATTTTTGCTACTCTATTCGTTTCATCTAATTTTTGATAGTTCCAATTTTCAATTTCTTCACCTAAGTTTCTAGTAATATTTAATTCTCTAAATAAATTTCTAAAATTCTGAAATCTTACGTCTTTCCTTTTTGGTAAAATATTAGCAACATAAATTGGTTTTCCAGTCAAAGCAGCCTCAGATATCATTGAGCTAGAGTCGCATGTTACGACTATATTTTCTGAAATAGCTAAAGCAGAAAGATAAGCTTTTTTATCAACATTCATAATCACAGTGTGATTTTCTCCAAAAAACTCTTTTGCATAATGTATAGTATTTAAAGGTGTTCTCATTGAAGGTATCACCACAAGTTGAAAATCATGTTTTTTCAATAATTTGTAGAAAATTGAAAAGATGTGCTTCATATTTTTTGTTGAGTAATCGTAATATTTTGTAGGACCACCCATTATTAAACACCAAACTTTTCTATTATCCTGTTTGATATATGAATTTAAATAACTTCTATTTTCTTCAATTTCATTTTCCGTTAAATAGTGAATTGCACCTTTTGTTTTAATTACATTTGTGCCACTTATCCCATCATGTTCAGGAGCAACAATAAAATCAAAATGATTAAAATCCACCTTTGGATCTTGAATATGAATGTTTAAAACTTTTTTTTTAGAAATACTTTTTAAGTGAATTGAGGGAATCACGCTTTTTCTTCCACATGAAATAATTACATCAAAATCAGACTCGTTTATTTTTTTATAAACGTTTTGTGATACTGGTGTTAATTTTGGTGGAATAATTTTCCAAAAATTATTTAGTTCAACCTTATGGTGTGTAAAATCAATATCTAAGGCTTTTGCTAAACCTTCTACCTGGCTTATCATGCCATGCATTCCTTGAGTTAATAATAAACCTTTTAATTTAGACATTAATCACTATATAGCTTTCATATGAGTCAAAATCCAACTAAACACACAAAAGTGTTAATAATTGGATCTGGTCCTGCCGGATACACAGCAGCAGTTTATGCGGCTCGAGCGATGTTAAATCCAATTTTAGTTTATGGTTCTGAACCTGGTGGTCAATTAACAACAACTACTGATGTTGAAAATTATCCAGGATTTTCTGAAGTTATTCAAGGTCCGTGGTTGATGGATCAAATGAAAGAACAAGCAAAAGCAGTTGGAACTGAAATGATTGAAGATCATATTGGTTCGGTAAATTTAAAATCTACTCCGTTTGAGGCTATAGGCGATAGTGGGCAAAAATATACTGCTGATAGCATAATTATTTCTACAGGAGCTCAGGCTAGATGGTTAAATCTGAAATCTGAACAAGAATATAGAGGATTTGGTGTTTCTGCGTGTGCTACTTGTGATGGTTTTTTCTTTAAAGATAAAGAGGTTGCTGTTGTTGGAGGAGGTAACGCAGCTGTTGAAGAAGCAATGTTCCTCACAAAGTTTGCATCCAAAGTTAAATTAATTCATAGAAGAGATAGTTTGAGAGCTGAAAAAATGCTTCAAAAAAAATTAATGGAAAATAAAAAAATAGAAATTATTTGGGACTCTGTTGTTGAAGACGTATTAGGAGATCAAGAGCCTAAAAATGTTAAAGGTATTAAAATTAAAAATTTAAAAACAGAAAAAACTGAAGAATTAAAACTAGATGGACTATTTATCGCCATTGGTCACGATCCAGCAACTTCACTATTCAAAGATCAACTTAAGATGGATAATGAGGGCTATTTAATTACTAAACCAGATTCTACTGAAACAAATATTCCTGGAGTTTATGCTGCTGGAGATGTTAAAGACAAAACTTTTAGACAAGCCGTTACAGCTGCAGGAATGGGTTGTATGGCAGCATTAGAAGCTGAAAAATTCCTATCTCACTAATTCAGCAATCTCATTTGATTCAAATATACTTTGATTAATATTTTCATTTGCCAACTTTACCATTGCTTTGGCGACTATTTCTGCCTTAATTGGTCTCATTTTTCTTAAAGGCCCAACTAATATTGGAGTTAACAATTTAAATAATATTATACCAAATTTTTCACCTATTCTTTTTTCTTTTCTATTTCCCAATAAAAAAGATGGTCTCATGATCCCAATTTTATCAAAATTTTGATTTTTAATTTCTTGTTCAACTAATCCTTTGAATTTTAAATAATCACCAGAACTTTTTGGATCTGCATAACCAGATGAAACGAAAAAAAACGATTTAATTGAATTTGATTTAGCGATTTGGGCAATTTGTCTAGGAATATTGAGTTCAACTCTTTCATATTCAATTTTATTGGGTGAATTTTTTCTTGTTGTACCAATACAAAAAAACAGTCATCACCTGTAATATCATTTCTATACTTTTCTAAATCGTTAAAATCAGTTTCAATAATTTCGATTTTTGGATTAATAAGTTCTATTTTTGAACGAACAAAAATCTTTATTTTTGAATAATTTGAATTGAGGATAAGTTGATTAACGAGATGCCCACCAACTAAACCTGATGCACCAAACACTAGGGCTGTTTTCATTAATTTAAGGATTTACAAAAAATAGATATTTTATCCATTGCTTTTTTTAAATTTTCCATAGAAGTTGCATATGAAATTCTAAAAAAACCTTCTAAACCAAATGCAGAACCTTGGACTACAGCAATCCCACTATTCTCTAATAATGATTGAACAAAATCAGTATCAGATTTAATTTCATTTCCGTTTGGATCTTTTTTACCCATTAAACCTTTGCAACTTGGAAAGACATAGAACGCTCCGTCTGGATTGAGACATTCGATTCCATCTATTGCATTTAAGGCATTAACCACGAAATCTCTTCTTTCCTGAAAAGAGCTTGCTCTTTCCTTAATAAAGTCTTGTTTCCCACTTAGTGCCTCAACTGCAGCAGCTTGACTAATAGATGAAGGATTAGTTGTTGATTGTGATTGGATTTTAGCAATAGCTTTAACGATCTCTTTTGGACCAGCTGCATACCCTATTCTCCATCCTGTCATTGAATAAGCTTTACTTACACCATTCATTGTAAGCACTCTATCTTTTAAACTTTCAATTTGAGCAATAGTAAAAAATTTAAAACCCTCGTAAGTCACATGTTCATAAATATCATCGCTTAGAATATATACGTGATTATGTTTTTCTAAAATACCTGCAATCGCTTTTATATCTTGCTCTGAATAACATGCTCCTGTTGGATTAGAAGGAGAATTAAGAATAATCCATTTTGTTTTTGGAGTTATAAATTTTTCAAGATCTTTTGGATTTATTTTAAAACCTTGTTTTTCATCACATTCCATTATTACTGGTTTTCCTCCAGCTAATAAAACCATATCGGGATAAGAAACCCAATAAGGGGCAGGAACTATAACTTCATCACCTTCGTTTAATGTGGCCATCATTGCATTATAAATTACATGCTTACCACCAGCTCCAACTGTAATTTGATCAATTGTATAATCTAAATTATTTTCTTTTTTAAATTTTTCTACGATTGCTTTTTTCAATGCTGGAGTACCATCTACTGCAGTGTATTTGGTATCACCATCGTTAATAGCTTTTATAGCTGCTTGCTTAATATTATCTGGAGTATCAAAATCTGGCTCCCCTGCACCTAATCCAATAACATCTTTTCCAGCAGCTTTTAATTCTCTTGCTTTTTGAGTAACAGCAATGGTGGGCGATGGTTTAATCTTCTTTAAACTGTCTGATATTATGCTCATTGAAATATAAATAAATTCTACTACGTTGTTTAATATATGGAAAATACTTATCAAGATTTAATTACAGATATCCAGAGTAAAAATCCTAAAATTGGTGGAAAACTAGAGGGTGGAAAAAAATTCAAAATTAAATCTGATTTTAAACCTGCAGGAGATCAGCCTGAGGCCATAAAAAAATTAGTTAATGGTGCTAACAAAGATCAATTTAATCAAGTTTTACTTGGTGTAACAGGATCTGGAAAAACTTTTACCATGGCTAAAGTTATTGAGGCTACTAATAGACCTGCCTTGATTTTAGCTCCAAATAAAACTCTTGCCGCTCAACTTTATGGGGAAATGAAAACCTTTTTTCCTGAAAATGCTGTTGAATATTTCGTTTCATACTATGACTATTACACTCCTGAGGCTTATGTCCCAAGATCGGACACATATATAGAGAAAGAGGCCTCTATTAATGAACAAATTGATAGGATGAGACACTCTGCAACAAGATCTCTATTAGAAAGAGATGATGTATTAATTGTTGCAAGTGTTTCTTGTATTTATGGTCTTGGATCTGTTGAAGCATATAGCAAAATGACTTTAACACTCCAAAAAAATTATGATTATAATAGAGAAGAAATAATTAAGTCTTTAGTTGCTCTCCAATATAAACGTAATGATCAAAATTTTTATAGGGGCACATTTAGAGCAAGAGGAGAATACTTAGAAATTTTTCCATCACACTTAGAGGATAGAGCTTGGAGGCTATGTTTGTTTGGAGATAAACTTGAACAGATAGAAGAATTTGATCCGTTAACTGGTGATAAAGTAAGAGAATTAAGTTTAGTAAAAGTTTATGCAAATAGTCACTACATCACCCCGAAACCTACAATTGAGCAAGCAGTTATTAATATTAAAAAAGAGTTAGAAGTAACTTTAAAAAAACACCGTGCTGAAAATAAATTATTAGAGGCACAAAGGTTAGAGGAAAGAACTAAATTTGATCTTGAAATGATTGAAGCGACTGGTTCTTGTGCTGGTATTGAAAACTATTCAAGATTTTTGTCAGGAAGAAAACCAGGAGAACCTCCTCCCACTCTTTTTGAATACTTTCCTGATAATACTTTGATATTTGTCGATGAGTGCCACGTTACTGTTCCTCAACTTAATGGAATGTATAAAGGAGATAGATCAAGAAAAAGTACTTTAGCAGAATATGGATTTAGACTTCCTTCATGTATGGATAATCGGCCACTAAAATTTCAAGAATGGGACTTAATGAGAACTCAAACTGTGTTCGTTTCAGCAACTCCTGGTCCATGGGAACTAGAGCAAACTAAAGGTAAATTTATTGATCAAGTAATTAGACCAACAGGTTTAATAGATCCACCTGTGGAAATTCGACCCGCAAAAAATCAGGTCGATGATTTAATGCATGAATGTAAACGGGTTATAGAAAATAATCATAGGGTATTGGTCACAACATTAACTAAAAAAATGGCAGAGGATTTAACAGAATATCTTCATGAGAACGGTATAAAGGTAAGGTACCTCCACTCAGATATTGATACACTTGAAAGAATTGAAATCATGCGAGATTTAAGAATGGGTGTATTTGATGTTTTGGTTGGAATTAACTTATTGAGAGAAGGATTAGATATTCCTGAATGTGCATTAGTTGGAATTTTAGATGCTGATAAAGAAGGTTTTTTAAGATCAGAAACATCTTTAATTCAAACTATAGGAAGAGCAGCAAGAAATGTTGATGGTAAAGTAATTTTATATGCTGACAAAGAGACAAAAAGTATAAAAAAAGCAATTGCAGAAACTGATAGAAGAAGAAAAATTCAATTAGCCTACAATAAGAAACACAAAATAGATGCAAAGTCGGTAAAAAAAGATATTAGCGATATTCTTGAAAGTGTGTATGAGAAAGACTACGTTAAAATAAGCGAAGGCTCTAATGTAGGTGGAAATCTTAAAAAACATCTTAAAGGACTAGATAAAAAAATGAAAGAAGCTGCATCTAATTTAGAGTTTGAAGAAGCTGCTAAAATACGAGATGAAATAAGAAAATTGGAAAGTACTGAATTAGAAATTACATTAAATCCAAAAATAAGGCAGTATGATGTAAAAAATAAGCTTTATCCAAAAGGTAGATCAACCATGGGTATGCCAGGAACAAAAGTTACAAAAAAAAGAGATAAGAAATGGAAGCACGGAAAATAATTATTACTGGTGGAGCAACTCGAATGGGTGCTGCAATTGCAAGAAAATTATCTGGTCCAAATAAAGAAATCTTAATCCATTATAATAAATCAAAATTAAAAGCAGAAAAATTAAAAAAAGAATTATCTAGCAAAGGTACAAAAGTATACCTAGTCAAAGGCGATTTAAGTAAAGAAACTCATATAAAAAAAATAATTAAATTTGCAAAATCTAAATTAAAATTTTTTGACTGTCTTGTTAATAACGCCTCTTTATTTGAAAATGATAAATTAGAAAATTTTTCATTAGATAGTTGGAGTAAACATTTAAGAACTAATTTAAGAGCACCTGCACTATTAACGAAAGAATTTGCTAAAAATGTTAAAGGCAAGAATAATAATATTATAAATATTATTGATCAAAGAGTGTTCAAATTAACCCCTTACTTTTTTTCCTATACTCTTAGCAAAACTGGTTTGTATACTTTAACAAAAACTAGTGCTATGAGTTTAGCTCCAAATATAAGAGTAAATGCAATTGCACCTGGACCCACTATAAAAAATCAAAGACAATCCGAAAAACATTTCAAAAAGCAATATTTAGCAACACCCCTGAAAAGACAAGTGGATGTGCAGCAAATTTGTAATGCTGTTGACTTTTTTATTAAAAATATATCTATTACTGGTCAAGTTTTGGCTATTGATAGTGGTCAAAATCTTAACTGGCAAACACCAGATGTAATGGGCAAAGAATGAAAAAAAATAATTTAAAAATTGTCAAAATAGACAAAAATAAAAGCCTATTTAATTATGAGAAAAAAATCTTAATTAATGAATTAATCTTAGATTTAAAACTTGGTTATTACGATTTTGAAAAAGAAAAACCACAGAAAGTTAAATTTAGTCTTGAAATAGACTATGAAGACAAAAAACCTTCAAGCGACAAAGACATAAAATCCATTGTTAATTATGGAACTATAGTAAAATTAATTACAAAACTTGTAAAAAAGAAACATTACAATTTCTTAGAAACTTTAGCAGAAGCTGTTTTTGACGAACTATTTAAAGACAAAAGGATTGCTAAAATAATGTTGAAAATTGAAAAATTAGAAATCTTAAAACAGTGTTCATCTGTTGGTATTCAAATTACCAAAAAAAGAAGCCATGATAAGCTCTGAAATAGGAAAAGAAGTAATTAAAAAAGAGCTACCTCTAGTACCAAAACTTCCAGGCGTATACAGGATGCTTAATGAAAAAAATGAAATTCTTTATGTAGGTAAAGCCAAAAATTTACCAAATAGATTAAAGAGCTATGTTGCAGAAAAAAATCACATAATTAGAACTGAAAGAATGTTATCACAAACAAGAAAATTAGAGATAACAACAACATCAAATGAAAGCGAAGCTTTGCTGCTAGAAGCAAATTTAATTAAAAAACATAAACCAAAGTTTAATATCCTATTACGTGATGATAAGTCATTTCCATTTATATTTATTGGTAATAAAGATAAATGGCCTCAAATAAAAAGACATAGAGGAAAAAAAACAAAAGAAGGTTTTTACTTTGGACCTTTTGCCTCCGCTGGTTCAGCTAATTGGACAATCAAAATGATCCAAAAAATTTTTCATTTAAGAGTTTGTGATGACACCGTTTTCAAAAACAGAGAAAGACCTTGTATTTTATATCAAATAAAAAGATGTTCTGGACCTTGTGTAGGATATGTAAAAAAAGAGGAATACAATCAAACAGTGGAAGATGCTATTGAATTTGTTTCAGGCAAATCTAGAAAAATTCAAAAAAATCTTTCTAACCAAATGGAAAAGGCAAGTGAGGATCTTGATTTTGAAAAAGCTGTAATTTTAAGAGATAGAATTAAAGCATTAAACATAATTCAATCTTCACAGAGAATTAATGAAGCAAACTTAGTTGAGGCAGATGTTATTGCTGGATATAAAGAATCTGGAAAAACTTGTATTCAAGTATTTTTTTATAGATCAAAGCAAAATTGGGGAAATCAAGCTTTTTTTCCAAAACACGACCCTGATGAAAAGTTTAGTGAAATCCTTAATTCATTTGTTTCTCAATTTTATGAAAATAAAAGTGTTCCTTCATCGGTTATCCTTTCAGAAGAAATAAAGGAAAAAGCACTAATTGAAAAAACACTAACACAAAAAGAAGGTAAACAGATAAATATTTCAGTTGCGAAAAAAGGATCAAAACTAAAAGTAATTAATCAAGCAATTAAAAACGCAAAGGATAGTCTTAATAGAAAGCTTTATGAAAGTCAGAATAATAAAGAATTGTTCGATGCAGTAGCTAAAAAATTTAATTTAGAAACCAATATAAATTTAATCGAGGTTTATGATAACAGTCATATTCAAGGCACAAATAGTGTTGGCGCTTTAATAGCCTACGGCGATGAAGGATTTATCAAAAAAAGATATAGAAAATTTAATATTAAACATAAAAAAAATGAGCAAGACGACTATGGAATGATGAGAGAGGTATTAAATAGAAGGTTCAAAAGAGCAGTTCAAGAAAAAGATAATTACCTTGCTTTTCCTGATTTGGTTCTAGTAGATGGGGGGAAAGGTCAATATTCGGTCGCTAGAGAGAGCCTTAATGAATTAGGACTTCACGACATTCCAATTATTGCAATAGCAAAAGGTAAATTTAGAAATAGTGGAAATGAAACCTTTTTTCACAATGGCAAAGAATATAAATTCACTAGAAATGACCCTACCCTATTTTTTCTTCAAAGAATAAGAGATGAATCGCATAGATTTGCAATAAGCGCTCACAGAGCAAAGAGAAAAAAAGGTATAAGTAAATCTCTGTTAGATCAAATAGAGGGGATTGGGGCTATAAGAAAAAGAGCTTTATTGAACCATTTTGGATCTGCAAGATCTGTTGAGTCTGCTAGCTTAGATGAAATAAAATCTGTAGAAGGTGTTGAAGAAAAAGTAGCAAAAAAGATATATAACTTTTTTCACGAATAATTATGCTAAAAAAAATTCCAAACATATTAACGATAGGGCGAATAATAATTGTTCCTTTTTTTGTTTTAGCTTTTTATCTTCCCGGATTTTATGGTGATCTTACTGCTTTAATATTATTTATTATTGCATCATTTACAGACTTCTTGGATGGTATGTTGGCTAGAATGTTTGGAGTAGAGTCAAAACTGGGTGAATTATTAGATCCTATAGCTGATAAAATCATTGTTGCTACAGCATTGATACTTCTGGTTATGGATGGAACAATCAGAAATTATGAGGTAATTGCAGCAATAATAATTCTTACAAGAGAAATTTTGATTTCAGGTTTGAGAGAATTTTTAGCGAAAGGGAGGATCAAACTTCCTGTTTCAAACCTTGCTAAACTTAAAACAGTATTACAAATGGTATCAATTGCTCTTTTATTATCTGGAGATACTGGAAATAAAATAATTAATTTCCAAGACTATAATGCTCAAACTATAGGTATAATTCTTTTATGGTTATCGGCTGCTTTAACACTTTTTACTGCATACGATTATATGCGAAAAGGTATTGATCACGCAATGTCTGAGGATAGTAAAGACTAGGCTGCTTTTTTCTTCCTAACTAATGCCTGATAACTTTCATTCAAATCAATAATAGTATCACAAACTTTAAATTGATTTTCAGCGATACAAGATACTGGTGTTACCTCTGCTGCTGTTCCTGTTAAAAAACATCCAACAAAATTAGGTAATTCAGTAGGACTAATTTTTCTTTCATGCACTTTTATATTTTTTGATTTTGCAATTCCAATTACGGTTCTTCTTGTAATACCATCTAAAAAAGAATCTGGTATTGGAGTATGAATTTCTCCATTTTTATCTTTGAAAAAAATATTTGCACCAGTTGCTTCGGCAATATTTCCTTCATGATCAAGCATTAAAGAATCTGTATATCCTTGCTTTTCTGCCTCATGTTTTGAAAGTGTACAAATCATGTAAAGACCTGACGCCTTTGTATCCCATGGTATTGTATTAGGTGCTGGTCTTCTCCAATTTGAAATATTTAACCTTATTCCTTCTACTTTAAGTTTAGGATCAAAATATGATCCCCATTCCCATGTTGCAATCGCAACATGTATTTTTGTTTGTTGTGCAGAAATAGCCATCATTTCACTACCCCTCCAAGCAACAGGTCTTACATAACCATTTTCTACTTTTTGGGTTGCAATAATTTTGTTTGATGCATTATTGATTTCTTCTTCTGTATATGGAATTTCAAAACCCATTCTTCTAGCAGAATGAAAAAATCTAGCTGTGTGCTCTTCTAATTTGAAAATTGAACCATCGTAAACTCTCTCACCCTCAAATACACAACTAGCATAATGCATACCATGGCTTAAAACATGCAGTTTAACGTCAGCCCAATCAACTAATTCATTGTTGTACCATATTTTTCCAGATCTCTTATCGTAAGGTATCATGTATGAAAATTTTTTAATTTATAACTGAAAAATATCTTTGTATCTTTAATATGTCAATATAACTTACCTATTATGAAAGAACTTTTATATTTAAAAGATGACCAGCTTAAAGATCTTATTGAAAAACTATTTGTAAGCTACAGAGAAACCTTTTCTGACTCTAAAAAAATATTAGATAGATATTCAATTGGTTTAGCACACCATAAAGTAATTCATTTACTGTCAATGTATGAAGGTATCTCAATTTCAGAGCTCCTTAAGAGATTAAAAGTCACAAAACAAAGCTTAAATCGTGTACTTAAAGATTTAATTAAACTTGAAATCATCATTTTTAAAAAAGATGATCAAGATACAAGAGTAAAGCATGTGTTTCTAAACGATAAAGGTAAAAAAATTTTTAATGAAATTTTCAATTTACAAAAAAAGAGAATTTATAATGCTTTGCTAAATTCAAGTTCTGAAGAAGTAATAAATTTTGATAATGTAATATGTAAGATAATTAATGGATAAGTTTATCGCACATATACTGGTGGTTGATGATGATGATGGAATTAGATCTCTTGTAAAAAAGTATTTAAATGAAAATAAATTCTTAGTCACATCTGCAGAAAATGCAGAAAATGCGTTAGAGAAAATAAAAATAATAAAGTTTGATTTGATAGTTCTGGATATCATGATGCCAGGTAAAAGTGGGCTTGAATTTTTAAGAGAAAATAAAAAAAAATTAGATACACCAGTTATACTTCTAACAGCTAAAGGTGAGGCAAATGAAAGGGTCGAAGGATTAGAGATTGGTGCTGATGATTATTTACCGAAACCATTTGAACCAAAAGAATTAATTCTTAGAATACAGAACATATTAAATAAAACTATCAAAACAGATCAAAAAAGGGTTATAGAATTTGAAAATGTGAAAATTGATTTGAACAAACTTTTAATATTTAAAAGTGATAAAGAATTCAAAATTAATGCAACTGAAAAAACAATTTTAGAAAAAATGATTAATAATCCAGGAAAAACATTTTCTAGGGATAATATTGGTCAACTAATTAATCTAGATAAAGAGAGATCGATAGATGTTATTATTACTCGGCTTAGAAAAAAAATTGAAATTGATCCAAAAAATCCAAAATTTTTGCAAACAATAAGAGGTGCTGGATATGTTCTCTGGATTGAGTAATTACTTAAAAAAAATATTACCAAAAAGATTATTTTACAGAGCACTTCTTATAGTTGCTATTCCAGTTTTGGTTTTGCAACTAGTAATTACAATTGTTTTTTTTGATAGCCTTTGGATCAAAACAAACAAAGGTATGACAAGAACCTTGGTAAATGAAATTAGTACATTTATTGAAGCCTATGAAAGTGAGAAAGAAAATAAACAAGAATTGCTAGATCTTTTTTCCATATTTTTAGATTTAAATATTGAGTTCACTAATAACGAAAAATTACAAAATACAGATACTGAAAGATGGTTTAGTCCTATAGATAGAACTTTAAGAAGAGAACTAAAATCTAAATTTGGATTAAATGAATACTGGTTTGATACAACAGGTTATAAAGAATTGATTGATTTAAGAATTAAATACGAGGATGGTTATTTTAAATTTTTAGTGCCTAAAGATAGGGTTGCAAGTTCTTCAGCAAGAATATTTGCACTTTGGATCACAGTACCTGCAATTATAATGGTGATCATTTCTCTAATATTTTTAAAAAATCAAACTAGACCAATCACTAACCTAGCTCGTGCAGCTGAAAGGTTTGGTAAAGGAGAAAATATTGAAGAGTTCAAACCTTCTGGAGCCCTTGAAATAAGACAAGCAGGACACGAATTTGATAAAATGAGAAAGAGAATTGAAAGACACTTAAATCAAAGAACAGAAATGTTATCTGGAATAAGTCATGATTTAAGGACACCCTTAACAAGGATGAAACTACAATTAGCTTTTATAAAAGATAAAGAAACTGTTAATAAATTGACTGAAGACATCAATGAAATGGAGAAAATGCTAAATGAATATTTGCAATTCACCAGCTCATCATATGTTGAAAAAGATGAAATGTTTAATTTATCTGAATTAATTTCAGTCGTTATTGAAAAATATAATAATAAAAATATTTCACAAAACTGTACACCAAGAATTTACTATAATGGTAGGAAAAATTTAATTAACAGATGTCTAAATAATTTAATTGATAATTCACTAAAATATGCAAACAAAGTTGAAATTAGTTTAAGTAAAAAAAATACAAACTTATTCATTATTATTGATGATGATGGTCCTGGAATACCAAAAGATGAGTATGAAAATGTATTTAAACCTTTCTATAAAATAGATAAGGGTCGAGCAGACTCTAAATCAAGTGTTGGTCTTGGCTTATCAATTTCATCAGACATTATCAAATCTCATGGAGGAAATATAATGTTAGAAAAATCAAAAATGGATGGTTTAAAAGTTAAGATTTTCTTGCCTGTTTAACTTTTTTATTTTTTTTTTTCTCAAGTTTATTTATTTTATTTTCGAGATTCTCAACACGTTTTGAGAGTACTTCAAACTCATCTTTACTTGTAAGTTTCATTTTAAAAACAAACTCATCTCTTTTGGATTTTAAGATATTAAATAATTCAGTAGTTAAGTCTTTTGAAGATACTAGTCCCTGCTCTATTAATTTAGCAAACTTATCAATTATAAATTTAGAATTTTTCATATTTAAGATATACATTATAAGTATTATTAAAAATGTTCATTAATAATTTTGACCCAGTAGCCTTAGAAATATTTTCTTTAGAAATCAGATGGTATTCTTTAGCTTATATATTTGGAATTATATTAGGCTGGATTCTCGCAAAAAAATTATTCATCCAAGACATAGAAGTTAAAAATAAATTTGATGATTATTTAACTTATTTAATTATAGGTATAATTTTAGGAGGCAGACTTGGTTATATTATTATTTATAATTTAAGTTTTTATATAAATAATCCATTAGATATATTTAAAATTTGGCAAGGAGGAATGTCCTTCCATGGTGGTTTAATTGGAGTTATTTTCGCATCTATATTTTTTGCTAAAAAAAATAATCAAAACCCATTCTTATATTTAGATATTGTCGCTTTAGTAGCTCCAGTCGGAATATTTTTTGGACGAATAGCAAACTTTATAAATTCAGAGTTATATGGAACTATAACTAATCTACCCTGGGCAGTAACATTTGTTCAGGTAGATAATCTTCCTAGGCATCCTTCGCAATTATATGAAGCACTATTAGAGGGATTATTTTTATTTTTATTATTAATTTATTTTAAAAATAAATTTTCAAACAAACCTGGTGTGATTTCAGGATTATTTTTAATAATTTACTCAATTTTCAGATTTATTATTGAATTTTATAGAGCACCAGATGAACAGCTTGGTTATATATTTTTAAACTTAACGATGGGGCAAGTAGTAAGTTTAATATTTATAATATCAGGAGTAATCTTATTTTATTTAAAATATGAAACTCGCTAAAACAAATAATTTACCATTAGATCAATTTATAAATTTTGCTCTTTACGATAAGGACAAAGGTTTTTATATGAAAAAAAATCCTTTTGGTGAAGATGGAGACTTTATTACTGCGCCCAATGTCACAAGATTATTTTCAGAGATTATCGCAATTTGGACGATTACTTTTTGGAAAAGCATTGGCTCTCCAAAAAAATTTAATTTACTAGAACTGGGTGCTGGAAATGGTGAAATGATGAAAGTCATAGATGAGACACTTATAAATTTTCCAGAGTGTTACAATGCCTGCAGTTTTGTAATTCATGAAAAAAGTGATTTTTTATTAAATGAACAAAAAAAAAATTTAAATTCAAAAACATTCTCATGGTTAAAAAACATTGAAAAAATAAACTCAAACCCAACAATTTTTTTAGCTAATGAATTTTTTGACGCTATACCGATCAAACAATTTTTTAAAAAAAAAGATAGTTGGTTTGAAAGATTTGTGAATTTGAGTGACCCAAACAAAGCTGAATTTAAAGAAGAAAAAATTGATATTGAAACAATTGAAAAACATCTTAATTTCGAAATATCAAAAGATCAGAGCGTTATAGAATATTCACCAGATACATTTAAATATTTAAGAACAATTTGTGGCTTAATACAAAAAAATGATGGAGGAATGTTAGTTATTGATTATGGTTATGCAGATAGAAAAATGCATGAAACTCTTCAGGCAGTAAATAATCACAAGTATTCTAACGTTTTAGAAAATATTGGAGACTCTGATATTACTTACAATATAAACTTTCATTCCTTTGAAAAATTTATAAATCAGTTTAAAGAAATTAATTCAATTTTTACAAATCAAAAAAAATTTTTAACAAATATGGGTATTCTTCAAAGAGCAGAAATAATCGGCAAAAATATAGCATTTTCTAAAAAAGCAGATTTATTTTATCGAGTAAGACGTTTAATAGATGAAAACCAAATGGGTGAATTGTTCAAAGTAATGCTTGTAAAAAATAAGAGAAACAATTTTAAGACAGGTTTTCAAAATTGATAAAATCAAAAAAACTTTCGAAAATAAAAATAATTAAACATGGTTTTTTTAATAAAACTGGTGGTAAATCAAAAAAAATTTATAAAAGTTTAAACTGTGGTCCTGGTTCTAAAGATAATCCCTCAGATGTTAAAAAAAATTTACAAATAGTTAAAAAAAAAATAAAAAGCACCGCTAAAAGTATTTTTTTACTTCATCAAATACATAGTAATAAGTTTGTTTATATTAATAAAAAAAATAAATTTAGATCAAAACAAAAAGCAGACGCAGTAATTACAAACCAAAAAAATATACCAATTGGTGTTTTAACTGCTGATTGTGTGCCGATTTTAATCTGTGATGAAAAAACAAAATTAGTTGCTGCAATTCATGCAGGTTGGAAAGGTGCATACAAAGGTATTATTAGCAAAGTAATCCAATTTATGATCAAAAAAGGATCTAATCCTAAAAATATTACTGCAGCTATAGGCCCTGCTATCTCAGCTAAAAATTATGAAGTCAAACAAGATTTTAAAAGAAAATTTATAAAAAAGGATAAAAAAAATAATAAATTTTTTAAAATTAAGTACAAAAAGCTTTATTTTGATTTACCTAAATATGTAAAATCATGTCTTTTAAAGAATAAAATAAAAAATATTGAGTCTTTAAATATTGATACATTTGATATTAATAATAATTTTTTTAGTGCAAGAAGAGCGTTAAAGCTAAATCATGATGATTATGGTAGAAATATTTCAATAATTATGCTTTATTAGGCTTTTTTAATGAAATTATTATCCGGAAATAGCAACAAACCATTAAGCAAGAATATTGCTAAATATCTAAAATCTAAATTAGTAAACTCTAGTATTAGAAATTTTTCTGATGGAGAAATTTATGTTGAAATAAATGAGAATATCAGAGGAAACAGTATTTTTATTATTCAGTCTATATCTTCGCCTGCCAATAATAATTTGATGGAGCTTTTGTTGTGTATTGATGCACTAAAAAGATCTTCAGCAAAAAATATAACTGCCGTAATTCCATATTTTGGTTATGCTAGACAAGACAGAAAGGTAGTACCTAGAACTTCAATTTCTGCAAAATTAGTATCAAACTTAATTACAAAAGCAGGTGCTGATAGAGTAGTTACTGTTGATTTACATGCAGGTCAAATTCAAGGTTTCTTTGATATTCCAGTCGACAACTTGTTTGCAACACCTATTTTTGCAAGACATGCAAAAAAAAAGATAAAAAGTAAAAACCTTATTTGCGTTGCTCCAGATGTGGGTGGAACTGAACGAGCAAGAGCACTAGGCAAGCTCTTAAATGTTGGATTAGCAATTGTAGATAAAAGACGACCAAAACCAGGTCAATCTCAAGTCATGAATGTTATAGGAGATGTAAAAGGTAAAACTTGTATAATTGTAGATGATATAATCGATTCTGGTGGAACAATAGTAAATGCAGCTAAAGCTCTTAAAGATAGAGGGGCTAAAGAAGTTTATGTCTATATAACTCATGGTGTACTCAGCGGTGAAGCTGTAAAAAAAATTAAAAATTCAGTAATTAAGAATTTAGTAATAACTGATACAATCGATAACATGAGCAGAACTAAAGGTGTTAAAAACATTGAGGTTCTGTCAATTTCAGGGCTTATGGGAGAAGCAATTAAAAGAATATCTAATTCAACCTCAGTATCAGATTTATTCAAATAAATACCTTGAGTTATTAAGTAACTTGAGCTAAAAACCGTTGTTTTTATGAATTCATTAGACGCCAATATCAGAAACACCAAAACTAAAGGTGAATTAAATTCATTAAGAGTTAATGGTAATGTGCCTGCTATAATTTATGGCGGAGAAGCTCAAAACGAGAAAATATCAATATCTAAAAAAATACTCAAGTCACTAATTGATAAAGAAAACTTTTTATCAAGCATCATAACTTTAAATGTTGATGGTAAACCTCAAAAAGTTCTACCAAGAGAAATAAAATATGACATTATTTCAGATGAACCAATACATGTAGACTTTCTAAGAATAGTTTCAGGCATAAAAGTTAGAATTGAAGTTCCAGTAAAATTTTTAAATCATGAAAAATCTCCTGGTTTGAAAAGAGGTGGGGTTTTAAACATTGTAAGAAGAAAAGTTGAGCTTAAATGTCCAAGCGAAAAAATTCCTGAAAATCTAATTATAGATCTTGATGGAGTTGATATTGGAGAGAGTTTTAAGATCTCTTCTATAAATCTTGACAGTGACGTTACTCCTACAATTCAAGGAAGAGATTTCGTAATTGCAACTCTAGCAGCTCCGACTGTTATGAAAGAACCTGAAAAACCTGCAGAAGCTGAAGCGGCTGAGGGAGAAGGTGCTGAAGGAGCAGAAGCGGCAGCAGCTGAAGGTGGAGATAAGCCAGCAGCTGAAGGTGATAAAAAAGAAGGTGAAGACAAAAAACCTGCTGAAGAAAAAAAATAAGTTAATTAAAATTGAATTCTATCCTCCAATATTAATATTTTATGCTACTACTTGTAGGATTAGGCAATCCAACCCCAGACAGTGAAAACAATAGACACAATATTGGTTTCAAGATTATAGATGCAATAAATAAAAAATTTGGACTTTCAAAACAAAAACCAAAATTCAAAGGACTTCTTACAACTGGTAATGTGGGAGAACAAAAAGTTTATGCAATTAAACCTTTAACATTTATGAATAATTCTGGAATTTGTATTAGAGAATTAATTGAATATTTCAAAATAGATGCTGAGGATGTTATCGTTTTTCATGACGATCTAGATGTAGAATTTGGAAAAATAAAAGCAAAATTTGGTGGCTCTGATGCAGGACATAACGGAATTGCATCAATAGACAAATTTATTGGTAAAGATTATTCAAGAGTACGAATAGGAATTGGTAAACCAAAAGATAAAATGGAAGTAAGTGATTTTGTTCTTCAAAATTTTGATGAGGATGAAATGCTTGGATTGGAAAAAATTACAAATAATATCACAGACTCTATATCAATACTTATAGACAAAAAATTAGATTTATTCTCTAGCACTGTAAATAATAAATAATGAGTTTTAAATGTGGAATTGTTGGTTTGCCTAATGTGGGTAAATCTACACTCTTCAACGCACTTACGAACTCAAGCAAAGCTCAAGCTGCAAATTTTCCATTTTGTACGATAGATCCTAATGTGGGAGTAGTCCCTGTTCCAGATAAAAGATTGAACAAATTATCAGAAGTTTCAAAATCAAAAAAAACAATAAATACAACTATTTCATTTGTAGATATAGCTGGTCTTGTGAAAGGTGCATCTAAAGGTGAAGGATTAGGCAATAAATTTCTGTCCCACATAAGAGAAGTTGATGCAGTTATTCATATGATTAGATGCTTTGACTCGGACGATATTCAAAATGTTAATCCGAACGTTGACCCAATAAGAGATCTTGAGATCATTGAAACTGAAATGATGTTGGCCGACCTAGAATCTATCCAAAAAAGACTTGAAAAAAATAATAAGAAAAATGTAGACAAAGATCAGCTTAAAATTTTAGAGATTGCATTAGACTGTATTAATAATGATAAAGATATATCAACATTAAATTCTCAATTTGATACAAAACAACTTAATCAAAGTGGTCTTTTATCAATAAAACCAAAGATTTTTGTTTGCAATGTAGATGAGCAAAGCGTACAGGATGGAAATCAATATACTAAAAACTTTATTGAAAAATTTGGAAAAGATAACACTCTGATTGTTTCTGCGGACATTGAAAACCAAATAAATGAATTAGCAGATGATGAAAAAAAAAATTATATGAATATGATTGGTTTAAAAGATACAGGTTTAAGCATGTTAATTCAAAAGGGCTATAAAATATTAGAACTTGATACGTATTTTACTTCTGGACCTGAAGAAACAAGGGCTTGGACTATACAAAAAAACTGCACTGCTCCTAAAGCTGCAGGTGAAATTCATACAGATTTTGAAAAAGGTTTCATTAGAGCTGAAACTATATCTTATGAAGATTTCGTTGCTAATGATGGATGGGTAAATTCTAAAGCTAATGGAAAAATGAGATTAGAAGGTAAAGATTATATTGTGAAAGATGGAGACGTACTAAACTTCAGATTCAACACGTGACCATATCTTTTTCATGCTGAAGTAAACAAGAATTGTCAAAATAATTAAGTATGTAATTGCTTTAAAGCCCATCTGATGTCGAGATTCTAGATGAGGTTCAGCAGACCACATTAAGAAAGTCGTTACATCTTTTGACATCTGTTCTACTGTTGCATTTGTTCCGTCACCATACTCTACTAATCCGTCTGATAATGGAGCAGCCATTCTAATTTTATTACCATACATATATTTATTGTAATAAACTCCATCATCTAAAGATACGTTGCTAGGAGCTTCTTCATATCCTTGTAATAAGGAATAGATATAGTCAACACCACCTCCTCTAGCTTTAACCAAAACAGACATGTCTGGAGGGTATGCACCACCATTTGCCGCTTGGGCAGCTTTTACATTGTCATATGGCATTACAAATTTATCAGATAATTTACCTGGCCTTGTAAACATTTCACCATCAGAATTTGGACCATCAGTTACTTCGAATGAAGCTGCTATAGCTTTAGCTTGAGCTTCAGAGAATTCTGGCCCTCCTGGCTCTGCTAAATTTCTATAACTTAAATACTTCATCGAATGACATGAGGCACATACTTCAGTATAAACTTGATAACCTCTTTGAAGAGAAGCTCTATCAAATTTTCCAAATAGACCCTTAAAACTCCAGTCAGTTTTTAGATATTCTACTTTTTCAGCAGCAAAAGAATATGAATTTGAAGTAATAATTAAGATTATTATAGAAAATAATTTGAATAAATTTTTCACCTTATTCTATTTTACTTTCTTTATTTCTGGCGGCAGCTAGATTGGGTGAACCACCTAGAACAGGTTCAGTAATACTTAGAGGCACTGGTAAAGTTTTTTCTTTAAAGCCTAAAACAGGAAGAATAACTAAAAAATGCAAAAAGTAATACGCTGTTGCAACTCGTGCTATCAACAAGTAAAGTCCCTCAGCTGGCATCGCACCCACATAACCAAGTATCAAAACATCAGCAACCAGTATCCAATAAAATTGTTTATATAAAGGTCTAAATACTGCAGATCTTATTTTTGACGTATCTAACCAAGGTAAAACTGCTAAGATTAATATTGCAGATAACATAGCCACAACACCTAGCAATTTATCAGGAACTGATCTTAATATTGCATAAAAAGGTAAGAGATACCATTCAGGAACAATGTGTGCGGGTGTTACCATTGGGTTTGCCTCGATATAATTATCTGCGTGACCTAAAATATTTGGTGCGTAGAATACAAAGAAAGCAAACACAATCATGAACATTAATAAAGCAAAACCATCTTTAATTACTATGTAAGGATGGAAAGGTACAGTATCTTTAGAAGGTTTTTTTATATCTATTCCAACTGGATTGTTGTTACCAGGAACATGTAAAGCCCATATATGTAAAATAACTAATCCTAAAATTAAAAATGGAATTAAATAATGCAAAGTAAAAAATCTAGTTAACGTAGGGTTGTCGACTGAATAACCTCCCCATAACCAAGTGACAATACCCTCTCCAACTAATGGAATAGCACTAAATAAATTTGTGATTACAGTTGCTCCCCAAAAGCTCATTTGTCCCCAAGGCAATACATAACCCATAAATGCAGCCGCCATCATTAGCAAATAAATAATTATTCCAATTATCCAAATTATTTCTCTTGGTGCTTTGTAAGAACCATAAAATAATGACCTGAAGATATGAATGTAGACTGCTAAGAAAAACATAGATGCACCATTTGCATGAATGTATCTAATTAACCAACCATAGTTAACATCTCGCATGATGTGCTCAACACTTTCAAAAGCCATATCTGCATGAGCAATGTAATGCATTGCAAGAGTTAATCCGGTAACAATTTGAGTGATTAAGCAAAAAGTTAAAATTCCACCAAATGTCCACCAATAATTTAAATTTTTAGGAGTTGGATAATCAGTTAAATGATTTGCAAGAGTTAATAGTGGCAATCGATCATTAAACCATTGTCCTACCTTCGATTTTGGTCTGTAATCGTGGTCACTCATTTTTCATTATCCAATCTTAATTGTGTTTGCATCAACGAATTCATATTTAGGCACTTCCATATTCCAAGGTGCTGGTCCTTTTCTAATTCTTCCAGAAGTATCATAATGAGATCCATGACATGGGCAGAACCACCCATTATAATCACCCTTATCATTTAGAGGTACACATCCAAGATGTGTACATACACCTAACATAACAAGCCACTCAGGGTTTTTTGCTCTATCTTCATCTTTTTCAGGATGAATTAAATCTTCCATCTTAACTTTTCTTGCCTCATCAATTTCTTCTTGAGTTCTTCTTCTTATAAATACTGGTTTACCTCTCCATAAAACAGTCAATGTATTTCCAGGTGTTAATGAACTTACATCAACCTCTGTACTAGCTAATGCTTTAACAGAAGCGTCTGGATTCATTTGATCTATCATTGGCCACACCACTGCAGCGGCACCAACAGCTCCTACCGCTGTGGTAGCTGTAAATAAAAAATCTCTTCTTTTTGTTTTTTTTTCAGACACTTTTAATAGCTTTTATTATTATCTCTTTTTGATTTAAAATAGTTAATATACGAATTCATATAATATAAAATAATTATTTTACTACTGAAAGAATGACACAGAATTCAACAATTTTAGTACCCAAAATAGCTTTGTATGAGCCTGATATACCTCAGAATACTGCTGCAATCATAAGAACCTGTGCTTGTTTGGGTGCTAAATTAGAAATAATTGAACCATGTGGCTTTCTATTATCAGACAAACGTTTTAAAAGAGTGGTTATGGACTATATGGACTATAGTCAAATAGAGTTTTATCAAAGTTCTGAAAAATTTTTTGAGGCAAAGAAGAAAGAGAGAATCGTATTGATGACAACTAAGGGTTCAATAAATTATACTAAATTTAAATTTAAGCCTGATGATACTATTTTGTTTGGAAGAGAAAGTGCTGGGGTACCCGAAAAAGTTCATAAAATTATTAAAAATCGTTTAAAAATACCAATGAATAATCAAGTAAGATCTCTTAATATTGCATCGTCTGTTGCCATTGTTTTGGCAGAAAGTTTGCGTCAAATAGAATTGATATAAGATGGATATTTCAATCAAAAAAGACTTAGCGAGTAATTGGTTTAAGCTATTACAAAACGCAATATGTGACGACATTTTAAAAATTGAAAAAAACAAAGTAAATTTTCAATCAACTTCTTGGAATAGAAGCATTAAAAAAGATGAGGGTGGTGGTGAATATAGAATACTTAAAAATGGAAAAATTTTTGAAAAAGTAGGAGTGAATTTTTCAAAAGTTTATGGAAAATTTCCTAAGCAATTTCAAAAGAATATACCTGGTGCAAGTAAAGATCCTAGATTTTGGGCATCAGGAATATCAATAGTTATGCACATGCAAAATCCCCATATTCCTGCAATGCATTTAAATACCAGATTTATTTGTACAACAAAGAATTGGTTTGGTGGAGGTATGGATGTAACACCAGCAATAAAAGATGAAAAAGAGAAGAAAAACTTTCATAAAATATTAAAGGCAATGTGCGATAGACATAATAAAAATTATTATAAAAAATATAAAAAGTGGTGTGATGAATATTTTTATCTACCTCACAGAAAAGAAGCCAGAGGTATAGGTGGAATATTTTTTGACTATAAAAATGATAATTTTGAAAATGACTTTAAATTTGTCAGAGATGTTGGTGTTACATTTCAAATGCTATTTAATGAAATAATTAAAAAAAAATTAAAAAGAAAATGGACTTTAAAAGATAAAGAGTTTCAGTATATTAAAAGAGGTCGATACGCAGAATTTAATTTGCTCTATGATAGAGGAACAAAATTTGGGCTACAAACTGGTGGTAATGTTGAAGGAATTTTGATGTCATTACCTCCAATTGCAAAATGGAAATAAAAAAATGGATAAAGAGCCAATAACATTAAACGGATTAAATAAACTAAAAGAAGAATTGGTTTTTTTAAAAGAAAAAAAAAGACCTGAGATAGTAGCTGCAATTGCTGAAGCGAGATCCCATGGAGACCTTAAAGAAAACGCTGAATATCATGCAGCTAAAGAAGAACAATCTCATAACGAGGGAAGAATTACAGAAATTAACGATATTATTGCAAGAGCAAATGTTATTGATGTTACAAAACTAAACAATGAAGGAAAAGTAATTTTTGGATCTACAGTTTATTTAGAAGATTTAGATACTGGTGAAAAGATTAATTATAAAATTGTTGGAAGAGATGAGGCGGATTTAAAACAAAAACTAATTTTCTTTCAATCGCCAATTGGCAAAGGTTTGATTGGAAAAAATAAAAGTGATTTAGTTGAAATAAATACACCCTCTGGTGTAAAAAATTTTGAAATTAAAGACGTTAAATATATTTAACTTTTAACTATTTGTTGTACTTGCTTATCTGAAATTTGAAATCCGTTTTGAACCCAAATTTCTTCAATCCTTTTTAATTTATTACCTAAAGTTTTACCCTCAGGAATTTGAAATTTAGACATTAATAGATCAGCCCCTATTGGCAAAGTTGGAATTACTTTCTCTTTATAAGTATCTAATAGTTTGATTAGTTTTTTCTCTACTTTGTTAGAGGTAAAAATTTTAAAATTAATTATATCTATTATAGCCTGTCGCCCATTAAAATAAAAAAATTTGTTCAAGTTTTTCTCTGTAAAGTTGTTTAAAGTTACTTTTTCTTTATAAAAAAGATCTATCAATTTTAATCTTTTCTTATCTTTGTTAGATATTTTAAATTTATAAAGAAAATAATCTGTATTATCAGTACCATCAATCACTAAAAGCGCAATTAAGAATATAAAGTCAATTTTTAAAAAATTCTGTGCAGCATAAGAATTTTGTATTTTAAAATTTTTAATATTCTTTAATTGAGGGAAAATTATTTCTACGAGTTCTAAACTTTCTTTGTCTTTAAAGAGTTTTAAAAATCCATTTGAGCTAGTTATTTTTTTTAGTTCATCAATTAATCTTTCAGATGATATATTTGAAATTCCATCAATATTTTTTTTTATATTTTTTATTATTTCTGGCTGGTGCTTATGATTTGAGTAATTTAAATAAAATCTTAAATACCTCAAAATACGTAAATAATCTTCTTGAATTCTTTTTTCTGCATTGCCAATAAAATTAATATAACCTTCCTCCAAATCTTTTTTACCGTTAAATGGATCAAATAAATTACCATCGCCATCAGCATAAATTGAATTGATAGTAAAATCCCTTCTAGAGGCATCTTCCTTCCAATCTAAAGAGAATTCTACTTCAGCATGCCTTCCATCAGTTGAGACGTCTTTCCTTAAAGAAGTAATTTCATATTTATATTCGTCAATTATTGCGGTTATAGTTCCGTGTTCAATTCCTGTTTCATAATAACTTATTTGTTTGTTTTTAAGAGCCTCACAAACCTCAGGGGGAGTTAAATTTGTTGCTAGGTCAATATCATCAACATTTTCTTTTTTTATCACTTTTCTTACACACCCACCCACATATCTGATTTCGCTTTTCTCTGAAAAATTATTAATTGCATCAAAAATTTTATTTGCTGGTGTTGTTAAAGTAATTTGTTTTAAATTTTGACTGATATAATCAAGATTTTTTGATCGGAAAAAAATTTATCTAAAAAATTTTTCATAAATGGCTGGGGCGCTAGGATTCGAACCTAGGATGCAGGTACCAAAAACCCGTGCCTTACCGCTTGGCTACGCCCCAATACTAGCTTCCTATAACATAAAAATATAAAATTCATATAGTTTTTGCTGTAACACACCAATAATTTTTATATTTTCTTTTAAATTTAGCTTTTGCCAATTTACAACTCTTTAATGAATTATAATAGGCAACAATTGTTGATCCTGAACCAGTCATTCTTACAAATAAAGGATTATTTATACTTTCTAAGAACAACTTTATTTTTTTAAGTTTTGGGTATTTTTTGAGTGCTATTGTTTCAAGGGCATTTTGTTGATCAATCAAATATTTTAATCCAAACATGTTTTTTTTAGGTTTGTTATATTTTGATTTTGTATACTTTCGAACAGCTGAGTATATTTTTTTAGTTGAGCACCCAAAATCAGGCTTTACTAAAGTAGAGTAATATTTTGGAGTATTATAAATCTTTTTTATTCTACCACTTGATGACAACACACAGCTGGATGAAATGGTTCCCAGAATAACATCAGAACCAACCCAGTCACAGATACTTCGAGTTTTATGATGATTAGGATTAATAATTTTTTTTTTAACCAGATAATTAAACACACTAGCTGCATTCATCGATCCCCCACCCAACCCAGCTTCTTGAGGGATTAATTTTTTAATTTTAACTTTGAATTTTTTATTTTTTAATAAATTTTCTTTATCTAGTATCTGAAATAATCTTTGAACAGTATTTTTTTTTCCAATATTTTTAGAAAACTTTCCATAAAAAGAAATGTGGTGTTTTTTTCCATTATGTTGATTTATCGAAATAACATCATGTAAATCTATGAAACCAATTATACTTTCAATTTTATGTAAAACCTTTTTTTTTCCAGTGATATTTAGTGCTAAATTTAACTTTGCATTAGATTTAATTTTATTAATTTTCATTTAGGAATTTTTAAGACCCTCAATTACTTTAATATTGATTTTTTTTCTCATATCGTCTTCGGTGTCATCAAAAGTTAACACGTTGTTCCAAAAATATCTTGCTTGAATTTTTCGATTTAATTTCCATAAAATGTCTCCATAATGATCATTCACGATTGGGTCATCTGGCATTAATTCTACAGCTCTTTTTAAATACTTTTCTGCTTCTAGATAATCCTCTATTAAAAAATACGCCCATCCGATTGAATCAATAATATATGGATCATTGCTTTTTAAATCATATGCTGTTTTCAACATATCCATTGCTTCATTAATTTTATAATCACGCTCTAACCAAGAGTAAGCAAGGTAATTTAAAATATATGCATCACTAGGATCAATTTTAAGCGCATGCAGTAAATCTTCATCTGACTTTTCATAATTACCCATTCTTTCATAACTACCACCTCTACGATACAATACATCTGATTTGATAAGTGAATTGTCCTCCAGTGTTAAAATAATTTCCGTATAACGATCTATTGCCTTTTCATAATTTTTAGAATTTTTATAAAAATTAGCTAAATCAAAAACCATTTTTATATTAGGATTTTCAATTTTATTAAATTTTGAATCTATGAATTTTATTCCATTTTCATAATCCTGCTCTTGAATTATTATTTGAGCTTCTTTTTTTATTCTAAACCAAAAATAAAATTCATCTTCTTTTTTAAACTTTTTTAAGATCCTTTGTACTTTATCAAATTCATTATTAAGATAAAAATTTTCTGCAACCAATGACAGATTAAATTCAAACTTAGGATTTAAATAATTCGATAAATTTAAATAAAAATTTGATTTTTCAAAATTATCCTGAGAAGAATAAAGATTGGAGATTAAAAATAAAAACTCACTTACAAGGTCATTATGATCTTTGCATGAAAAAATTTTTTCAAATTCATCGAATTTTTCTTTGTCTATCCAACTTTTACTTTGTGAAAGTAAGAGTGTTGAATTTATATAATCAATTTGTTCTACAGCTAATCTTGCTTCATTTATTTTTTTGTTTTCAATTAAATAATTAAGATAAAAGAAAATATATCTTGAATAATCACCTTGAGGATTGTTAATTAAATTTAAAAAGTAAGATGATGTTTTTTTGTCATCTAGATAACAGTATTGAAATGCTCTGGCAATTAAAGATATGTTTCCAAAATTTTTTTTATTATTTAAAATTTTTTTATTTCTAAATGTATGAATGTACTGATTAAGTATCTCAAATATAACCAGGGTTATTCTATCCTCATCTTGAAATTTTAAACTTTGTGTTAAATATTCATCAGCTTTTTTAAAATTATTTTTCTTTAAACTGTCAATTATTAAAATTATATAAGCGTCATAAAAATCTGAGTTAGATTTATTTGTGTTATTATTTAAAACGTTAATTGCTTGAGGTACTTTGTTATCTAAAACTAAAGAGTTAACATATCTTTTTAAATAACTGTCATGTTTGTTAATTAATACTTTGGTTAAGTTAAAAAATTTTAAAGCTTTAGAATTATCTCGATTTTCAAATGCAACAATTCCAGAAAAATAATTTGATAAATCTCTTGAGTTGAAATCATTAAAAGTAGCACTTTTAGAATACAAAGGTGTCTGATAAGATATGGATATTAATAGTACTAATTTTAGAAATTTTAGGAACATGTAACCATACTATGACTAAAAAAGTGATAAATCAAAATAGCAAATTAAACCAAGAGCTAATTAATACTATTGAGCCAAAATTTATATTCGCTGATAAGCCAATAAATAGATTTAATATTTTAGAAACTAACAATGGCACCCTGCAAATTAATAAAGAAGAATTACTTAAAAATTTAAAAGATCAAATAAATTCAATTGAAAATTGTAAATTGAAAGAAAATTCAAACAAAATTATTTTAGGTGAGGGAAATATAAATAGCCCTTTAATGTTAATTGGAGAGTCACCTGGGGGTGAAGAAGAAAAATTGGGTGTCCCATTTAGAGGTGAAGTTGGCGAACTTCTTAACAAAATGCTTATAGCCATTAATATTAAGAGACAAAATATTTACACTAGTTATGCAATCAATTTTAGACCACCTGATGACAGAAAACCAACCTCATTTGAAATTAAAAGATACTCAGTATTTTTGAAAGAGCATATATCGATTATAAACCCAAAGATTATTGTTTTGATGGGTAGTTCGGCAATGGAGGCTTTAACAGGAATAAGTGAAAAAATAACTAATGAAAGAGGACATTGGAAGGAGGTGATATTAAAAAACAAAGTATTCCCTTTAATGATAACTTTTAATCCATCTTATTTAATCCGTTTTCCAGAAAATAAAAAATACTCATGGGAAGATTTAAAGAAAATTAGAGACAAAATCAAAGATCTGAAGTTAAAAATTTGATGAAGATAATTGCTGGGGTTGATGAGGTTGGTAGAGGAAGTTTAATTGGGCCTGTTTATGCTTCAGCAGTAATTTTAAAAAAATCAATTAATCAAAAGTTATTAAAAGATTCAAAATCATTAAGTAAAAAAGAGAGAGAGTATCTATGTGCATATATAAAAAAAAATTCTACTTGGTCCATAGGCAAAGCTTCTGTCAAAGAAATAGAAAAGCTAAATATACTTCAAGCAAGTTTGCTGGCTATGAAAAGAGCCATCAGAAAACTTAAGAGAAAACCAACACACGTTCTGATAGATGGAAACAAAACTCCAGAGTTAGAAAATTATAATTTAAAATCAGTTGTTAAAGGAGATAAAAAAATCCCCTCTATTTCGGCAGCTTCTATAATTGCAAAAGTATCAAGAGATAAATTTATAACCACCTTATCAAAAAAAAATAAAGGCTATGATTGGGATAAAAACTTTGGGTACGGAACAAAACAGCACTTAAAAGCTTTGAAAAAATTAGGTATTACTAAACATCATAGAAAAACTTTTTCACCTATATCTAAAATAGATTAACACTACATCTAGTTACCTTCTAATTTAGAAACACTAATCGAATCCAAATTTTTCAATCTCAGGTTGACCGTAGAATCCATTTGGAGTCTAATTAATTTTTAAAAATGAAAACTGATTTCAAAAATAAAATAATTAATGGAGATAGCCTCGAAGAATTAAAAAAAATTCCACGTGAAACTTTTGATTTAATTTTTGCTGATCCTCCTTACAACTTACAATTAAAAAGTGAATTAACTAGACCAGATAGATCAAAGGTTAGTGCGGTAAATGATAAGTGGGATCAATTTGAAAATTTTAAAAAATATGATGATTTCACCTATGAATGGCTTAGTGAATGTAAAAGAATTTTAAAAAAAGATGGAGCTATTTGGGTTATAGGAAGCTACCATAATATTTTTAGAGTTGGCACAGCAATACAAAATCTAGGTTTCTGGATTTTAAATGATGTTATTTGGAATAAAAATAATCCAATGCCAAACTTTAGAGGGACACGATTTACTAACGCTCATGAAACTTTAATATGGGCTTCTAAAAGTGAGAAATCAAAATACACATTTAATTATCAATCTTTAAAATGTTTAAATGATGATCTTCAAATGAGATCTAATTGGGATCTTCCAATATGCAATGGTTCTGAAAGACTTAAAAAGGATGGAAAAAAAATTCACTCCACACAAAAACCAGAAGCACTATTACATAGAATTTTACTAGCTACATCAAATAAAAATGACCTCATACTTGATCCTTTTTTAGGATCAGGAACAACAGCTACAGTAGCAAAAAAACTAGGGAGAAATTATTTTGGAATAGAAAAAGAAAAAAATTATTTTAAAGCTGCTGAGCAACGTATAAAAACTACAAAGCCTATTGAAGACGATTTATTAGATACGCTAAAAAATAATAGATCAAAACCAAGAATTCCTTTTGGTTCATTAGTCGAGCTTGGAATAATTAAACCTGGAACTAATATTTTTGATAATAAGAAAAAAATAACAGCCAGAATTATGGCTGATGGCAGTATAAAACATAATCAAGCAGAGGGTTCTATACACAAAGTTGCAGCTACTATTTTAGGAGCTGAAAGTTGCAACGGATGGACTTTTTGGCACTATGATATAAATGGACGAACTTATCCTATTGATTATCTAAGACAAAGATTAATTTCTAAAAATTAACTTTTATAAATTTTACCCAAATAACTTTCTAAAAATTTTTTATTTTTAGTTAAAAGTTTTAAAAAAATATTTCTAAATATAATCATAATTGGATTTGATAAATGGAAGGCAAATTGATTGAAATTAGATCTAATGTTAATCATTTTTACTCTCTTTAATCTGATATCATAAAAATTATTATTATTTATTAAACATTCATATAATTCATTAGCCCCCTCAATTGATTGAGAAGCTCCCTGTGCAAATGAAGGTGAAAAGGCAAAAAATGCATCTCCTACAAGGAATATATTTTTTGGAGGATTATATAAATTTTTACTTACAAATATCGGAAATAATCTAATATTTTGAAGATTTTCTAAAAAACTTTGAGAAACTTTTTGAGAAAATTTAAATTTAATATTTTTTATAAAAGAACTCTCGGTAAAAAGATTAAAATTCTCTTGCTCGTTTGAATTTAATTTATGTTTTAAAATACCAATAAAATTTAAATTTTTATCATTATTAATTGGATAAATAACATAATGAAAATTCGAACCTAAAAACAAAGAAATATTTTCTTCATTTATATTTTGAAGATTTTCTCTTAATATGCTGCCCCTAATAGCAATCGTATCATTGTAAATTGGTTTTGATTTATTGGTTGAAATTAATAACTTACCCTTAGAAAACACACCGTCTGAAATAATTAAGTAATCGCAAGTTATTGTATTATTATCAAATATTAATTTTATTGAGTCTTTATCATAATTAATCTTTTCAATACTGTGGTTATATTTAATTATATCTTCGTTTATTTGTTTTTTTAAAAATTGAAGTAATTTTGATCTTTTCAATGTTGTGTATTTACAATCTTCAGAATTAAATTTTGAAATATCTAAGTCACAAATTTTTTTTGAATTTTTAATTTCATAAAAATCAATTTTTTTTGGATTAAATTTTTCTTCTTTAGTGAGAGAAGCGAAGCCTATTTTATTTAAAAGCTTCACGCTATTTACCGAAAGTTGAATTCCATAGCCTTCGTCTATTTCTATTGAATTTCTTTTTTCATAAATCGTAACCTGATAATCCTTATGATCTTTAAATAAATTGGCAATATACAAACCAGAAATTCCAGCACCAATTATTGCTATTTTTTTCATTTATGACTTTCTAAAAATTTTACAATCTTTTTTGTAAATGTTGGCAGTGTATAATTTTGAAGCTTTGTTGGATCAATCCAATAATTATTTTTATTTAAATTATATTTATTTTTAAATTCGATTTTAATATTCATACTCATATTAGACATTTTAAAATTCAAATCTTGATCAAAATTTTTAGGATTATTTACTTCCTTCATCGGGAAGATATTTAAATTTTTCAAAAAATTAAATTTATTATTTTTAATTAATAAATAATGATTATTTTTTTTACAAACATCTAGCTTGTAGAAGGTTTCCTTATCTTTTTTTTTCAATTTTACTAAATCAAAATTTTTATTTTTAAATGATTTGCATTTTTTTACTAACGGACACTTCTTACAATTAGGACTAACAGGTTTGCAAATTAGTGCTCCTAATTCCATTAAAGCTTGAGCATAATCACTAGATCTTTTGATAGATGTTCCAAAAATTTTTTTCTTTTCGTGTAAATTTTCTTTTTTTATTTGATCTTGTTTTTTTAAAAGTAAGTATCTCTTTAACACTCTTTCAATATTGCCATCTAGAGGAATTATTGGTTCATTGAATGCAATTGCAGAAATTGCACTTGCTGTATAATCTCCAATTCCAGGAAGAGACTTTAAATCTAAAAAATTTCTAGGTATTTTTTTATTAAAATTTTTAACAACTATTTGAGCGGTTTTTTTTAAATTTCTTACTCTTGAATAGTATCCAAGACCCTCCCAAAGTTTGATTAATTTTCTATCATCATATTTAGATAGTTTTTCAATTGTAGGAATATTTTTAATGAATCTGTTAAAGTAAGGTATTACCGTTGCAACCTGGGTTTGCTGCAACATGAATTCACTTACTAAAGTGTAGTATTGCTTTTTTGTTTGAGAAACATTCTTCCTCCAAGGTAAAGATCTTTTATTTAAATCATACCAATTAAGAATATTATTTGTTATTATTGGATCTTTCATATGCAATCTAAAAATAATACTAAGCAGAGAAACGCTAGCATTCAAGGATTAAGATCTTTCAAAGACACTTTGCCAAAAAATGTCAAAAAAATAATAAATAAAAAAGGGCATGTATATTCAGAAACGCTGAGCAATTGGAAATATTTAGTTGGAAGCGAATTATTTAAAATTTGCTATCCAAAAACATTTAAAAATTCAAATAAATTTGGTGTTAGCACCTTAGTGGTTATGGTCAAGCGAGGGCATGAAGTTGACGTAGAATATTCGAAAAAAGATATTTTAGATAAAATGAATAATTTTTTTGGCGATTCTGTTGTTGAAAAGCTTAAATTTATAAGTTTTGATGATGAACATGAAATGACGAGCTCTAGTGAGACAAAAATTAAAAATGTGGCAATAAGTAAATATCAAGATAAAATTAAAGATGTTAAAAATGAAAAAATTAAAAAATCATTAGCAGAGTTAACCAGAGTTTTTAGAGAGAAATGAAAAAAATTGTATTCATTGCATTAATGTTTTTTACTACAGTCTTAAATTTACAAGCTGAGGAAATTAAAAGGATAACTGTTGGTAACAAAGATGCAAAAATAACTATTATAGCATTTGAGTCTCTAACATGTAGTCACTGCGCTAATTTTCATAAAAATGTTTACCCTCAATTAAAAGAGGAATTTCTTGATAAAGGAATTGCCAAAATTGAATTTAGACATTTTCCCCTAGACATAGCTGCTTTTAACGCATCAAAAATTTCTCAATGTAAGAATGATGGAAATACAGATATCCTTGAAAGTTTATACGCTAATCAACAAAAATGGGTTAAAGGGAGTTCAATAGAGGAAGCAAATGAAAACTTACAAAAATTTTTAAAAAATGAAGGATTTACAATTGATTTTGACTCGTGTGTAAACAATAAAGAAATTGAAGATTTTGTATTAAACGATCGAATCGATGGAGCAAAAAACTTCAAAGTTAACGCAACTCCTACGATAATTATTAACAACGAAAAATTTGAAAAACCCTTAAATTATAAAAATTTAAAAAAAGCACTAGAAAAACTGATATAAGTTAGTGCATGGAGTTTAAAAAAATCCAATTAAACGGATTTAAATCTTTTGCTGAAAAAACCAACTTCTTAATCGAGGATGGTCTTACTGGTATAGTGGGTCCTAACGGCTGCGGAAAATCTAACATTGTAGAATCTTTAAGATGGGTAATGGGAGAGACCTCGGCAAAAAGTATGCGTGGATCTGGTATGGAGGATGTTATATTTTCAGGGACATCTAATAAAGCATCAAAAAATATTGCTGAAGTTTCAATCGAAGTTGAAAACAAAGATAAAGAAGGTCCAATCCAATACCGAGAATTAGAGCAAATACAAGTTAGAAGAAAGATAGAAAAAGATAAAGGATCTAAATTTTACATCAATGATAAAGAGGTGAGAGCAAGAGATGCTCAAATGTTTTTTGCAGATCTTTCAACTGGTGCACACTCTCCATCTATGATTAGCCAAGGAAGAATAGGTGCTTTAGTAACTGCGAAACCAACAGATAGAAGAGCTATTTTAGAAGAAGCTGCAGGAATATCTGGTTTACACGTTAGAAGACATGAGGCTGAATTAAGATTAGGTGCAGCTGAGAATAATTTAAAAAGAGCAGATGAATTAAGAAGACAGCAAGAAAAACAATTAGCAAATCTTCAAAAACAAGCTGAAGAGGCAACAAAATACAAACTAATTTCAGATCAAATTAAAAAAATTGAAGCAGGATTGTATTATTTAAAATTATTAGAAATAGACAAAGAAATTAGAATAGAAAATGAAATAAATACTGAGGCAGAAGGAGAAGTAGAAGGATTTAATAACAAAATATCTGAATTAGAAAATTCAATTAAAACTTTTACAGATAAAGTAAATCCATTGAGAGAAAAAAATATAGAAAATTTATCAAGGATACAAAGACTTAATCTAGAACTTCAAAGTTTAGATGAGGAAAATACAAGGATTCAAGATGAGATAGAAAGCATCAAAAAATCAATTCAAACACTTGATGACGATATCAGTAGAGAAAAAGGAATTATTATAGACGCTAACTCAAATGAAAAAAGACTGAAGGAAGAAAAAACTGAATTAATTCAGACAGACTCGAAATATTTTGAAACAGAAAAATTATCTAATGAAGACTTGGAAAGTGCAAAAAATAAACTTAAAGAAGAACAAAAAGCTGTTGATGAAGTTGTAAACAATTTAGCTGAGGAAACTGTAAATATAAGCGTTGGTCCAATAAGAAATGTAAAAAATACTATATCAAGGGTAAAAGAATTAATAGATAGTAATGAAATAAATCAAGCATTAACACTTCTAGATAGATGTAATATGGAACTAGATAGTTTTTTAAATGATTTAAGAAATGAGAGATCTAGAAGTGAATTATTAGGAGTTAGTGAAAAATCAAAAAATATAAAATTACTCCAAGAAAAATATGCTGATGCATACAGTAAAAATCAATCAATTAAAAATGAGTCTATTAAAAGAAATGAGAGAATTAAAACCATTGAAACAGAAATTGAAAGTTGGAAAAATTTATTAACTAACTCAGAAAAAATGGTTAATGAACTAACACAAAGAAAAGAAAAATTATCAAAACAATTAAGTGATTTAGAAAACCAACCTAGAGCACAGGCAGAGAGAAAAGGTCAAATTTCAGAAAATTTAAGAATTTCAGATAAAGAAAAAATTGATAATGAAGCGATTATAGATGAGACAGATCAAAAAATTGAAATGTTAAGAACACAATTAAATGAAATTCAAGAACAATCAATTCAAATCAGAGAAAGAAAAGCAAGCTCAGGAGCTACAATTGAAGGCCTGCAAAAAAGAAAAAATGATCTCCTTGATAGAATTAGTTCTGAGTTAAATTTGAATGAAGATAATATTTTAGAAAATTCAAATTTAAACGGAGTAGAAGAACTTCCAAATCCAGTGGATCAAGAAGATGCTTTGGATAAGAAAAAACAAGAAAGAGAAAAATTAGGATCTGTAAATTTAAAAGCAGATGAAGAAACAAGTAAATATGAAGAAGAGATAAAAAAAATGGAACAGGATCGTGCCGACCTTGTTACTGCTATTGTGAAACTGAAAGATAGCATCAATGAACTTAATCAAAAAGGAAGGGAAAGATTGATTGAAGCTTTTGAAAAAGTTAATAGAAAATTTAATGAAGTTTATACAAAACTTTTCAATGGTGGAAATGCTAAATTAGAATTGGTAGACTCTGACGATCCACTTGAAGCAGGTTTAGAAATGTTAGTTAGTCCTCCTGGAAAAAGACTTCAATCTATAACTTTGTTATCTGGAGGTGAACAAGCATTGACTGCGCTCTCTTTAATATTTGCAGTATTTTTAACAAACCCTTCGCCTATATGTGTATTGGATGAGGTTGATGCACCTCTTGACGATGCTAACGTAACAAGATTTTGTAGTCTGCTTGAGGAATTAATAAAAATAACCAATACCAAATTCATAATTGTAACTCATCATGCTTTAACCATGTCAAAAATGAACAGACTATATGGGGTGACGATGCCTCAAAAAGGAATCAGTCAGCTTGTGGCTGTTGATTTACAAAAAGCAGAGAGTATGGTTGCTTAAACTATATAAATGCCAAAAGACCCTTTCAAAACTCGCTTAGAGATTGCAAAAAGCAAGATTTCAAAGAAAAATCTCTATAATAAGAAGAATGACCCCTCACCTATAGGAACTGCATTCAAATTGAGCACAGAACTTGTTTCTGCAGTTGCTGTGGGGACAATTATTGGGTTTATTTTTGACAAGACCTTTGGTACTAAACCCTGGTTTATATTAATATTTTTTTTTGTTGGTGTGGTTGCTGGAATAACCAATGTGATTAGATCCGCAAAAAAAATGCAAAAATAAATAAGTATTATGGCAGCAAATCCTATGTCCCAATTCGACGTTTATAGAATTGGACCTGAAATTAAAGTTGGAGCATTCGACATATCATTTACGAACGCAAGTTTGTTTATGATTTTAAGTACTGTATCTATTTTGTTAATCTTTAATTTAGGATCAAAAAAAAATTCAATACTACCAAACAAAATTCAATTATTAGCAGAACTTAGCTATACCTTTGTATCCAAAATGATTAGCGATACAGCTGGATCAAAAGCTAAACCATACTTTGCATTTATATTTTCTCTATTCATGTTTGTTTTATTTTGTAACATGTTTGGAATGATACCTTATACTTTCACTGTAACCAGTCATATCATTGTAACATTTGTGCTCGCAGCATTTATATTTATTGGAGTGACTGTAATTGGGTTTATTAAACATGGATTTGGGTATTTAAAATTATTTGTTCCAAGTGGAGTGCCTGCAGTATTACTCCCTTTAATTGTTGTTATAGAAATTATTTCTTATTTAAGTAGGCCTATAAGTTTATCAGTTAGATTATTTGCCAATATGATGGCTGGTCATACAATGATGAAAGTTTTCGGAGGCTTTGTAATTAGCCTTGGAATAGTTGGTGGGTGGCTTCCACTAAGTTTTTCGGTTGCGTTAACTGGTTTGGAGATCTTAGTTGCTTTTCTTCAAGCTTATGTTTTTGCAATCTTAACCTGCATCTATTTAAATGATGCATTAAATTTACACCATTAATAACAGAGGAGGATATAATGGAATTAGAAGCAGCAAAAATGATCGGAGCAGGTTTAGCAGCAATTGCTTTAGCTGGAGCCGGTGTTGGTATCGGAATAATTTTTGGAAATTATTTGTCTGGTGCAATGAGAAATCCATCTGCAGCACAAAAACAATTTCCTAACTTGCTTTTAGGTTTCGCACTTGCAGAAGCTACAGGATTATTCGGATTAGTAGTTGCGTTAATCATTCTCTTTGCGTTTTAAATTGATGGTTAAAAAAATATATTTTCAGTCAATATTTTTTAGCTTCTTTTTTATTAAAGAAGCTTTTGCGGCTGAAAGCGGAGGTATGCCTCAATTAAATCCAGAGTTTTGGGTTTCTCAAATTTTTTGGCTAATACTTACTTTTGGTGTTATGTATTTAGTTTTATCTAAACTAATACTACCAAAAATTAGTAACAACTTAGAATCGAGAAAATCTCAAATATTAGAAAATATTGAGGCTGCTGAGAAACAAAGAGAAGATAGTGATGCAAAACTAAAAGAATACGATGAAATTATATCTAAAAGCAAACTTGAGGCTAATAGTATTTTCAATCAAGCAAGAGAAAAAGCACTAAAAGATATTGGTGCAAAAAGAGAAGTACTTGATAAACAAATTGATAATGAAATTGCAGAGGCTGAAAAAGAAATAGATGCATTAAGAAAAAATGCGCCAGATAAAATAAATAAAATTGCTATTGAGACTTCATCTGAGTTATTGCAAAAACTAATTGGAGCAGAAGTAAATAATAGTAGTATATCTGCAATTGTTGACGATCTATCTAAAAGAAATGGAGATAAATATTATGGCAATTGATGCAACATTTTGGGTAGCAGTATCATTTATTATTTTTTTTGGAGCGTTAATTTACCTTAAAATTCCTCAAAAAATTTCTGAAATGTTAGATAAAATGATATCTGACATTAAAAATGAAATTGATGAAAGTGAAAAATTAAGAACCGAGGCAAAAACACTATTAGATAACTCACAAAAAAAATTAGATACAGCTCAGTCTGTTAGCAATGAAATTCTTGAGAACGCCAAAAAAGATGCAGATAGATTAATAATTGAGATGAATGATAAGTTTCATAAATCATCAGAAATTAAAAAAAATTTAGCTGAAAATAAAATAGGCCAGATGAAAGAAGCGGCTTTAAAAGAAATTAAGGACGCATCAATAAAGATTGCCGTGGACTCAGTTAAAAAAATAATAACTACATCTGTAGACAAGTCAAAATTAGATGCTGTGTTTCAAAAAAATTTAGATGAAACTAAAGCAGAGTTAAAAAAAATTAACTCATAATACGCTTACAATTTTTCAAAAAAGCTATAAATTACTAAAATGAACTCTATAGTCATTGGATCAGGATTTGGTGGGATCGCAGCAGCACTAAGACTTAAAGCAAAAGGACATAACGTAAAATTAATAGAAAAGCATCCAGACCTAGGTGGACGAGCAAGAGTTTTTAAGAAAAACGGATTTATATATGATGCTGGACCAACAGTAATTACCGCACCCTATTTAATTAATGAATTGTTCGAGTTATTCAATAAAGATCCAAAAAATTATATAGAACTAACTCCACTTAAAATTTGGTACCAATTTATTTTTGAGGACAAAACTAAATTCAACTATTCAGGTGACGAAATAGAGATGAAAAACCAAATTGAGAAGCTTAGTAAAGAAGATGTAAATGGATATGAAAAATTAGTTAATTTTACAAAAAAAATATTTGATAAAGGTTTTTTAGAACTTGCAGATGTACCATTTGATAAACCTTTCGTAATGATGCAACAATTGCCTGCTCTGTTAAAACTTAAAAGTTATAAATCAGTTTACTCACTTGTTTCATCTTATATAAAAAATGAAAAATTAAGAAGAATGCTTAGCATGCATCCTTTACTAGTTGGAGGAAATCCATTTACCACCACTTCTATTTATGGATTAATTCTTTATTTAGAAAAAAAATGGGGAATACACTATTCAGTAAGAGGAACAGGAAATATAATTAGAGGTTTTGAAAAGTTAATGAATGAGGTTGGTATTGAAATAATAAAAAACAGTGAAGTAACTGAAATTATAACAAAAAAAAATAAAATAAGTGGTGTAAAATTAAATTATGAAAATGAAATTGGTGCAGATAATGTTGTTTGTAATGCAGATCCGCCTGCATTTTATGAGAAAATGTTAAGCAAAAGCAACGAGAGTTCCATGTTGTTTAATTGGAAAAAAAATCGAATGGAATATTCTATGGGTTTATTTGTTTACTATTTTGGAACAAAAAAAATTTATGAGAATGTTGAACACCATACAATAAAGTTTGGAAACAAGTATAAGGAACATCTTGATGACATATTTAATAAGAAAAAATTAAATAATGATATTAGCTATTACCTTCACAGACCTACAGCAACTGATAAAACTATGGCTCCAGAAGGAAATGATTGTTTTTATGTGTTAGTGCCTGTTCCTAACAAGCAGTCAAAAATAAATTGGGAAACTGAAGGTGAAAAAATGAAAAATCTTGTAATTGAAAAAATGGAAAAAGACCTAATGCCAGATCTTAAGAACAATATAGTTGAAGATTTTTATCTAACGCCTGATTACTTTGAAAAAGAATTAAATACAAAATTTGGATCAGGGTTTTCGATTCAACCTAAATTTACACAATCCGCATACTTTAGATTTCATAATAAATCAGAAATATATGATGGTTTGTACTTTGTTGGTGCGGGCACACATCCTGGGGCCGGTGTTCCAGGTGTTCTCTCTTCAGCGAAGGTTTTAGATAAATTATTTTAATGTTAACGAAAAATTATTTAGCTACTTACGCAAAATCTTTCAACTGGGCAGGTTTTTTTTTACCAAAACAAACATATAAAAAATGCTCGGCTCTATATGATTTTTGTAGAGAAGCAGATAATATTGCTGATGATGAAAACAAGATAGAAATAAAAAAAGATAATTTTATTAAATTTAGAAATAATTTTCTAAATAAAAATTATGATGATCCAGTTATTAAAAACATGTGGCATCTTATTAATGAATTTAGTATTTCCACTAAAATAGTTGACGATTTATTTGAAGGTATTAAGTCTGATATTAAAGAAAATGTTCAACTTAATTCAAAAAAAGAATTGTTAGTATATTCTTACAGGGTAGCTGGAACAGTTGGATTGATGATGGCTAAAATATTAAATGTTCACAAAGAACAATCTTTAAAATCAGCTATTGATCTTGGAATTGCAATGCAATTAACAAATATTTCTAGAGATGTAATGGAAGATAAAAGAAATAATAGATTTTATATAAATGAAAGTTTTGAAGATATTGAAGCCACAATAAAACTTTCAGAAAAATTTTATGAAAACTCATTTTACTCAATAAAAGAAATACCACTTAGCTTCAGATTTTCTATTTTAGTTGCAAGAAGAGTTTATAGAAAAATTGGATATAAAATTTTAAATAAAAAAAACTTAGAAAATTATAAAAATTCAGGGAAAATTTACGTTTCAAATATTGAGAAGATAATTGAGACTTTATTATCGATTTTTGACTTAATTAAGTTATCTCTTATAAGTAAAAACAATAATAATATTGAACATGATCATGATTTAATTTACGAGGAAATAAATTTAAATGAAAGAATTTGATTACATAATTATAGGTGGAGGCTGCGCAGGTCTTTCATTGGCATATGAGTTAGAAATTCATGATAAATTAAAAAATAAAACTTTAGCAATCATTGAACCAAGAGAAGAGTATAAAAGAGATAAAACTTGGTCTTTTTGGAAGGTTTTTTCACATAACTTTGATGACTGCGTTAAAAAAAATTGGATTAATTTCACAATAAATACACCAAATGAAACAAAATATGTAGACTGCCAGTCTACTCCATACCAGACAATCGATAGTGGTAGATTTTATGAAAAAATACTTTCGAAACTTAAATTAAATAAAAACATTCAGTTTTTTAAAAATATTGATGAAGTCGATAAATCGGATTCAATTGTCTTTAATAGTGTGCCTAATTTTGAAAACAATCAAGGACAGTTGTGGCAACATTTTTACGGAGTGGAAATAGAGACTGATAAAGATTTTTTTGATGATGAAATTTTCAATTTAATGGATTTTGCTTGTGATCAGAGAAACAGAGTTCATTTTTTTTATACTCTTCCCTTCACAAAAAGAAATGCGCTAGTAGAGACAACATGGATATCAGAACTAAATAATGAAAATCTTGAAGATTATGAAAATCAAATTGATAATTACTTAGGCAATGATCTTAACATAAGAAATTGTAAAATTAATTTCAAAGAAAAAGGTGCTATCCCACTTTTTAGAAAAAAAAAAATAGATAATTCTAGAGAAATATTTATTGGTTCTGCAGGAGGTATGACAAGATTAAGCACTGGATACACGTTCTTGAATATTCAAGAGCAAAGCAGTTATATTAGAGAAAACATCGAAAATATTCGAAAAGTAAAACCATATAAAATCCAAAAAAAATATGATTTTTTAGACAAAATTCTTTTAAGAGTTTTAAAAAATAATTCTACTGAAATGGGCAGCATATTTTTAAAAGTATTTAATACGGAGCCTAAAACAGCAATAAATTTTTTATCAAATAAAAGTGATCTTAAAGAAGACTTAAAAATTGTCCTTAAAATGCCAAAATGGAAATTTTTAAAAGAATTAATTTAATATGAGTAATAAATTAAAAAAAATAAATTTAAGTCACTCATTTATTTTTTTCTTTTTTGTAAATATTTTTTGTATTTTATTGTTTAAG